>NZ_JAAKZY010000108.1 GCF_011045015.1 Streptomyces scabichelini | reverse complement strand
GGGTATGGGTTTGGGCTGGGGCGGCCGGCCGCCACCGTTCGTGAGCGGCAGTGCGATCCGGCCGATGCCGATGCCGATGCCGGTGCCGAGTTCGAGGGAACCTTTCGGCCTCGGCCCGACTCCTGACGTGTCGGTGCGGACCAGTCGCGGTCCGCACCGACACGAGAGGGGCTCGTCATGGCACCGAGCACGACTGCGTCCGACAGACCACTTCCGCAGGACGAAGGCGTCGAGCACCGCTGGTTGGAGGTCAGGGGCACCCGGCTGCACGTTGCCGAATACGGCACCGGCGAACCGCTCCTGCTGTTGCACGGATTCCCGCAGCACTGGTTCGCCTGGCGCAAGGTCGCCGCCCTGGTCGCGGCCGATCACCGGCTGATCTGCCCGGATCTTCGCGGCTTCGGCTGGTCCGGACAGACGCGTCGCGGCTATGACATGGACAGCCTGGCCGAGGACACGCTCGCGCTGCTCGACGCACTCGGCCTGGAACGGGTGGGTCTGGTCGGACACGACTGGGGTGCCCACCTCGGTTTCCGTCTGTGCCTGCGGGCGCCGGAGAGGTTCCGCGGCTATCTGGCCCTCAACATGGCCCATCCGTGGTCGCGTCAGCGGGCGATACTGCCGAATCTCTGGCGGATGTGGTTCACCGCGTGCATCGAGTACCCGGTGATCGGCAGCGCCGTGCTTCGCCACTGGCCTGCCTTCACCCGCTTTCTGCTGCGTCACCAGGTCGCCGACCGGTCGGCCTGGCAGGAGGCGGAACTCGAGGAGTTCAGCGCGGCAACCAGCGCCAGTGCGCATGCCGGACAGGCCTTGTTCTGGCAGTACGTGCTACGGGACGTCCCTGCCCTGGTGCGCGGCACCTGGCGCGGTCATCGGCTGACCGTCCCCACGGTCCTCCTCGGCGGAGAACGCGACAACGTGATCGCGCCGTCGCTGCTGGACGGAGCCGAGCGGTACGCGGACGACCTGACCGTACGACTCGTGCCGGCCGCGGGCCATTACCTGCCTCAGGAACGGCCGGAGGTGGTTGCCGAGGCGCTGCAGAAGCTGTTCACCGGCCGGTCCTAGGCAATCCACCTAGCGCAGCGCGGCCCGCTGCGCGACCGTGTGGATGAAGGCCCGGCCGCGTCGTTTGCCGAGCAGACCGCCGTACATCCGCTGGACCGGTTGGAGGAGGGCGGGGCGCGTTGCGCCGAGCACCGCGAAGCGTGTCCCACCGCTCTCCGCCACGGCGGCCATGCCGCCCACGACCAGTCGCGACTGCATCAGGCACCAGCCGGGCGCCAGTCGCACCTCGAAGGTTTCGCGCACACCCAACACTCCTACCGCCAAAGCCGCCTTGCGGTCGCTGTCGCCCGGCGGGACGCGGAATTCCCGGAGGAAGGGGACGAGGTGCGGCAGTTCACCCTCCAGGTCCGCGACGACCCCCCACACACGGTCGTACGGCAGGTCGATCCGCTCCTCGGCATACAGCGCGGCCCGCAGCCCCGCGGCCATCACCCGCAGCCGTGCCACCGAGTCGGTGCTCATCGCGACCACGCCTTCCGGAACGAGGAACGTGCGCGATGCAGGCGGGACTTGACCGTGCCAGGGGCGACCTGCAGCAGTTCGGCCGCGCTGCGTTCATCAAGTCCCTCCAACTCGCGCAACACCAGTACCGCACGATGCTGGACCGGCAACCGAGCGAGCACATCCCGCACGTGTGCGGACAGCTCTCCGCCGTCGTCGGACAGCAGCCCTCCCAGCCGCGCGATGTCATCGGGGTCGGCCGGCTGCTCGACCGCGGTGCGCCGCGCCTGCCGCACTGCCTCTCGAACGGTGACGGTGCGCACCCAGCCGTAGAACGCCCGCGGATCACGCAGTCCCCGCAAGCCCTTGAAAACCGCCACCAACGACTCCTGAACCGCATCCGCCCAGTCGACCGGTGCGATCGGACGGCACAACCTCGTCACGTACGGAGTCACCAACACCAGCAGATCATCCATCGCCAGGGCATCCCCGGCCTGTGCGGCCCGCACCAGCGGTGCTGCGGCGTCCCACGGCTCACCGCCGTTCGCGCCGTCCCCCGTGGAATCGCACATCCGGGCAACAGTACCGGCCGCCAACCTGCGGCGACGTGCCCGAGTGACCGCTGCGGGAGATGGCAACCGCCTGTATCTCCCGGCACCCGCGCCCCCAAAACGTGCCACCGCCTCTCCATTGGCCCTTGCAGTGGCCTGGTCCCGTCGCGTTTCCTCGGTGTCTGCAGAAGCCCTCTTTCACCGAGTGAGGTCAACCCGTGTCCAGCACGCTCTCCAACTCCGCCCAGGCCCCCGAAACCGGCACCGCGCGCGTGAAGCGCGGCATGGCCGAGCAGCTCAAGGGCGGCGTGATCATGGACGTCGTCACCCCGGAGCAGGCGAAGATCGCCGAAGACGCGGGCGCCGTCGCAGTCATGGCCCTGGAGCGGGTGCCGGCCGACATCCGCAAGGACGGCGGCGTGGCCCGCATGTCCGACCCGGACATGATCGAGGGCATCATCGAAGCCGTGTCCATCCCCGTGATGGCGAAGTCGCGGATCGGCCACTTCGTGGAGGCCCAGGTCCTGCAGTCCCTCGGCGTCGACTACATCGACGAGTCCGAGGTCCTCACCCCGGCCGACGAGGTCAACCACTCCGACAAGTGGGCCTTCACCACGCCGTTCGTCTGCGGCGCCACCAACCTGGGCGAGGCCCTGCGCCGCACAGCCGAGGGCGCGGCCATGATCCGCTCCAAGGGCGAGGCCGGCACGGGCAACGTCGTCGAGGCCGTCCGCCACCTGCGCCAGATCAAGAACGAGATCGCCAGGCTGCGCGGCTACGACAACAACGAGCTGTACGCCGCCGCCAAGGACCTGCGCGCCCCGTACGAGCTGGTCAAGGAGGTCGCCGAGCTCGGCAAGCTCCCGGTGGTGCTGTTCTCCGCCGGTGGTGTGGCCACCCCCGCCGACGCCGCGCTCATGCGCCAGCTCGGCGCGGAGGGCGTCTTCGTCGGCTCCGGCATCTTCAAGTCGGGCGACCCGGCCAAGCGCGCCGCCGCCATCGTGAAGGCCACCACCTTCTACGACGACCCCAAGATCATCGCGGACGCCTCCCGCAACCTGGGTGAGGCCATGGTCGGCATCAACTGCGACACCCTCCCCGAGGCCGAGCGCTACGCCAACCGCGGCTGGTAAGGCACCACAGAGACATGACTGAAGCACCTGTCATAGGCGTCCTGGCCCTCCAGGGCGACGTACGGGAGCACCTCATCGCCCTGGCCGCGGCCGACGCCGCGGCCAGGCCGGTGCGGCGCCCCGAGGAACTCGCCGACATCGACGGACTGATCATCCCCGGCGGCGAGTCCACCACCATCTCCAAGCTGGCCGTCCTCTTCGGAGTGATGGAGCCCCTCCGCGCGCGCGTGCGGGCCGGAATGCCCGTCTACGGCACCTGCGCGGGCATGATCATGCTCGCCGACAAGATCCTCGACCCGCGCTCGGGCCAGGAGACCATCGGCGGCATCGACATGATCGTGCGCCGCAACGCCTTCGGACGGCAGAACGAATCCTTCGAAGCAGCCGTCGACGTGACGGGCGTCGAGGGCGATCCTGTAGAGGGCGTCTTCATCCGCGCCCCCTGGGTCGAGTCCGTGGGTGCCGAGACCGAGGTGCTCGCCGAGCACGACGGCCACATCGTCGCCGTACGCCAGGGCAGTGCGCTCGCCACGTCGTTCCACCCGGAACTGACCGGCGACCATCGCGTGCACGGTCTGTTTGTCGACATGGTGCGCGGCAACCGGACAGCGGAGTCCTTGTAGGATCTCTGGCGTTCGTTCAGAGATGGGTTACGCGAAGGAGACAGGCAGATGTCCGGCCACTCTAAATGGGCCACGACGAAGCACAAGAAGGCCGTGATCGACGCCAAGCGCGGCAAGCTCTTCGCGAAGCTGATCAAGAACATCGAGGTCGCGGCACGCATGGGCGGTGCCGACCCGGACGGCAACCCGACGCTGTACGACGCCATCCAGAAGGCGAAGAAGTCGTCGGTCCCGAACAAGAACATCGACTCCGCGGTCAAGCGCGGAGCCGGTCTCGAGGCCGGTGGCGCCGACTACGAGACCATCATGTACGAGGGTTACGGACCGAACGGTGTCGCGGTGCTCATCGAGTGCCTCACCGACAACCGCAACCGCGCCGCCTCCGACGTACGCGTCGCCATGACCCGCAACGGCGGCTCGATGGCCGACCCCGGTTCCGTCTCGTACCTGTTCAACCGCAAGGGCGTCGTCATCGTCCCCAAGGGCGAGCTGTCCGAGGACGACGTCCTGGGTGCCGTACTCGACGCGGGCGCCGAGGAGGTCAACGACCTGGGCGAGTCCTTCGAGGTGCTCAGCGAGGCCACCGACCTGGTCGCGGTCCGCACCGCCCTCCAGGACGCCGGCATCGACTACGACTCCGCCGAGGCCAACTTCGTCCCGACCATGCAGGTCGAGCTGGACGAGGAGGGCGCCAAGAAGATCTTCAAGCTGATCGACGCCCTGGAGGACAGCGACGACGTGCAGAACGTCTTCGCCAACTTCGACGTGAGCGACGAGGTCATGGAGAAGGCCAGCGCGTAACTCCGCCGCGAGAGCAGCAGTTTTCGGCGGGCCGGTGGGACATGTCCCACCGGCCCGCCGCCGTTGTCGGTGGCAGCGGTTAGCCTGGCGACAGTCAAAGATCACCGTCCACGGACCGCACCATCAATCGAGGAACCCCGATGGTGCTCAACCAGGTCCGCGAGAGTGGCGGCGGTTCAGCCGCAAAGAGGGGAGGGGGGCCGGATGCGGGTACTGGGCGTGGACCCGGGCTTGACGCGATGCGGCATCGGTGTCGTCGAAGGCGTCGCCGGGCGCCCCTTGACGATGCTCGGCGTCGGGGTCGTACGGACGCCCGCGGACGCCGATGTCGGCCACCGCCTCGTCGCCATCGAGCAGGGCATCGAGCAGTGGATCGACGAGCACAGGCCCGAATACGTCGCCGTGGAGCGGGTGTTCAGCCAGCACAACGTACGTACGGTCATGGGCACGGCCCAGGCCAGCGCCGTCGCCATGCTCTGCGCGTCCCGTCGCGGGCTGCCCGTCGCCCTGCACACCCCCAGCGAGGTCAAGGCGGCCGTGACCGGCAGCGGGCGGGCCGACAAGGCCCAGGTCGGCGCCATGGTCACGCGTCTGCTCCGGCTCGACGCACCTCCGAAGCCCGCCGACGCCGCCGACGCCCTCGCGCTCGCCATCTGCCACATCTGGCGTGCCCCGGCGACCAACCGCCTCCAGCAGGCGCACGCGCAGGCCCGCGAGGCTCAGGTCAGGGCCCAACAGGCCCGGCAGCAGGCTCAGTCACTCGCCCGAAAGGCCCCCCGATGATCGCCTTCGTCAGCGGCCCGGTCGCCGCCCTCGCCCCCGACTCCGCGGTGGTCGAAGTGGGCGGCATCGGCATCTCCGTCCAGTGCACGCCGGGCACGCTCTCCGGACTCCGCATGGGCAAGCAGGCGAAACTCGCCACGTCCCTCGTCGTACGGGAGGACTCGCTGACCCTGTACGGCTTCGTGGACGACGACGAGCGCCAGACCTTCGAACTGCTGCAGACCGCGAGCGGAGTCGGCCCGCGGCTGGCCCAGGCGATGCTCGCCGTGCACAGCCCGGACGACCTGCGCCGCGCGATCTCCACCGGTGACGAGAAGGCGCTCATGGCTGTCCCGGGCATCGGCAAGAAGGGCGCCCAGAAGCTCCTCCTGGAGCTCAAGGACCGCCTCGGCGAACCTCTCGGCACGGGCCGCCCGGCCGTCGGTACGCCCGTCTCCACCGGCTGGCGCGAGCAGTTGCACGCCGCGCTCATCGGACTCGGGTACGCGACAAGGGAGGCCGACGAGGCGGTCTCGGCCGTCGCGCCCCAGGCTGAGGCGTCCGAAGGGACTCCCCAGGTGGGCCAGTTGCTGAAGTCCGCCCTGCAGACCCTCAACAGAGCGCGCTAGCAAGCGAGTTCCGCGAAGAGGCACGCACGCCCGTACGAACTACCAGACCGCGAGGCACACGTAATGCTGCATCTTCCCGTGGGACACGGTGACCCACAGCGGCTCCGCCACGGGCCGGACCCCCGGCCGGACGACGTCCCCGGCACGCCCCTGCGAGGTGAACTTCGGTGAACTGGGACGACCCGACCGACGAGAGCGCCGCCGAGCGGCTCGTCGGCGCCTCCGCCGACCGTGAGGACCAGGCCGTCGAGGCCGCCCTGCGTCCCAAGGACCTGGACGAGTTCATCGGCCAGGAGAAGGTCCGCGAGCAGCTCGACCTCGTCCTGCGTGCCGCACGCGCGCGTGGCGCCACCGCCGACCACGTGCTGCTCTCCGGAGCCCCGGGCCTCGGCAAGACCACCCTCTCGATGATCATCGCCGCCGAGATGGAAGCCCCGATCCGTATCACCAGCGGACCCGCCATCCAGCATGCCGGCGACCTCGCCGCGATCCTCTCCTCCCTCCAGGAGGGCGAGGTCCTCTTCCTCGACGAGATCCACCGCATGTCGCGGCCCGCCGAGGAGATGCTCTACATGGCGATGGAGGACTTCCGTGTCGACGTCATCGTCGGCAAGGGCCCCGGCGCCACCGCCATCCCGCTCGAACTGCCGCCCTTCACGCTGGTCGGCGCCACCACGCGCGCGGGCCTGCTGCCGCCCCCGCTGCGCGACCGCTTCGGCTTCACCGCCCACATGGAGTTCTACGAACCTGCCGAGCTGGAGCGCGTCATCCACCGCTCCGCGCACCTGCTCGACGTGGAGATCGGCACCGAGGGAGCCGCCGAGATCGCCGGCCGCTCCCGGGGCACGCCCCGTATCGCCAACCGCCTGCTGCGCCGCGTCCGCGACTACGCCCAGGTCAAGGCCGACGGCGTCATCACCCGCGACATCGCCAAGGCGGCCCTCGCCGTGTACGAGGTGGACGACCGCGGCCTCGACCGCCTCGACCGCGCCGTCCTCGAAGCCCTGCTCAAGCTGTTCGGCGGCGGACCCGTCGGCCTGTCCACGCTCGCGGTCGCCGTGGGGGAGGAGCGCGAGACGGTCGAGGAGGTCGCCGAGCCCTTCCTCGTGCGTGAGGGGCTGCTGGCCCGCACCCCCCGCGGCCGCGTCGCCACACCGGCCGCATGGGCGCATTTCGGCCTCACCCGCCCCGGCCCGTCCGCTGGTGGAAACGGACAACAGGACCTGTTCGGGGCGTGACGGCGTGCGTACTCGCCGGGCGAGGAACCACGGTGCCATGCTGGGCGTTGTTCCTTGCGTGCGGACTCGCTTAGACTCCGCCGATGCCGCCTTTGTCGGTGGCGCACAGACCCCCATCCATCAGGCCGCTCCCCATCGCGGTCGAATGAAGGAAGTTCCGACCCGTGAGTCTCGTGACCCTCCTCCCGTTCATCGTGCTCATCGGGGCCATGTTCCTGATGACCCGGTCGGCCAAGAAGAAGCAGCAAGCGGCTGCGCAGATGCGCAACGACATGCAGCCCGGCTCCGGCGTCCGCACGATCGGCGGCATGTACGCGACGGTGAAGGAGGTCAACGAGGACACGGTCCTCCTTGACGCAGGCCCGGGCATCGACCTGCTCTTCGCCAAGAACGCCATCGGTGCCGTCCTCAGCGACGACGAGTACAACCGCATCGTCCACGGCGTCGAGCACGACCTCAAGACCGACGAAGCCGTCGTCCCGGACGACGCCTCCTCCCTCACCGAGACCGACGAGCCCGCCGACTCTTCCGACGACAAGCCCATCGACCTCGGCAAGAAGGACGCGGCCGACGAGACCGCCGACGATGAGCCGAAGAAGGCCGATGACGCAGAGCTGAAGAAGTCCGACGGCGAGTCCGACGCGAAGTAGTCATGACCGGGGACCGCGGAGTGCGCCGCTCGCGCACCGCGGTCCCCGGATCATGTGGCTTCGCGCGGGATCTCGACACCATTTCATTGCCGTCCGCGCAGGTGCCCCGTCGCCGGGCGGACAACGAGGGAGAACGAGAAGGTGGCAGCACCCAAGAAGGGCCGAAAGCAGAGCGCCCAGGGGAGGCCGGGGCGCACTTTGGCCCTGATGCTGATCGCGATCGTGGCGCTCACCGGCGGCATGTTCGCCTCCGGGCACACGACGCCGCGCCTCGGCATCGACCTCGCCGGCGGCACGAGCATCACGCTCGAGGCGCAGAACGAGCCCGGTCAGAAGAACGCGATCAACCCGACCAACATGAACACCGCGGTCGGCATCATGGAACGCCGGGTCAACGGTCTGGGTGTCTCCGAGGCGGAGGTCCAGACCCAGGGCGATCGCAACATCATCGTCAACATCCCCAAGGGCACGAACTCCCAGCAGGCCCGCGATCAGGTCGGCACCACCGCCAAGCTCTACTTCCGTCCGGTCCTGACAGGGGCGCCGGCGGGTACTGGTGAAGCCTCTCCGTCGCCGACCCCTTCCGGGAACTCCACGTCGCCCGCTCCCTCCGCCTCCGGGAATTCCAAGTCGCCGACTCCCTCCGCGACCGCCACGTCCCAGGGACGCGCGGTGACGGAGGGCCTCGCCGCGAAGGATGACACCAAGGCGGCCCCGTCCCCCTCCACGACGCCCAGCGGCAGCCCTTCCCCGTCGGCCGAACCCTCCGACGACGGTAGCGCCGCTGCCGCTGACCTGCAGAAGCAGCTGGACGCGCTGGACTGCTCCACGAAGAAGGGCCGCGCGGCAGCGAGCGAGAAGGCCAGCAGGGCGGGGAACTCCGAGTCCGTCGTCGCCTGCGACCCGAAGTCCCAGTACAAGTACGTGCTCGGGCCGGTCGCCGTGAAGGGTGAGCAGGTCGACGACGCCAGCGCCGTCTTCCAGACCCAGACCGGCGAGGGCTGGATCGTCCAGATGGACTTCGACAAGACCGGCAGCAAGCAGTTCGCCGACGTCACCGGCAAGCTCGTCGGCCAGACCCCGCCGCAGAACCAGTTCGCCATCGTGCTCGACGGTGAGATCGTCTCGGCTCCGTCGGTCAACTCGGCGATCACCGGCGGTCAGGCCCAGATCTCCGGTGGTTTCAACCAGCAGTCCGCCGAGGAACTGGCGAACATCCTGTCGTACGGTGCGCTGCCGATCTCCTTCAAGGAGGCCAGCGTCACCACGGTCACCGCCGCGCTCGGTGGCGACCAACTGGAGGCCGGTCTGATCGCCGGCGCCATCGGCCTCGCTCTGGTCATCATCTACCTGGTGGCCTACTACCGCGGCCTGTCACTCATCGCGATCGCCTCACTTCTGGTCTCCGCGGCTCTGACGTACGTGCTCATGTCGCTGCTCGGCCCGGCCATCGGCTTCGCGCTGAACCTGCCCGCGGTCTGTGGCGCGATCGTCGCGATCGGTATCACGGCGGACTCGTTCATCGTGTTCTTCGAACGTATCCGTGACGAGATCCGAGAGGGCCGTACGCTGCGCCCCGCCGTCGAACGGGGCTGGCCGCGTGCCCGGCGCACCATCCTGGTCTCCGACTTCGTGTCGTTCCTCGCCGCCGCCGTGCTCTTCATCGTCACGGTCGGCAAGGTCCAGGGCTTCGCGTTCACGTTGGGCCTGACCACCTTGCTCGACGTGGTCGTCGTCTTCTTCTTCACCAAGCCACTGATGACGATCCTCGCCCGCAAGAAGTTCTTCGCGAGCGGCCACAGCTGGTCCGGACTGGACCCGAAGCGCCTCGGTGCCAAGCCACCCCTGCGCCGCTCCCGCCGCGTGTCCGCTCCCGTCGACCCGAAGGAGGCGTGAGATGTCGAAGCTCGGCAACCTCGGCGCCCGTCTCTACCGCGGTGAGGTCGGCTACGACTTCGTCGGCAAGCGCAAGCTCTGGTATGGCATCTCGATCCTGATCACCATCACGGCCATCGTCGGCCTGGCGGTGCGCGGCCTGAACATGGGCATCGAGTTCGAGGGCGGTGCCGTCTTCAACACCCCGAAGACCAGCATTTCCGCGTCCCAGGCAGAGGAGTACGCCGAAGAGGCGGCCGGCCACGACGCGATCGTGCAGGAACTCGGCACGGGCGGGCTGCGCATCCAGATCGCCGGCGTGGACACGGACAAGTCCGACTCGATCAAGACACAGCTCGCCGAGGACCTGAAGGTCGACCCGGAGAACATCGCCGCCGAGCTGGTCGGACCCAGCTGGGGTGACCAGATCGCCGACAAGGCCTGGCAGGGACTGGGGATCTTCCTGGTCCTGGTGGTGATCTATCTGGCGATCGCCTTCGAGTGGCGCATGGCCCTGGCCGCGTTCGTCGCCCTCATCCACGACATCACCATCACGGTCGGCATCTACGCCCTCGTCGGCTTCGAAGTCACACCAGGCACCGTGATCGGTCTGCTGACCATCCTCGGTTATTCGCTCTACGACACGGTCGTCGTCTTCGACAGCCTCAAGGAACAGACGAAGGACCTCACCAAACAGACGCGCTGGACATACAGCGAGGTCGCCAACCGCTCGATCAACAGCACCCTGGTGCGCTCCATCAACACCACGGTGGTCGCGCTGCTCCCGGTCGCAGGACTGCTGTTCATCGGCGGCGGTGTGCTCGGCGCGGGCATGCTCAACGACATCTCGCTGTCGCTGTTCGTCGGTCTCGCGGCGGGCGCGTACTCCTCGATCTTCATCGCCACGCCGCTCGTCGCCGACCTCAAGGAGCTCGAGCCGCAGATGAAGGCCCTCAAGAAGCGCGTGCTCGCCAAGCGCGCCTCGGCCGCCGCGAAGGGCGAGTCCCTGGAAGCCCCGGCCGCCGTCGAGTCGCACGACGACGAGGACCCCGAGGACGCGGCCGCGGCCGCGGCGCCCGCGGGCGTCGGTCCGCCGCGCCCTCAGCGTTCCCAGCCGTCGTCCCGCAACCGGGGCCGCGGCCGACCCTCCGGGAAGCGCCGATGACAGACATCGAAGAGCTGCTCCTCAGCCGCATCCGTGACGTGGCCGACTACCCGGAGCCGGGCGTGATGTTCAAGGACATCACCCCCCTCCTGGCCGACCCGGCGGCGTTCACGGCGCTCACCGACGCGCTGGCCGAGATCAGCGTCCGCAGCGGCGCCACGAAGATCGTCGGCCTGGAGGCCCGCGGCTTCATCCTCGGCGCCCCCGTCGCGGTCCGGGCCGGACTCGGCTTCATCCCCGTCCGCAAGGCCGGCAAGCTCCCCGGGGCGACACTCAGCCAGGCGTACGAGCTGGAGTACGGCTCGGCCGAGATCGAGGTGCACGCCGAGGACCTGGCCGCGGGCGACCGCGTCATGGTGGTCGACGACGTCCTCGCCACCGGCGGCACCGCCGAAGCCTCGCTCCAGCTGATCCGCCGCGCCGGAGCCGAGGTGGCCGGCGTCGCCGTCCTGATGGAGCTCGGCTTCCTCGGCGGCCGCGGCCGGCTGGAACCGGCCCTCGCGGGCGCCCCGCTGGAGGCGCTCCTCAGGGTCTGAGACGCCCGTACGGCACCGCGGAGGCGGGCCCGGAGGAATCCGGTGCCCGCCTCTGACGTTTCTCCTGTACAAGGCCGTCTCATCGGCCGAAGGCGAGTCCGGAGCCCGGGATCGCTACCATGGGATCTCCGGAGCCTGACCGGGGGACCCGGATCGCGCACGAGGAGCCCTCTTGCCAGACGAGGCCCAGCCACTGATCGCCGCCAAGCCCGACCAGAATCCGGGCCCTGCGGCCACGCCCGCGAACGCGAACAACGCGAAGAACGACACGCGCGGGCCGGTCGAGCACGCCCAGTCCGCGCCAGGCGGCAAGGCGGCAGAGCAGTCGCGTCCGAACCCTTCCCCCGCTCTCGACTCCGCTCGAGCGGGTGGAGCCCCGTCTCCCGAGACCGAGCGGCCCAAGCCTGCGCCCGCGCCTCCGGCCACCCCCGTGGTCCGGCCCGCGGCCGGCCAGCCCGCACGCTCAGGCGGCTCCTCCAACCGCGTACGCGCCCGTCTCGCCCGCCTCGGCGTCCAGCGCTCCAACCCGTACAACCCGGTCCTGGAGCCCCTGCTGCGGATAGTGCGCAGCAACGACCCGAAGATCGAGACCTCCACGCTCCGCCAGGTCGAGAAGGCTTACCAGGTCGCCGAGCGCTGGCACCGCGGCCAGAAGCGCAAGAGCGGCGACCCGTACATCACGCACCCGCTCGCCGTCACCACCATCCTCGCCGAGCTGGGCATGGACCCGGCCACGCTCATGGCGGGCCTCCTGCACGACACGGTCGAGGACACCGAGTACGGCCTGGAGCAGCTCCGCCGTGACTTCGGCGACCAGGTCGCCCTCCTCGTCGACGGCGTCACGAAGCTGGACAAGGTCAAGTTCGGCGAGGCGGCCCAGGCCGAGACCGTGCGCAAGATGGTCGTCGCCATGGCCAAGGACCCCCGCGTCCTGGTCATCAAGCTCGCCGACCGCCTGCACAACATGCGCACCATGCGCTACCTCAAGCGCGAGAAGCAGGAGAAGAAGGCGCGCGAGACCCTGGAGATCTACGCGCCACTCGCCCATCGCCTGGGCATGAACACCATCAAGTGGGAGCTGGAGGACCTCGCCTTCGCGATCCTCTACCCCAAGATGTACGACGAGATCGTCCGCCTCGTCGCCGAGCGCGCCCCCAAGCGCGACGAGTACCTCGCCATAGTGACCGACGAGGTCCAGGCCGACCTGCGCGCCGCCCGCATCAAGGCCACCGTCACCGGCCGCCCGAAGCACTACTACAGCGTCTACCAGAAGATGATCGTCCGCGGCCGTGACTTCGCGGAGATCTACGACCTGGTGGGTATTCGTGTACTTGTCGACACCGTCCGCGACTGCTACGCGGCCCTCGGCACCGTGCACGCGCGATGGAATCCGGTCCCCGGCCGGTTCAAGGACTACATCGCGATGCCCAAGTTCAACATGTACCAGTCGCTGCACACGACGGTCATCGGGCCCAACGGCAAGCCGGTCGAACTCCAGATCCGTACGTTCGACATGCACCGCCGCGCCGAGTACGGCATCGCCGCGCACTGGAAGTACAAGCAGGAGGCCGTAGCCGGTGCCTCCAAGGTGCGCACGGACGCGCCGCGGGGCGTGGGCAAGGACAAGGACGCCGTCAACGACATGGCGTGGCTGCGCCAGTTGCTCGACTGGCAGAAGGAGACCGAGGACCCCAGCGAGTTCCTGGAGTCCCTGCGCTTCGACCTGTCCCGCAACGAGGTCTTCGTCTTCACGCCCAAGGGCGACGTGATAGCGCTCCCCGCGGGCGCGACCCCGGTGGACTTCGCGTACGCGGTTCACACGGAGGTCGGCCACCGGACCATCGGCGCGCGGGTCAACGGCCGCCTCGTACCGCTCGAATCGACTCTGGACAACGGCGACCTGGTGGAGGTCTTCACCTCCAAGGCGGCCGGCGCGGGCCCCTCCCGCGACTGGCTCGGCTTCGTCAAGTCGCCGCGGGCCCGCAACAAGATCCGCGCCTGGTTCTCCAAGGAGCGCCGCGACGAGGCGATCGAACAGGGCAAGGACGCCATCGTCCGCGCGATGCGCAAGCAGAACCTGCCGATCCAGCGCATCCTCACCGGCGACTCCCTGGTCACGCTCGCGCACGAAATGCGCTACCCCGACATCTCCGCGCTGTACGCGGCGATCGGCGAGAGCCATGTGTCCGCGCAGAACGTCGTGCAGAAGCTCGTCCAGGCGCTCGGCGGCGAGGAGGCCGCCACCGAGGAGATCGACGAGAGTGTGCCGCCCGCGCGCGGGCGCGGCCGCAAACGCCGCTCCAGCGCCGATCCGGGTGTCGTGGTCAAGGGCGTCGACGATGTGTGGGTCAAGCTGGCCCGCTGTTGTACGCCCGTCCCCGGCGACCCGATCATGGGCTTCGTCACGCGCGGCAGTGGTGTATCGGTTCACCGCACGGACTGCGTCAACGTCGACTCGCTGTCCCGTGAGCCCGAGCGCATCCTCGAGGTCGAATGGGCGCCCACCCAGTCCTCCGTCTTCCTGGTCGCCATCCAGGTCGAGGCCCTGGACCGCTCACGCCTCCTGTCGGACGTCACACGCGTCCTCTCGGACCAGCACGTCAACATCCTCTCCGCGGCCGTCCAGACCTCCCGTGACCGCGTCGCCACCTCCCGCTTCACCTTCGAGATGGGCGACCCCAAGCACCTCGGTCACGTCCTGAAGGCGGTCAGGGGAGTGGAGGGCGTGTACGACGTGTACCGGGTGACGTCGGCGCGCAGGCCCTGAGGCTCCTCGCCCCAGCTCATGATCGGCCACTACGTAGAAGGGGCTTCCGTACGTTGCGTACGGAAGCCCCTTCTATGTAGTGACGGGAAAACTCAGCCGCCGAACTCCTGCAGCCCCTTCAGTGCCTGGTCCAGCAGCGCCTGACGGCCCTCGAGCTCCTTCTGGAGCTTGTCGGCCTTGGCGTTGTTGCCCGCGGCGCGTGCCGCCTCGATCTGGCCGTGGAGCTTGTCCACGGCGGCCTGGAGCTGACCGGTCAGACCCTCGGCACGCGCGCGTGCCTCCGGGTTCGTCCGGCGCCACTCGGCCTCCTCGGACTCCTGGATGGCCCGCTCGACCGCGTGCATCCGGCCCTCGACCTTCGGGCGGGCGTCGCGCGGCACATGGCCGATGGCCTCCCAGCGCTCGTTGATGGAGCGGAAGGCCGCACGGGCCACCTTCAGATCCGTCACCGGGAGGATCTTCTCGGCCTCCTGGGCCAGCTCCTCCTTGAGCTTGAGGTTCTCGGCCTGCTCCGCGTCCCGTTCGGCGAAGACCGAGCTGCGCGCCGCGAAGAAGATGTCCTGGGCACCCCGGAAGCGGTTCCACAGGTCGTCCTCGTGCTCGCGTTGGGCGCGGCCCGCGGCCTTCCACTCCGACATCAGCTCGCGGTAACGCGCCGCCGTCGGACCCCAGTCCGTGGAGCCGGACAGTGCCTCGGCCTCCGCGACCAGTTTCTCCTTGGTCTTGCGGGCCTCCTCGCGCTGTGCGTCCAGCGAGGCGAAGTGCGCCTTGCGGCGCTTGGAGAACGCCGAGCGGGCGTGCGAGAAGCGGTGCCACAGCTCGTCGTCGGACTTGCGGTCGAGCCGGGGGAGACCCTTCCACGTGTCCACCAGGGCGCGCAGCCGCTCACCGGCCGCCCGCCACTGGTCCGACTGCGCCAGTTGCTCCGCCTCGGTGACCAGCGCCTCCTTGGCGTGCCGTGCCTCGTCGGACTGCCTGGCCCGCTGTGCCTTGCGCTCCTCACGGCGCGCCTCGACCGTCTCGACCAGCTTGTCGAGGCGGCCCCGCAGCGCGTCCAGGTCACCGACCGCATGGTGGGCATCGACCTGTTCCCGAATATGGTCGATGGCGGCCATGGCGTCCTTGGCGGACAGGTCGGTGGTCTTCACTCGTCGCTCGAGGAGGCCGATCTCCACAACCAGGCCCTCGTACTTGCGCTCGAAGTAGGCCAGCGCCTCGTCAGGAGAGCCGGCCTGCCAGGAACCGACGACCTGCTCGCCATCGGCCGTACGCACGTACACGGTGCCCGTCTCGTCGACGCGGCCCCACGGGTCGCTGCTCACAGCGCCTCCTCCACATGATGCCTGCGTGGGGCTGGTGCACCCCCGGCATCGTCCACAGTTTCGTCACGGCCAACATAGGCGACCGGCGGGGCGGCTGTCCGCATACCGCGCGACCGAAATTCGCAGTTGGCGGTCAGGACTTCGCCACGGTCGCCTTGTTGATCACGACCGTCGCGTTCGGCGCGGTATTGCCCGTCGTGGGGTCGACGGGCTGGGCGCCGGCATCCGAGATTTTCTTGAGCACCTTCATGCCCTCTTTGGAGATCGTTCCGAACGGTGTGTAGTCGGGCGGCAGCTGACTGTCCTGGTACACGAGGAAGAACTGGCTGCCACCGCTGTCGCGGCCCTGCTTCGTCTGCGCGTTGTACTGGTTGGCCATGGCCACCGTGCCCGCCGGATACACGCCCCCCTTCAGGCGCTTGTCCTTCAGGTTCTCGTCCGGGATGGTGTAGCCGGGCCCGCCCGTGCCGTCGCCCTTCGGGTCGCCGCACTGGAGCACGTAGATGCCCTCGGTGGTGAGCCGGTGGCACTTGGTGTGGTCCAGATAGCCCTTGCCCACCAGGAAGTTGAACGAGTTCACCGTCTGCGGAGCCGGCGAGGCCGGCATGTCGATGTCTATCGCGCCGCAGGTCGTCTGCAGCTTCATCGTGTAGTCCGCCGACTCGTCGATGGTCATAGCCGGCTCCTTCTTGTAGCTGAGCGGCTTCACCTTGCCCTCGGCGGGCTTCTCACACGGGTCCGGCGCCTTGCTGGGGGAGGCGCTCGGGGTGGCCTCCGCGGCCGCGTTGGACGCGTCGTCGTCGTTCTTGAAGACCCCGGCCGTGTACGACACCAGGCTGCCGACGAGGATCACGCCGAGCACCGACGCGATCACGGCGTTGCGCATACGTGTCTTGCGGCGCGCGGCCGTACGCCGCTGCTGTTGCCGCAAGAACTTCTCCCGGGCGAGCTGACGCCGCCGCTGTTCCTGGCTGACCACCGGGTTCTCTCCTCATGCGTCTCGTACGTCAGGTGGGACGCGTGCGTCTTGTGAGCCGACCGCCTGCGTGTGACCCGTACCGTATATGGGTTCGCTGTGGTTCCGGCAGCGCCGGTAGGCTCTGGTCCACAGTCACCCGCCCCGTACGACATACCGAAGGACGATCGTGCTCATTGCCGGGTTCCCCGCCGGGGCCTGGGGCACCAACTGTTACCTGGTCGCCCCCGCCGCAGGCGAGGAGTGCGTGATCATCGACCCGGGCCATCAGGCCGCCCAGGGAGTCGAGGACGCACTTCACAAGCATCGGCTCAAGCCCGTCGCGGTCATCCTCACCCATGGCCATATCGACCATGTGGCCTCGGTGGTCCCGGTGTGCGGCGCGCACGACGTACCGGCCTGGATCCACCCCGAGGACCGGTTCATGATGAGCGACCCGGAGAGGGCGCTCGGCCGTTCCATCGGAATGCCGCTGATGGGCGAGCTGACCGTGGGGGAGCCGGACGACGTTCACGAGCTGGCCGACGGCGTGCAGCTGGAGCTGGCCGGTCTTGAGCTGTCCGTGGCGCACGCGCCCGGCCATACGAAGGGGTCGGTGGCCTTCCGGATGCCCGAGAGCGCGGAGATCCCGTCCGTGTTCTTCTCCGGGGATCTGCTCTTCGCCGGCTCCATCGGACGCACCGACCTGCCGGGCGGTGACATGGCCGAGATGCTCGACTCGCTGGCCCGCGTGTGCCTGCCGCTCGACGACTCGACCGTGGTGCTGTCCGGCCACGGCCCCCAGACCACCATCGGCCAGGAGCGCGCCACCAACCCGTATCTGCGGCAGGTGGCCTCCGGCATGGGAGCGGACCCCGCATCCGCTCCTCGACGAGGAATGTGACGAGAGACTTCCGTGAGCACCTTCAAGGCCCCCAAGGGCACGTACGACCTGATCCCGCCCGACAGCGCGAGGTATCTCGCCGTGCGCGAGGCGATCGCCGCGCCGCTGCGCAACTCCGGCTACGGCTACATCGAGACGCCGGGCTTCGAGAACGTGGAACTCTTCGCCCGCGGTGTCGGTGAGTCCACCGACATCGTGACCAAGGAGATGTACGCCTTCGAGACCAAGGGCGGCGACAAGCTCGCGCTGCGCCCCGAGGGCACGGCTTCCGTGCTGCGCGCCGCACTCGAGGCCAATCTCCACAAGCTGGGCAACCTGCCGGTCAAGCTCTGGTACTCGGGCTCGTACTACCGCTATGAGCGCCCCCAGAAGGGCCGGTACCGGCACTTCTCCCAGGTCGGTGCCGAGGCGATCGGCGCCGAGGACCCCGCTCTCGACGCCGAGTTGATCATCCTGGCCGATCAGGCGTACCGCTCCCTGGGCCTGCGCAACTTCCGGATCCTGCTCAACTCGTTGGGCGACAAGGAGTGCCGGCCCGTCTACCGGGCGGCTCTGCAGGACTTCCTGCGCGGCCTGAACCTGGACGAGGACACCCTCCGTCGTGCCGAGATCAACCCCCTCCGCGTACTCGACGACAAGCGCGACGACGTTCAGAAGCAGCTCGTGGGGGCGCCGTTGCTGCGCGACTTCCTGTGCGACGCGTGCAAGGCGTACCACGAGGAGGTGCGTGAGCTGATCACGGCCGCGGGCGTCTCCTTCGAGGACGACCCGAAGCTCGTGCGCGGCCTGGACTACTACACGCGCACCACCTTCGAGTTCGTGCACGACGGGCTCGGTTCGCAGTCCGCTGTAGGCGGCGGCGGTCGTTACGACGGCCTCTCCGAGATGCTCGGCGGGCCCGCGCTGCCGTCGGTCGGCTGGGCGTTGGGCGTCGACCGTACGGTCCTCGCGCTGGAGGCGGAGGGCGTCGAGCTCGAACTGCCCGCGCCCACCAGTGTGTTCGCGGTGCCGCTCGGCGAGGAGGCTCGCCGGGTGCTCTTCGGCGTCGTCAACGAGCTGCGCAAGGTCGGGGTCGCGGCGGACTTCTCGTACGGCGGGAAGGGGCTCAAGGGGGCGATGAAGAGCGCGAACCGGAGTGGGGCGCGGTATGCCGTCGTCGCCGGCGAGCGTGACCTCTCCGAGGGCGTCGTCCAGCTCAAGGACATGGAGTCCGGGGAGCAGGACGCCGTCAGGGTGAACGAGATCGTGGCGGAACTGGAGGCAAGGCTGGGCTGAGGCCGACCTTCGGTTTAGGGGCCGGGCTTTCGCTTCAGGGGGGCTTCGCTTCAGAGGGCGGAGCCCCTCGGTCATCCGTCGCGCAGGTTCTTCTCCGGGGTGTACATCCCCGTCGACGCCATTCGGAAGTACGCGGCCGGTGGCATCGGCGTGCCGCGCAGCCGCCGCAGCACCTTCTCGTCCCGCTCGATCGCGATGGTGATGCCGAGCGACTGGAAGCTGGTCGACATGATGCCGGCGGCCATCATCGCCGGGACGTAGAGCTGCGAGGCGGTGATGCCCGCACCCTCCACGTCGTCGCTGAAGATCGACGCGAACAGGAAGAGGAAGACGACCGGGAAGGCGAAGGTGAACACCACCTGGTCGCGTCGGCGGAAGAACTGCTTGAGCTCCAGAGCGCCCTGCCGCAGTCCGAGCCTCCACGCTCCGGGGAGCCGTTCGGCGGTGGCGTTGCCGAGGGTGCGTACGGGCGTCGTGGTCATCGCGCGTCCTCCTGCCCGGTCAGTCGCAGATAGACGTCTTCCAACGTGGGGCGGCCGACCCGCAGACCCGGGATCTGTCCGTCGAAGCGGTGCATCAGCTCGGCGACCGTGCGCGTGGGCGTTGCCGTGCGCTCGCCGCGCGGGTGCCGTCGGGCTCCGACCACTCGACGACGGCCTCGGTGCCGCAGCGGTCGCGCAGCGCGGCCGGTTCGCCCTCGGCGACCACACGTCCCTGGGCGATGAACGCCAGCCGGTGCGCGAGCGCCTCCGCCTCCTCCAGGTAGTGCGTGGTCAGCAGGATGGTCGTGCCCTCCTCCGCCAGCTTGCGGATCAGTTCCCAGAACTGCCGGCGTGCCGCCGGGTCGAACCCGGTCGTCGGCTCGTCCAGAAGCAGCAGTTCAGGACCGCCGATCACCCCCAGCGCCACATCCAGCCGCCGTCGCCGGCCGCCCGACAGCGACTTGATCCGGCTGCCCGCCTTCTCCTCCAGGCCGACAAGACCGATGACCTGCTCCAGGTCACGCGGCTTTGGGTAATACCGGGCGAAATGCCGCACGATTTCGCGCACCGTCAACTCGGCGGGCGCGGATTCGTCCTGCCAGACGATGCCGACACGCGAGCGCCACGCGCGCGTGGCCGTCGCCGGATCGGTGCCGAGCACGGAGACCTCGCCCGCGTCCCGGGCGCGACCCTGCCGGTTGCGAGATCGATGCCGTCGACGGCGGTCACGTGCCCGTACCGCTTGCGCAGCCCCCGTACGTCCACCGCGAGCCCGTTCGCATGCGCTGTCATGCCTCAAGCGTCCCGTCGAAGCGAACGTTCCGGGACGACCGTGCGTACTTCCTTATGTCCATTGAACGGTGGATACGCGCGCGCGTGCGGCACAATGACCGTGCCCGTCGACCCCCCCCACAAGCTACGGAAACGGCGTGATGAGCAAGACGACAGTCAGGGAAGGCGTCTCCGTCGGCCAGGCACGTGCCGACGCCCCGCCACGGTCGGTGGGCGGCAGTCGTGCGTTCGCCCTCCTGCTGGTGATCACGGGCGCGGCCGGGCTGCTGGCCTCCTGGGTCATCACCATCGACAAGTTCAAGCTCCTGGAAGACCCGAACTTCACGCCGGGCTGCAGCCTGAACCCGGTGGTCTCCTGCGGCAACATCATGAAGAGCGACCAGGCCTCGGCCTTCGGGTTCCCCAACCCGATGCTGGGTCTCGTCACGTACGCCATCGTGATCGGCGTCGGCATGAGCCTTCTGGGCCGGGCCACCTTCCCGCGCTGGTACTGGCTGACCTTCAACGCGGGCACGCTCTTCGGCGTCGGCTTCTGCACCTGGCTCATGTACCAGTCGCTCTACAACATCAACTCGCTCTGCCTGTGGTGCTGCCTCGCCTGGGTCGCCACGATCGTCATGTTCTGGTCCGTGACCGCCTTCAACGTCCGTCAGGGGTTCCTGCCCGCGCCGGACTGGCTGAAGGGCTTCTTCGGCGAGTTCGCCTGGGTGCTGCCCGTGCTGCACATCGGGATCATCGGCATGCTGATCCTGACCCGCTGGTGGGACTTCTGGACCAGCTGACGGACGGGCCGAGCGGACCGTCCGACCGCGACTCGGGGCGTTGTCAGTGGCGTGACATAGGGTTTTCCCCGTGGAGCCCGACCTGTTCACCGCCGCAGCAGAAGAACGCCAGGAGAAGGACCCGTCCAGCAGCCCCCTGGCAGTACGGATGCGCCCGCGCACCCTCGACGAAGTCGTGGGCCAGCAGCATCTGCTGAAGCCGGGCTCGCCCCTGCGCAGACTGGTCGGCGAAGGGGCCGGAGGCCCGGCCGGACCGTCCTCGGTGATCCTGTGGGGTCCGCCCGGCACCGGCAAGACGACCCTCGCGTACGTCGTCTCCAAGGCCACCAACAAGCGCTTCGTGGAGCTCTCCGCGATCACCGCGGGCGTCAAGGAGGTCCGCACGGTCATCGACGGCGCCCGCCGCGCCACCGGAGGCTTCGGCAAGGAGACCGTCCTCTTCCTGGACGAGATCCACCGCTTCAGCAAGGCCCAGCAGGACTCCCTCCTCCCGGCCGTCGAGAACCGCTGGGTGACGCTGATCGCCGCGACCACCGAGAATCCGTACTTCTCGGTGATCTCACCCCTCCTCTCCCGCTCCCTGCTCCTCACCCTCGAACCACTCACGGACGACGACCTGCGCGGCCTCATCAAGCGCGCGCTGTCCGACGAGCGCGGCCTGAAGGAGGCCGTCACCCTCCCCGAGGACACCGAGGAGCACCTGCTGCGCATCGCAGGCGGTGACGCCCGCCGCGCCCTGACCGCCCTGGAGGCCGCGGCCGGCTCCACGCTCGACAAGAGCGAGACGGAAGTGACCCTCCAGACCCTGGAGGAGACCGTCGACCGCGCCGCCGTGAAGTACGACCGCGACGGCGACCAGCACTACGACGTGGCGAGCGCCCTGATCAAGTCCATCCGCGGCTCCGACGTGGACGCCGCGCTGCACTACCTGGCCCGGATGATCGAGGCCGGCGAGGACCCCCGCTTCATCGCCCGCCGGCTGATGATCTCCGCCAGCGAGGACATCGGCCTCGCCGATCCGAACGCGCTGCCCATAGCCGTCGCCGCCGCCCAGGCAGTCGCCATGATCGGCTTCCCCGAGGCCGCGCTCACCCTCAGCCACGCCACCATCGCCCTCGCGCTGGCTCCCAAGTCCAACGCCGCGACGACGGCGATCGGCGCCGCCATGGAAGACGTACGAAAAGGTCATGCGGGCCCCGTGCCGCCGCACCTGCAAGACGGGCACTACAAGGGCGCGGCCAAGCTCGGGCACGCGCAGGGGTATGTGTATCCGCACGACCTGCCCGAGGGGATCGCGGCCCAGCAGTACGCCCCGGACGAGCTCAAGGACCGGGAGTACTACACGCCCACCAGGCACGGCGCCGAGGCGCGCTACGCGGACGCCGTGGAGTGGACCAGGAAGCGCCTCGGCCGAGGGCGCTCCTGACCACTCCCGGCCACCCTGTAAGATGACTCGAAGCGCTGCGTCCCGTGTCCGGCACCTCAAAAAGGGGTCGGCATCACCAGAACGGGACATCCAGCCGGAATCCTTCGCCGAAAGGCAGAGGGATCCAGGAGCGTCGCGCACCGTCGAACGGTGTCGCGGGCAGCCCACCACCCCCCGGTCTCCCGGAGCGGTCGGTGGGCCACTCGCGTGCTGCACGTATGTGCCCAGACCAGGGAGCGGCTGCCCGCCCCGTCCACACGGACTTCCGTACGGACGAAGCGGGTTTCCCAGGCTGCGGATGCGACCTCCCCTAACCCTGGTGAAGCCGTATTCGCATAAGAAACACGAGGTGTTTGGTTCATGGCGAACCAGTCCCGCCCCAAGGTCAAGAAGTCGCGTGCCCTCGGTATCGCGCTGACCCCGAAGGCCGTCAAGTACTTCGAGGCCCGCCCCTACCCGCCGGGCGAGCACGGCCGCGGCCGCAAGCAGAACTCGGACTACAAGGTCCGTCTGCTCGAGAAGCAGCGCCTGCGCGCGCAGTACGACGTGTCCGAGCGCCAGCTCGTCCGCGCCTACGAGCGTGCCGCCAAGACGCAGGGCAAGACCGGTGAGGCGCTGGTCATCGAGCTCGAGCGCCGTCTCGACGCGCTGGTCCTTCGTTCGGGCATCGCCCGCACGATCTACCAGGCCCGCCAGATGGTCACCCACGGCCACATCGAGGTCAACGGCCACAAGGTCGACAAGCCGTCCTTCCGCGTCAAGCCCGACGACGTCGTGATGGTCCGCGAGCGCAGCCGCCAGAAGCCGCTGTTCGAGGTGGCCCGCGAGGGTGGCTTCGCCCCCGACGGCGAGACCCCGCGCTACCTCCAGGTGAACCTCCGCGCCCTGGCCTTCCGCCTGGACCGCGAGCCGAACCGCAAGGAGATCCCGGTGATCTGCGACGAGCAGCTCGTCGTCGAGTACTACGCCCGCTGATCACTTCTCCGCGGACGTAGCACCACCTGTGCGCCGGCCCGTCGTCTCCCCGCCCTCACCGGTGGGAGACGGCGGGCTTTCGCGCATCCGCGGACGGCCGGGCCTAATCCGGTACGGAGCGGCAGCCCCGGCGCGATAGGCTCGGGAGACGACTTTTTTCGATGTTCAGGCATCGATGTCCAGCACGGAATCCAGCACGAAATCCAGGGAGCGGGTGCGCAGTGTCCGGTGGAGAGGTGGCCGGGATCCTGGTGGCCGTCTTCTGGGCGATCCTGGTCTCCTTCCTCGCGGTGGCTCTCGCGAGGCTGGCCCAGACGCTCAGGGCGACCACCAAGCTCGTCGCGGACGTGACCGACCAGGCCGTCCCGCTCCTGGCAGACGCCTCCGCGGCGGTGCGCTCCGCGCAGACCCAGATCGACCGGGTCGACGCCATCGCCTCGGACGTCCAGGAGGTCACGTCGAACGCGTCGGCGCTCTCCACGACCGTCGCGTCCACCTTCGGCGGCCCGCTGGTGAAGGTAGCGGCGTTCGGCTACGGCGTGCGCCGGGCCATCGGCGGCCGCCGTGAGGACACGCCCGCCAAGCAGGCGCGGCGTACCGTGATCGTGGGCCGCACCGTCCCGTCCGCGCGGCGGGGGAAGCGGAACACCCGGGGCAAGAAGGACTGACGCAGCGATGTTCCGCCGTACGTTCTGGTTCACGGCCGGCGCAGCCGCCGGGGTGTGGGCCACCACCAAGGTCAACCGCAAGCTCAAGCAGCTGACGCCCGAGAGCCTCGCGACCCAGGCCGCGGGCAAGGCGGTCGAAGCGGGCCACCGGCTCAAGGACTTCGCGCTCGACGTCCGCGACGGCATGGCCCAGCGCGAGGCCGAACTCGGCGAGGTGCTCGGGCTGAACGACCAGCCGGGCGCCGAACTCCCGGCCCCCAGGCGCGTCGCCGCGATCGAGAACACCAACGACCCGAAGTACAGCAAGAACCCGACGTACGTCGAGGGGTCGACGTACTCGTACAACCGGAATGAGGACCACTGATGGAGTCGGCTGAGATTCGCCGCCGCTGGCTGAGCTTCTTCGAGGAGCGCGGGCACACCGTCGTCCCTTCGGCGTCGCTCATCGCGGACGACCCGACTCTGCTCCTGGTCAACGCGGGCATGGTCCCTTTCAAGCCGTACTTCCTCGGTGAGGTCAAGCCGCCCTACTCGCGCGCCACCAGCGTGCAGAAGTGCGTGCGCACACCCGATATCGAAGAGGTCGGCAAGACCACCCGGCACGGCACCTTCTTCCAGATGTGCGGCAACTTCTCCTTCGGGGACTACTTCAAGGAAGGCGCCATCAAGTACGCCTGGGAGCTGCTTACTTCGCCCCAGGACAAGGGTGGTTACGGGCTCGACCCGGAGCGCCTTTGGGTGACGGTCTACCTCGACGACGACGAGGCCGAGACCATCTGGCGCGAGAAGGTCGGAGTCCCGGCCGAGCGCATCCAGCGCCTGGGCAAGAAGGACAACTACTGGTCCATGGGCGTCCCGGGCCCGTGCGGCCCGTGTTCCGAGATCAACTACGACCGCGGTCCGGAGTTCGGCGAAGAGGGCGGCCCCGCCGTCAACGACGAGCGGTACGTGGAGATCTGGAACCTCGTCTTCATGCAGTACGAGCGCGGCGAGGGCACCTCGAAGGAGGACTTCGAGATTCTCGGCGAGCTGCCCAGCAAGAACATCGACACCGGCCTCGGTTTCGAACGCCTCGCCATGATTCTGCAGGGCGTGCAGAACATGTACGAGATCGACACCTCCATGGCCGTCATCAACAAGGCCACCCAGCTGACCGGCGTCCGCTACGGCGACGCCCACGACAGCGACGTGTCCCTGCGCGTGGTCACCGACCACATCCGTACGTCCGTGATGCTCATCGGCGACGGCGTCACGCCCGGCAACGAGGGCCGCGGCTACGTCCTGCGCCGAATCATGCGCCGCGCCATCCGCAACATGCGCCTGCTCGGTGCCACCGGCCCGGTCGTCCAGGACCTGATCGACGTCGTGATCGAGATGATGGGCCAGCAGTACCCGGAGCTCATCACCGACCGCCGGCGCATCGAGACGGTCGCCCTCGCCGAGGAGGCCGCCTTCCTCAAGACGCTGAAGGCCGGCACGAACATCCTCGACACCGCCGTCACGGAGACCAAGGCCACCGGCGGCACGGTCCTGGCCGGCGACAAGGCCTTCCTGCTCCACGACACCTGGGGCTTCCCGATCGACCTCACCCTCGAAATGGCCGCCGAGCAGGGCCTTTCGGTGGACGAGGACGGCTTCCGGCGCCTGATGAAGGAGCAGCGGGAGCGCGCCAAGGCCGACGCCAAGGCCAAGAAGACCGGCCACGCCGACCTGGGCGCCTACCGTGAGATCGCCGACAACTCGGGCGAGACCGACTTCATCGGCTACTCGCACACCGAGGGCGAGTCGAAGATCGTCGGCATCCTCGTCGACGGCGTCTCGTCCCCCGCCGCCACCGAGGGCGACGAGGTCGAGATCGTCCTCGACCGCACCCCCTTCTACGCCGAGGGCGGCGGCCAGATCGGCGACACCGGGCGCATCAAGGTCGACTCCGGTGCCGTCATTGAGGTCCGCGACTGCCAGAAGCCGGTCCCGGGCGTGTACGTCCACAAGGGCGTCGTCCAGGTCGGCGAGGTCACCGTCGGCGCCGCCGCCCAGGCCGTCATCGACGTACGCCGCCGCAAGGCCATCGCCCGCGCCCACTCGGCCACGCACCTCACGCACCAGGCCCTGCGCGACGCCCTCGGCCCGACGGCCGCCCAGGCCGGTTCCGAGAACCAGCCGGGACGCTTCCGCTTCGACTTCGGCTCCCCGTCCGCCGTTCCGACGACCGTGATGACGGACGTCGAGCAGCAGATCAACGAGGTGCTCGCCCGGGACCTCGACGTCCGGGCCGATGTCATGAGCATCGACGAGGCCAAGAAGCAGGGCGCCATCGCCGAGTTCGGCGAGAAGTACGGTGACCGCGTGCGCGTCGTCACCATCGGCGACTTCTCCAAGGAACTGTGCGGCGGCACGCACGTCCACAACACCGCCCAGCTGGGCCTGGTGAAGCTGCTCGGCGAGTCGTCCATCGGCTCCGGTGTGCGCCGTATCGAGGCTCTGGTCGGCGTGGACGCGTACAACTTCCTCGCCCGTGAGCACACGGTCGTCGCCCAGCTCCAGGAGCTGGTCAAGGGCCGTCCCGAAGAGCTGCCGGAGAAGATCTCCGCCATGCTCGGCAAGCTGAAGGACGCCGAGAAGGAGATCGAGAAGTTCCGCGCGGAGAAGGTCCTCCAGGCCGCCGCCGGTCTCTCCCAGGGCGCCAAGGACGTGCGCGGTGTGGCCTTGGTCACCGGTCAGGTGCCGGACGGCACGACCGCCGACGACCTGCGCAAGCTGGTCCTCGACGTGCGTGGCCGCATCCAGGGCGGACGGGCCGCCGTCGTCGCCCTGTTCACGACGGTGGGCGGCAAGCCGCTGACGGTCATCGCCACCAACGAGGCCGCCCGCGAGCGCGGCCTCAAGGCCGGCGACCTGGTCCGTACGGCCGCCAAGACCCTCGGCGGCGGCGGTGGCGGCAAGCCGGACCTCGCCCAGGGCGGCGGCCAGAACCCGGCCGCCATCGGCGAGGCCGCCGACGCCGTCGAGCGCCTTGTGGCCGAGACGGCCAAGTGAGCGGAGACGAACGCGTCATGCGCCGCGGCCGTCGGCTCGCCATCGACGTCGGGGACGCCCGGATCGGGGTCGCCTCGTGCGACCCCGACGGGATCCTCGCCACCCCGGTGGAAACCGTCCCGGGCCGCGATGTCCCGGCCGCCCAGCGGCGGTTGAAGCAGCTGATCGAGGAGTACGAACCGATCGAGATCGTCGTCGGACTCCCTCGCTCCCTCAAGGGGGGCGAGGGCCCGGCCGCCGTCAAGGTCCGCGGCTTCGCCCAGGAATTGGCCCGCATGGTCGCTCCCGTTTCGGTCAGACTCGTGGACGAGAGGATGACCACAGTCACGGCCAGTCAGGGCCTGCGCGCCTCGGGCGTGAAGTCCAAGAAGGGCAGGTCCGTCATCGACCAGGCAGCCGCCGTGATCATCCTCCAGCAGGCGCTGGAATCCGAACGGGTGTCAGGTAAAGCTCCGGGCGATGGCGTCGAAGTGGTCATCTGATCGCGATACGGTAACGTTCCGCGCGATGCGGCGGCGTTCGAACAGCCACCGCACAGCAGAGAGGCGGACGGTAGTCGGGCCACCAGAGCCGCGCGACCGCCGCCTCGCGGCTCTAGGGGATCGATGACTGAGTATGGCCGGGGCCAAGGCTCCGAACCGTGGCATCCCGAGGACCCGTTGTTCGGGGACGGCGGATGGGAAGGACAGCAGGGCCAAGCGGCCCAGTCCTCCTACGGCGGCCAGCAGCAGCACTATTCGCAGCAGCCGCAACAGCAGCACAACCAGTACGGCGACTGGGGCACCGGCCAGCAGGCCGGCTACGACCAGGGGCAGCAGCACCATGCCCAGGGGCAGCAGCAGTACGGCGGCCAGGACCCGCATCAGTACCACGACCAGAACGGCCAGTACCAGGACCAGAGCGGCCAGTACCACGGTCAGGGCGGTCACGGGTATCCCGACCAGAACGGTCAGCAGTACAACGGCGGCTGGGACACCGGGCAGCAGGGTCAAGGCCCGTACGGCGCCGACCCCGGCGACCCGTACGGAGGCCAGCAGTCCGCGTACGGCGGTCAGCAGCCCGACTACTACGGGACCCCCGACGCATACCCGCCGCCTCAGCCCCCGAGCCGTCGTCAGGCCGAGCGTGAACCCGAGCCGCGGACCGACTGGGACCCGGGACCCGACCAGGGCGAGCACGCCTTCTTCGCGGGCGGTGGCGACGATGACGACGACTTCGACGACGACCCGTCGGACCGCAAGCGCGGCAAAGGAAAGGGCAAAGGCAAAGGCGGCAAGAAGCGCCGCAGTGGCTGCGCCTGCCTGGTCGTGACGCTCGTCTTCGCCGGTGGTATCGGCGGAGCCGGCTATTTCGGCTACCAGTTCTACCAAGACCGTTTCGGCGAGGCGCCGGACTTCGCGGGCGACGGCACCAGCCAGACAGTGATGGTCGAGATCGACAAGGGCTCTGGTGGCTACGAGATCGGCCAGAAGCTGAAGGCGGCGGGCGTGGTGAAGAGCGTCGACGCGTTCGTGTCCGCTCAGTCGGACAACCCCGAGGGGCAAAGGATCCAGGCCGGCGTCTATCTCCTCAACAAGGAGATGTCCGCCGAAAGCGCTGTGAATCTGATGCTCGATCCCAAGAGCCAGAACAACATGATCGTGGCGCCGGGTCAGCGCAACAACGCGGTCTACGCGGCGATCGACAAGAGGCTCGAGCTCGACAAGGGCACCACCGCGAACGTCGCCAAGAAGGAATACAAAAGCCTCGGGCTTCCCGACTGGGCGAACAGCAACGACGACATCAAGGATCCGCTGGAAGGTTTCCTTTACCCGCACACCTACGCCGCCGCAAAGGGTATGAAGCCCGAGGACGTCCTGAAGAAGATGGTCGCGCAGGCCAAGGCCAAGTACACCGAGTACGACCTGGAGGCCAAGGCCGAGGAACTCAAGCTGGACAATCCGCTCCAGGTCGTCACGGTCGCGAGCCTGGTCCAGGCCGAGGGCAAGACCAGCGACGACTACCGCAAGATGGCGGAGGTGGTCTACAACCGTCTCGACCTCGCCAACCCCGAGACCTACGGTGCCCTGCAGTTCGACTCGACCTTCAATTACCTGAAGAACGAGAGCAACATCGACATCAGCGAGTCGGAGATCAAGAGCAACAAGGACCCGTACAACACGTACACGAACAAGGGGCTGCCGCCCGGCCCGATCGGAAACCCGGGCGATGTCGCCATGAAGGCGACGCTCGATCCGACCGACGACGGCTGGTACTACTTCGTGGCGACCGACGGTGTGGCCAAGACCGAATTCGCCAAGACGCATGACGAATTCCAGAAGCTCAAGGACAAGTTCAATGAGCGCTCGGGCGGCTGACGCCCGCCGGGCCGCCGTGCTCGGCAAACCCATCGCCCACTCTCTCTCCCCGGTGCTGCACCGCGCCGCGTACGAGGAACTGGGCCTGGGCGACTGGTCGTACGACCGTTTCGAGATCGACGAGGAAGCGCTGCCGGGGTTCTTCGAGCGGCTCGGGCCCGAGTGGGCGGGGCTTTCGCTGACGATGCCGTTGAAGCGTGCGGTGATTCCACTGCTCGACGAGATCAGCGACACCGCGGCCTCGGTCGAGGCGGTCAACACCGTCGTGTTCGCCGAGGACGGGCGGCGCTTCGGCGACAACACCGACATCCCCGGCATGGTCGCCGCCCTGCGGGAGCGCGGCATCGAACAGGCCGAGTCCGCCGCCATCCTCGGCGCCGGCGCCACCGCTTCCTCCGCGCTGGCCGCCGTCTCGCGCATCTGCCCGGGCGAGATCGTCGCGTACGTCCGCAGTGAGGCGCGCGCCGCCGAGATGCGGCAGTGGAGCGAGCGCCTGGAGGTCGAGGTACGCATCGCGGACTGGGCGGACGCCGAGCGGGCGCTGCGTGCGCCGCTGGTGGTCGCCACGACCCCGGCGGGCGCCACCGATGCCCTCGCCTCCGCCGTCCCCGAGCGCCCCGCCACACTCTTCGACGTGCTGTACGACCCGTGGCCGACCGCGCTCGCCGCCCGCTGGTCCGCGTACGGCGGCGCCGTCGTCAGCGGCCTCGACCTGCTCGTGCACCAGGCGGTACTCCAGGTCGAGCAGATGACGGGCCGGACGCCGGCCCCGCTGGACGCCATGCGAAAAGCGGGGGAGCACGCCCTCGCCCGACGTTAGGATTCTTTCCGGTTCCGCAGGGGGCGGGACCGAGGGGGAATCTTCATGACCACGCAGGCTTCCTGGAAGACGGAAATCTTCCAGGCCACGCTGAATTTCCTGCCGGACTGGCTGCAGTACACGGCAATAGGGCTGGCGGTCGGCGGCTTTCTCGTTTTCCAGGTCGTCAAGTGGCGCCGTGGACGCGCCCTGCGACGAGCGCTCGGCCCGATCACGCCCATCCCCGATGTGCCGGACGGGGCGCGCGGCGCCGACTATCTCGGTGCGTACGCTCCCCAGCAGCCGCGCAACGACGCCACGACCTGATCCAGTCGCGTCCGCCTGATGGACCAGCGGCCGGTTCCCAGGGCCGGACGTGGGAGGATCGGAAGTGGCGGGCCAGGGCCGCGCACCCGGTCGCGCCGTCGCCGTACGCGAGGACGCGCGTAGGCACAGGCAGTACGCAGTACCAGGGCGCGAGTATCGAGGAGCACCGTTGAGCAGGTTGCGCTGGCTGACCGCGGGGGAGTCCCACGGTCCCGCACTTGTCGCGACGCTGGAGGGTCTTCCCGCCGGCGTGCCGATCACCACGGACATGGTGGCGGACCACCTGGCGAGGCGGCGCCTTGGCTATGGGCGTGGCGCGCGGATGAAGTTCGAGCGCGACGAGGTCACCTTCCTGGGCGGGGTCCGGCACGGGCTGACCCTCGGCTCCCCGGTCGCGGTCATGGTGGGCAACACCGAGTGGCCGAAATGGGAGCAGGTCATGGCGGCCGACCCCGTGGACCCGGCCGTGCTCGCCGAGCTGGCGCGCAACGCGCCGCTGACCCGGCCCCGGCCCGGCCACGCGGACCTGGCGGGCATGCAGAAGTACGGCTTCGACGAGGCCCGGCCGATCCTGGAGCGGGCCAGTGCGCGGGAGACCGCGGCCCGCGTCGCGCTGGGTGCGGTGGCGCGCTCGTACCTGAAGGAGACGGCCGGGATCGAGATCGTCTCGCACGTCATCGAGCTGGCCGCGGCGAAGGCTCCGTACGGCGTCTACCCGAAGCCCTCGGACGTCGAGAAGCTGGACGCGGACCCGGTGCGGTGCCTGGACGCGGACGCGTCGAAAGCGATGGTCGCGGAGATCGACCAGGCCCACAAGGACGGCGACACCCTCGGCGGTGTGGTCGAGGTGCTGGCGTACGGGGTGCCGGTGGGCCTGGGCTCGCATGTGCACTGGGACCGGCGGCTTGACGCCCGGCTGGCGGCCGCGCTGATGGGTATCCAGGCCATCAAGGGCGTCGAGGTCGGCGACGGCTTCGACCTGGCGCGGGTGCCGGGCTCGAAGGCACACGACGAGATCGTGCAGACCGAAGAGGGCATCAAGCGGGCCTCGGGCCGCTCCGGCGGTACCGAGGGCGGGCTGACCACCGGTGAGCTGCTGCGGGTGCGCGCCGCGATGAAGCCGATCGCGACCGTGCCGCGTGCGTTGGCCACCATCGATGTGGTGACCGGTGAGGCGGCCAAGGCGCACCACCAGCGCTCGGACGTGTGCGCGGTCCCGGCCGCGGGCATCGTGGCGGAGGCGATGGTGGCGCTGGTGCTGGCGGACGCCGTGGCGGAGAAGTTCGCCGGCGACAGCGTCACCGAGACGCGGCGCAATGTCACCTCGTACCTCGAGAACCTGGTGATCCGATGAGCGCAGGACCTGTGGTCGTGCTCGTCGGCCCCATGGGCGTGGGCAAGTCGACGGTGGGCTCGCTGGTCGCGGAGCGGCTCGGCTGCGATTACCGGGACACCGACGAGGACATCGTGGCCGCCGAAGGACGCACCATCGCGGACATCTTCGTCGAGGAGGGCGAGCCCGTCTTCCGGGCGATCGAGAAGCGCGCGGTGCACCAGGCGCTGGCCGAGCACGAGGGTGTACTCGCCCTGGGCGGCGGCTCGATCCTCGACGCCGACACCCGGGCGCTGCTGGCCGGCCTCCCGGTCGTGTACCTGTCGATGGATGTCGAGGAGGCGGTCAAGCGCACCGGTCTCAACGCCGCCCGGCCGCTGCTCGCCGTCAACCCGCGCCGCCAGTGGCGCGATCTGATGGAGGCGCGCCGCCATCTGTACACCGAAGTCGCCCGTGCGGTCGTCGCCACCGACGGCCGCGCCCCGGAGGAGGTCGCCCAAGCGGTCCTCGACGCCTTGGAGTTGAAGCAGGCATGAGCGAGCAGGACCAGACGGTGACCCGGATCCAGGTCGGCGGCACGGCCGGCACCGAGCCGTACGAGGTGCTGGTGGGCCGTCAACTCCTCGGCGAACTGGGTGAGTTGATCGGCCGACGAGCCAAGCGGATCGCTGTCGTCCACCCGGAGGCGCTGGCCGAGACCGGCGAGGCGCTGCGGGCCGACCTGGCGGGGCAGGGCTTCGATGCGGTGGCCATCCAGGTGCCCAACGCGGAGGAGGCCAAGACGGCCGAGGTCGCCGCGTACTGCTGGAAGGCGCTGGGCCAGTCCGGCTTCACCCGGACCGACGTGATCGTCGGGGTGGGCGGCGGCTCGACGACCGACCTGGCCGGGTTCGTGGCCGCGAGCTGGCTGCGCGGGGTCCGCTGGATCGCCGTCCCCACCACTGTGCTGGCCATGGTGGACGCGGCGGTCGGCGGCAAGACCGGGATCAACACCGCCGAGGGCAAGAACCTGGTTGGCGCCTTCCACCCGCCGGCGGGCGTGCTGTGCGACCTGGCCGCGCTGGACTCCCTGCCCGTCAACGACTTCGTGTCCGGGCTCGCGGAGATCATCAAAGCCGGATTCATCGCCGACCCGCGGATCCTGGAACTGATCGAGGCCGATCCGGAAGGGGCGCGCAGCCCGGCAGGACCGCACACCGCGGAGCTGATCGAACGGTCCATCAAGGTCAAGGCCGAGGTGGTCTCCTCGGACCTCAAGGAGTCCGGGCTGCGGGAGATCCTCAACTACGGGCACACGCTGGGCCACGCCATCGAGAAGAACGAGCGCTACCAGTGGCGGCACGGCGCCGCGGTCGCCGTCGGCATGCACTTCGCCGCCGAACTCGGCCGTCTCGCGGGCCGGTTGGACGACGAGACCGCCGACCGGCACCGCACCATCCTCGAGTCCGTGGGCCTGCCGCTGCACTACCGCTACGACCAGTGGCCCAAGCTGCTGGAGAACATGAAGGTCGACAAGAAGTCCCGCGGCGACCTGTTGCGCTTCATCGTCCTGGACGGCCTGGCCAAGCCCACCGTCCTGGAGGGGCCCGACCCGGCCGTCCTCCTCGCCGCCTACGGCGAAGTGGGCGAATAGCTCGCTTCGGGCAGTGGTTGGGCTGATTTGCCTTGTGCCGCTGGGCACTTCGGACCGACCCTGGCCGTTCACCAAACGGCGGCCGGGGACGGTACCGTTCGGTAGGGAGCGGGGCAGGTGTCCCGCAGCCAGCGCCAATTGCCTGCCGCGAGTGAGCTGAAGGGCGCGTCGGTGTCGAGAGTGCGAGCGCGCGGAGGCCCGAAGGGTTGAGCACGGTCGGGCTCTCGACACCGACTGAGGCGCCCCGGAAGCGAGTGAGCCAAAAGACACGAGACGGAGTGGCACCGGATGCAGCACGCAGTGGGGTCTCCGCTGCCGCCGCCCCACCAGCCGGGCGGTCACCAGGGTGTCCCTATGGGTTCTCCCGCGGGTCCTGCCCCTGTGAACCCGCCGCCGGGTTTCGCCGGAACATCCGGGCCCGCCCCGCACCCTCCGGGCCACGCGCCCGCCCCGCATCACGTACCCGCGCCGCCGATGCCGGACACCACGGGTCACGTCCAGCTGCCGCCGGGCGGCCCCGTCGCGATGCCGAGCCCGCCGCCCGCCGCCGGCACGCCCGACCCCACGTCCACCACGCTCGCCGTCCTGCTCATCGGCCCCGCCGGCGCCGGCAAGACGAGCGTCGCCAAGTACTGGGCCGACCACCGCCGGGTGCCCACCGCGCACATCAGCCTCGACGACGTGCGTGAATGGGTGCGGTCGGGCTTCGCGGACCCGCAGTCGGGGTGGAACGACCACTCGGAGGCGCAGTATCGTCTCGCCCGCCGTACCTGCGGCTTCGCGGCCCGCAACTTCCTGGCCAACGGCATCTCGTGCATCCTCGACGACGCGGTTTTCCCGGACCGGCCGGTCGTCGGCCTCGGTGGCTGGAAGCGGCACGTCGGTCCCGGCTTGCTGCCGGTCGTGCTGCTTCCCGGCCTGGAGATAGTCCTGGAGCGCAACGCCGAGCGCTCCGGAAACCGCCGCCTCACCGATGAGGAAGTCGCCCGTATCCATGGCCGCATGGCCGGCTGGTACGGCTCCGGGCTCCCCATCATCGACAACTCCCAGCTGGACGTGCCCACCACTGCGCGTGTCCTCGATGACGTACTGGCGCGGTCCATTGCGAGCCCGCCGCAGTGGTGACCAGGGGGTTTCTTCGCCCCCGCCGCCCCTACCCGTCCCATCCGCGGGGGCTGCGCCCC
>NZ_JAAKZY010000107.1 GCF_011045015.1 Streptomyces scabichelini | reverse complement strand
TCGTCGGCCAGCGCAGCCCGGAGTCTGCCATCGCCGTCCTGGACCACCGCCTGGACCGAATCTTCCGCACCGGTGATGCGGCTGGTTGATGGGCGGCCGACTCACCGCGTAGGAGCCGCTGTCGGCGCCGCGCCGAAGCACTCCGCGATGCCTTCGCCGACTTCGCCGACCGCCACAACTGCGTTGTCCTCGCACCCGCTCTTCCCCGCCGGGATCACCGGCCCGAACGACGTGGACAGCTACAAGCTCCTCTCCCCTGCCGGATTCCGCCCCGACGAAGCCCTGCTCCACATGGTCGACGAGGCCGCGGCCCGCTGGCATGTGCGCGCCGACCGCTTCCACCTCCACGGCTTCTCCGGCGGAGGCCAGTTCGCCCACCGCTTCGCCTACCTCCACCCCCGACGACTGGCGTCCCTGTCGGTGGGCGCCCCCGGGCGCGTCAGCCTCCTCGACCCCACGACGGCGTGGTGGCGCGGCACGGCCGACATGAAGGAACAGTTCGGGACCGACGCCGACCCGGCGGCTCTGCGCGGCCTTCCCGTGCAACTGGTCATCGGCGAGAACGACACCGACGCGGCCGGACTCGCACCGGACGGCGAGCGCCGGCCCGTGACCGCGGGGACCAACCGCATCGAACGTATCAACGCGCTGCGCGCCAACTGGCGCGAACACGGCATCGACGCACGCCTCGACACCGTGCCCGGCACCGGCCACAACCACTTCGCGGTCCTCCCCACGGTCCAGCGATTCCTCGAAACGCAGGTGCCCGCGTCCGCGCGCCCCCGTGCACCGGAGGTCCCACAGCCGTGACCCACCACCGACTCGATCCACAGGTCGCCCAGCTGATGGCCGACCGTGAAACGGGCAGGCGGGCCGGTCCGCCCGACCTCCGGGCGCTACGCGAAGCAACCAGCGCCGTGGCCAGTCGCCACCGCACTCGCACTGGCGCACACCCCGTCCCCGCCCGTGGCCCAACTCCTCGCCTGTCCCGTCCTCCATGGGGCCCCGCGACGCCCTCACGTACAGCGTTTGCGGAGGGATACGGTCTGACATCGCAGGCGATCGAGTGGTTCATCGGGCAGTACCTGACCCATCCGAAGGTGGCGCAGGCGTGACTCGGACAGCCGCGCGCAGACAGCGTCGGGCAGAGAAGGCCGGCTTCGACCGTCGCCTGATCGCACCGATGATCCTGGGCTCGATTCTCAACCCCATCAACTCCTCGATGCTCGCGGTCGCGTTGGTCCCCATCGGCCGCGCCTTCGGCGTGCCGCCCTCGCAGACGGCATGGCTCGTCTCCGGCCTCTACCTCGCAACGGCTGTCGGCCAGCCGGTGATCGGCCGACTTGTCGACGTGTTCGGTCCGCGTCGGCTCTACCTGCTGGGCACCGCGCTGGCCGGCCTGGCCGGACTGCTCGGCACGCTCGCTCCGAACTTGTGGGTACTGGTCGCCTCCCGCGTCCTCCTGGGATTCGGAACCTCGGCGGCCTTCCCGGCGTCCATGTCGCTGCTGCGCTCCGAGTCCGACCGCACCGGCCGGAAGAACCCGAGTGGCGTCCTCGCCACGCTGTCGATTTCCAACCAGGTCATCGCGGTCGTCGGCCCGGCCCTCGGTGGCCTGCTGATCGGTACGGGTGGCTGGCATCTGATCTTCGGCATCAACGTGCCGCTGTCCCTCATGTGCCTTGTCCTGGGCGCACTGTGGTTGCCACGCGCGACACCCCCCGGCAAAGCGACCCGCATCGATGTGCCGGGCATGCTGTGGTTCGCCGGATCACTGACCGCGTTCATGTTCTTCCTGATGAACCCGACGGTCGCACACTGGTATCTGCTGGTGCTCGGCCTGACCGCGGGCGCGGTGTTCGTCCGCCGCGAACTCGGCATCGCCCAGCCGTTCATAGATCTTCGAGTCCTCGGCGGGAACGTACCGCTGCTCTCCACCTTCACCCGACAGTGCCTCGCCTACACCACGTCGTACGCCTTCTTCTACGGCTACAGCCAGTGGCTCCAAGAGGGCCGAGGACTCAGCGCGTCGCAGGCCGGGCTGCTTCTGCTGCCGCTGTCGGCGACGGCCATCGGTGTCACCGCACTCACGGGACGCCGTAGCCGGGTGCGGGGCAAACTCGTCACCGGCGCGCTTTTCCAATGCCTCGGCTGCGCGGCCTTGTTGCTCCTTCGTGCCGACAGTCCGGTCTGGCTGCTCGTCGTACTCAGCGCGGTCGTCGGCATCCCTCACGGGCTGATCGGGCTGGCCAACCAGAATGCCCTGTACGCACAGGCCGACCCGGCCCGCATGGGCTCGTCCGCGGGACTGCTGCGCACGTTCATGTACATCGGCGCACTGTTCGCGGCGGCGGCGAGCGCCGTGTTCTTCCGCGACGGCGCCACCAGTTCCGGACTGCATGCCATGGCCTGGTTGCTCATCGGTGTGGCCGCTGTGTTCCTGGTCCTGTGCACAGCCGACCGGTCGCTGAGCCGCGTCGGCACAACACCTGGCGACACGACCCCCGCTCTCCGCAAGAGGACTTCCCCGTAGCCGTCGTACGTCAGTCGTGCACCGTGTGGACCACGGGGACCTGCCGCTCCCGGGTTGACGGCCTGAGTTAACGTCGATAACTTATCGCCCTTAACTCAGATGGGAGCAGCCCGTGCCCACACTCGCAGCCGAAGACGTCTACGCGCTCGCGCCGTACGCCAAGACCCTCGGAGTCGTGTTCGACGAGATGACGGCAGCCGGCGTTCGAGCCACGCTGGCGCACGATCTCTCGCTCTCCACGGTGGGCGGCGGCCTCCATGGGGGCGCGTTGATGGGACTAGCCGATGTGAGCGGTGCCGTGTGCGCCGCCCTCAACGGTCCGGCCGGCGCCGCACCGGCCACCGTGGAGTCGACCACACACTTCCTTCGGTCGGCACACACAGACGTCGTCGCGACAGCTCGTCCCCTGCGTGTGGGGCGCAACACCGTCATCGAGGTCGACGTGCACGATGCCGAAGGCGAACTGTGCGCCCGGGTGACCCAGGTCGTCACCGCGGTCAAACCGAAGACATCCTGATGTCGCTCTCGCCCGAAGGCCCCCGTCTGTGACCGGCTCCCGCGTTCGCGCCGCCAAGGGCAAGGGCGGCCTGCTCCGCGACGAGCTTCTCGACATCGCCGATCAGCTGCTCGAAGACGGTGGTGCCGACGCTCTTACGATTCGCGCGGTGGCGACAAGCGCGGGAGTCACCCCGCCGGCCGTCTACCTCCACTTCGCCTCGAAGAGGGAACTCGTCCACGCCACGTGCCTGCGTGTGTGGAGTTCACTGTTCGTCGAGTTGGAAGCACTGTCCCGGGGGGTCCCGGACCCGGTGACGGCGCTCTACGAAACCTGCGTCGCCTACATCGCATTCGGGCTTCGCCATCCCTCCCAGTACCGACTGGTGATGGATGGCGAGGCCACCGAGGCCAGTCGCCAGAACGAGGACGCGTGTTTCCGCTATTTCCGGGACAAGGTCGCAGCCTGTGTCGATGCCGGAGTACCAGTAGAGAGCACCACCGAAACCGCCAGACTGCTGTGTGCCGGCGTGCACGGCGCGGTTTGTCTCCTGATCCACCAGGAACGTGACGCATGGCCTCCGGACACCGATCGCTATACCACCCGGGCGGCGTCCTCAGCCGTGCACGGCGCTCTTCTCACCGCATCTCACGCATCCCGGCCCTCGATGTCCGCCGTGATGCGGTCGGGCTGAACCAGGTTCGAAGACGGGCTCTGGTTCTGGACGGCCCGCGGCGCCCAACTCAGCGGAGCCGCGCCGTACTTCGCCGCGCGCACATCACCCGAGCGAGCATGTCCCTCGAAGCGTCCAGCCGGGACAGGCGACCGCATGCCTCGCCGAGGTTTTCAGTAACTTGCCCACCCACAGCCCGCCGGTGTAGTGGGCGGCGCCGAGGGTCGGCAGCACGTGGTTGGTTCCGATGCCCTTGTCACCGTAGGCGACACGCGTTCCCTCACCCAGGAACAGCGCTCCGTAGTTGTGCATCTCTTCCAGCGCCTCCCGGGGGTTGGCCGTGAGGATCTGGCGGGGGGTCGCCCTGCGCCGCGAGCGTGAGCACGTCAGCTGGCTCGGGGTGCGCTCGAGCGCGCCCGTGACGGCGCCACGACCGCGGAGCTCACCGAAACCGGAGAACTGGCACTGACCCCAACCCCAGACCGGGGGTCCAACGTCTCACCAAAGATGGACGTGCCGAGTGATCGTCCCTTTCCGTGGCAAGCACTGGAACCTGTCCGCCGGCAAGCAGGCGGTCAACGTCGCCCATGCGAAGATCCGCGCCGTGGGCGAGCAGGCCATGGCCACGCTCAATGGCTGGCGCCTGCTGCGCTGCAGCACCAACCGGATCACCGACGTCGTCAAGGCCGTCCTCACTCTTCACCTCGCGTCAGCGTAAGGCGGGAACGGCTCATAAATTACTGTGCGCGGTGTACGGCGGACACCACATCTGGTCGAGTCCGGAGCGGCCGCAGCACTGCCATCCCTTCCTCGAGCCCGACCTTCATGGCGAAGTTGAACCGGTCGACCTCCAAACACAACTCAACATCGGTGGGGTGAGCACCGCGGCGTCGCCCGCTGCGCAGGTCCGCCGCGGCTGGGGAGGTGCGGGCACGGTGCAGATAGGGGCCGGGGTCGAGACGAGCCCCGGCCAGGAGCCGATCCAGGTACTCGGCGCAGGCCAGATCCTCGGCAGCACGGCCGTCCTCGCCGGTGGCCACGAACGTCACCGAGTCGGCGCCAGCATCCGCCAAGGCCCGGGCCGTCGCGCCGGCCACGACGAAACTGGCGCACAGCGCCAGTTTCGCCTCGACGACCGCCAGGGCCCCAACCGTTCCCGCAGTGGTCTTTTGAACCACGGTGCGGCCGGGCAAGTCGGCCTCCCGGATCAGGCCAGGAGAGTTGACCAGGTCGAACCCGCTCACCGGTGCCCCATCCTTGAGCGCAAGCCAGCCCGGGTGACCCGCCTTGATCGCCAGTGCCTCGCCCTCGTCGGCAGCGAGAACGATCTTGTCTGCCCCACAATGGAAGGCCCATGCGGCGGTGGTGAACGCCCGCATCACATCGATCACAACAGCCACCTGTTCGGTGCCGTCCACGTCGGGTATTCCGACTACTCGCGAGTCCATGCGAGATGGTTGCAGCCCACCGAAGCGGTCCACAAGACACGTTGACGATCTTTCAGCGACTCGGGATCTGCTGGGCGACTGCCTCGCGGGCACGCGCTCAAGTATCGGGCGGGCCAGCGGGCGACCAGCGGCTCGTCGCCTGTGGTCTGACCTAGACCTTCAGCAAGTCGGAAAGGGCTCACTAAGCGACGGCAGCCCAATTCTCCCCTTCCATATCCCAGCGATGAAGAGATCTTCCTTCTGCGGACAATCCCACAAGAAGCCATCGGTCCTGCTCCCATATGAGCCGTGGAGCATGCGAAGCGTCGCGCACCAGTTCCGGAGCCGGAGCTGCGTGGTCCGGCTGACGGCGGGTCAGCCGCTGAGCGAGGAGCCACGGTACCGGGAGCTGAGCGACTGCGCCGGCGAGGCGTATCAGGTGGACTTCACCGTCCCGGGGCTGGACGAGGAGGTCATCGCGGCCATGGCCGTGGGCCAGATGGCGAAGGTTGCCGAGGATGCCTCGGAGGTGCTTTGCCTTGTGACCCACGACGAGGCGGGGGCCGAGCGGACCGCCGACACACTGCGGGAGGGGATCGCGTCTGAACCGGACCGGTTCTGGGGCGGCAGCGAGGTCAGCCTGCTGGAGGGCGAGCAGCCCGGGGTTCGAGTGACCGTTCCGCATGTTCACGAGCGTCAGGGGCCGGGCTGGTTGATGTTTGAGCGCCGCCTTGGGCTGATCATGCCGGGGCTGGAGTCCAGGTGGTCCTGGGGCTGGGGCCAGTCGTGATCATGTGGCGGGGCAAGGGCTGCGAAGCTCACCCGCCCGAAGCGGGGCCACTCGACGCGAACAAGCGATCACGAAAAGATCGTCAACTTGGGCCCACCACTCACGGACAACCGGGTCCAGCTCCCGTGAACATAGGCAAACATCGGGGTGACGCTCCGCGACCGCTCCCCAAGATCTGTGCCAGAGCCCTCTGATGGCCCCGGAGGACACCATGAGTCGGCCCCACTCAGCGATCTCCGTGCCATGGCCTGACAGCGGTATTTGGCCCACCCCGGGCCGCTGGTCACGCGGGTCGGTAGACGTGGGCGATGGCACCGCCGCTGAACGCTGTCGTGTTGATCAGCCTCAGGTCCATCGGATCGGCGAACATCGGCAGGCCGCTGCCGAGTACGACCGGGTGAACGAGCAGCCGGTATTCATCGACGAGCCGCAGCCTCGACAGTGACCGTGCGAAGCCGGCGCCGCCGTGCGCCAGGATGTCCTTGCCGGGCTGCTGTTTGAGGCGGGCGATCTCGGTGGCGAGGTCGCCGTCGGCTATGCGTGAGCCGGCCCAGTCGGCGTCCTTGAGCGTCCGGGAGAAGACGACCTTGGGAATGTTGTTCATCGGGGCGGCGAAGACCTCGGTGGACGTCGGCCAGTGGGCGGCCATGCCGAGATAGGCGGTCCGCCCCATGATGTGCGTGCCGGCCTCTCGAAGGGTCTGTGCCAGCCAGGCTGTCGCATCGTCGGTGAGGCTGGCGAAGATCCAGTCGACGCTTCCGCTGTCCGTCCCGACGAATCCGTCGACCGAGACGGATATCTTCAACACCAGTTTCCTCACGTCGAGCCTCCTTGGCCGCTTGGCATGCATCGATACCTGTAGAGACTCCGGGCATGGGAAGAACTCATCGCTCCGGATGCGAATAGGCCGCGGAACGCTGCAACCGGCCCGCACCTGCCGCCCGATCAGCCGCACCGGCACCGACGCACCGACTCCCCATCTAGGCGGCGAGTTCCTGCTCCAGGCCGTCGAGGAGGGCTTGGAGGCCGAACTCGAAGGTCTTGTGGGGAGCGGCGGCGTAGTCGGCCGCCGCCTGGGTGTCCAGCCGGGCGCGCAGGCGCGGATAGCGCATGGCGATCTCCTGTGCCTTGGTCATGGCGTGTTGGAACTGCTCTTCGGCGGTGCTGTGGGCCTCGTTGAGTTTCCGTGTGAGTGAGGCGGTCGCGGCGGCGCCGGCCGCGTTGCCGAGGACGTAGGTGAAGACGGCGGCCGCGGCCTGGTCGGCCTGAGCTCCGGTGAAGCCGGCGGATTCGTATACGGCGAGGCTGTGGTCGTCGTGGCGGGCCTTGCCCTCGCCGTAGACGACGTGCGCAGCGAAGACCTGCACCAGCCAAGGGTGCCGGATGAACATCGCGTACAGGTCGGTGGCCATGGCGGTGGCCGCGGCGCGCCAATCGACCGCATCAAGGTCAGGCAGCGTGAGCTCGCTCCACACCTGGTCGGTGGCGAGCAGGACGAGGTTGTCCTTGTTCTTGACGTGCCAGTACATGGCCGTGGCGGCGGATTTGAGCCGGTTGCCCAAGGCGCGCATGTTGAGCCCCTCAAGGCCCTCGGCATCCAGGAGCTCGACGGCGGTGCGGACGATCTGGTCTCGGGTGAGGGTGTCGCGTGCCATGGCCGCACGGTACGCAGCACTTGCACAAAGTTCAAGAAGGTACTTGCACGCTGTTCAAGACTGGGTCTACCGTCTTCTCGGCCAGCCAGTTGAACTAAGTGCAAGTCCAAGGAGAGCCTGTGAACACCCTCGCCGCTGTCATGCAGCTGCTCGTCGCCGCCGCCTTCATCAGCATCCCGCTGGTCCGCCACCGCTTCGGCCCCGCTGCGAAGGCCGCTGCAGTGGCCGAGCTCCGCCGTCAGCACGTCCGCCCGGAGGTGCTGGAGGAAAACAAGCTCCGGTTCGACGCCGGCGGTCACGAGACCGCAGCCCCGGTGGGCGTGGCCGCCGTGATGACCGCCACCGCCGCTGTGAACCTCGCCGACGCCGACCTGGCCCAGCTGCTGACCTGGATATTCTCCTCGCTGGTGCTGCTGATGAACGCGGTGATCGTCTACAGCAACCTCACCGCGGTGAAGTCCGTGGAGGCCGCCTTCCGCCGCAAGGACGACCCGGAACTGGCCCGCGTCGAAGTCGAGCCTTTCCTCCAGGCTGCCGAGGGCGCCTTCCCCCACTGGGTGCGCGCCCAGACCTACCTGCGCAACACCGTGGTCTTCGGCGGCTCCACCATCGCGCTGGTCGCCGTCTCCCTCATCTGACAACGCGTATGGAGCAGGGCCTTCGCTGCGACGCGGTCGCAGCGAAGGCCCTGCTCCGTTCTCGGGCCGCAGTCACCCAGGGGGACGGAGCCGGCGAAGGTGCCGATGGCCTCGGGGCCGCTAAGCTCAGCTTTCTGAATCCAGTCCCGCAGTAGGTGGCCCTGACGGTGACGGACCATGTCTGTGAACTCCCGTGCGAGGTCGCATGCGGCGGCGATCTCCGGGCGGGCGTTCCGTGCGGTTTCCAGCTGTGCACTATCCGAGGCGCGGAGTGTCTCCTGCGGGCGCATGATCCATGAGGTGATGGTGCGAGGGCTGGGCGTCACTGCCAGGGTGGGGATCGCCACGCCCTTCCTGATGCTGGAACCGGTCCTGCACGTAGTCGGTAAAGGGGTCGAGGACACCTGCGCCCCGGTCACCTGCTGAGGCGAGGAGGTCTTCGAGGTTGTTGTGCCGGTAGCGCCGTACCGTCTTGCGGTCCAGTTGCAGGCGGCGGCCGATGGCGCTGAGGGACAGCCCCGTGGCGACCAATTCGTTGACGTCCCTGTGGCGTTGACGCACACGGTCAAGGCGAGGAGTCGCTGGGGCAGCCAGAGGAGGTGCCGGCGATCGGCGACTTCCAGGGCGTCAGGGGCCGCCTGCCTGATGGCCTTGGTGAATGCCATGAGGTGGTCACGGCACACGATCTCGGCGCCGGGGTGCTCCTGAAGCCAGTCGGCAACCGAGCCGGTCTCGCGGTTGGGCAGGACGTCTACGGGCCTGGAGTTTCGATGTCGACGAGGACGGTGCCGTAGGTCCGTCCTTTACGGAACGCGAACTCGTCGATGCCCAGTATCCGCGGCGCGCGGGCCGGCACAGGCGGGGCGACCAGTTGCGCCAACAGCGCAGTCCGTCGGCCGTGAAGCCGCAGCTTCGCGCACAGTCGCTGGCCCGGGCGCCCGCCGAGTTCCGTCGCGACCGCCCTCATCACCGACCGTGCCGCCGGTGAAGAACGGCGGCGTGGCTCGGTCAGGCCCGCCACCTGTTCCACGAACGTCCGGCGTTGGCACTGGCTCTGATCGCAGAAGAACCGACGCACGTGCAGGCGGACGGTCAACCCCCGCCCGCCGACGGGTAACTCGGATATCTGACGCCAATATCGGCTGTGGACCCGGATGGCAGGATGCTCGCACTGCGGACACCTGCCCGGCGGCCCGCATCCCGCCGCATCGACCACCAAGTTGCCATCGGCGGCCATGAGCTGCCGCACCTTGAGGTTCAGGCCCGGCAAGAGGACGTCCTCAAGCGTCTCCACTCGCATGACAGAGGGATCCCCTGGCGGAACGGTCCTGCAGTCCGGGCGCTACCGGCCCAGGCTCTGGCCGGGCCATCCCGCGGCACTGTCCCTGGCCCCGTCGGCGTGGGCGGTTGTCAGTCGACGGAAGCCATGAAGTCCAGCATCCTGCAGTTGATCTCCTCCGCGTGGTCAATCTGCGGCCCGTGGCCCGTGTTGGAGATGATCTCGGCTCGGGCGCCGGAGACCAGGCGCGGCACACGCTCAGCCTGCCGCTGCGGGTGTACGAGGAGGCTTCGCTTGCCGAGCACCAGATAGAGCGGAGTCCGGATGGTGGACAGCTCCTCCTCGGACAGGGGAAGCGGCGCCGGGCGGCGTATGCGGTAGGCGCGAACGGCCGTTCTGATCATCGTGCGCAGTTCCGGCATGACGAGAACCGGCTGTTCCAGCCAGGCCGCCAGCCGCGGGCGCAGTGCCTTGGGCGCGAAGGTCGCGAAGAGGCCGGCGAAGATCCAGACGAAGAAGCGCAGCCCCACTTTCTCCAGGCCGCCGGGGTCGAGCAGCGTGACCGAGGCGAGGCGACCGGGCCTGCGGTGCGCTTGGTTCAGGGCGAGCCATCCGCCGTAGGAGGTGCCGACGAGGTGCACGCGGTCGAGGCCGAGTCCGGCGAGGGTCTCGTCCAACCACTGTGCGGCGCGCTCGGGTTGGTGGATCGATTCGCGCTGCACGCTGCGGCCGGGATCACCCGGGGTGTCGATCGCGTAGACCGGCCGGTCGGCGCTGAGGGCGGGGGTGTTCGGGTACCACATGGCGGAGCAGGAGCCCGCTCCGTGTACCAGGACGACGGGGGTGCGGGATCGAGCGGCCTCGTTCGCGGGGCCGTAGCGGTAGACGTGCGTGGTGCCAAAGGACGTCTCCACGTCCTCTTCCGCGAGCGCGGGTGCGCCCAGTGCATAGACCGCGTCGCAGGCCGCGAAGTAGCGGTCGCGCCAGGCATCGCTCACGTAACGGCCTATGTCGGCTCGGGCACGGACAGCGGTCTCGGACACGGTCACCTCCGGATCTCATTTTCGTGATACGAACGTACCACAATCTTGGTACGGCTGTATCATCAAGGTCCCACTGGGGCAGCAACAGTGGGACGACGAGCGGAGAAACGGCCGATGCCCAAGCGCGTGGACCACGCAGAACGGCGCACCGAGATCGCCGAGGCACTGGTCCGGGTCGCCGGGCGACGCGGGCTGCATGCCGTGGGGATGCGCGACGTGGCAGCAGAGGCGGGCGTGTCGCTGCGGCTGGTGCAGTACTACTTCGAGACCAAGGAGAAGCTGCTGCTTTTCGGACTGGAGCACCTGACAGAGAGGTTCGGGGAACGGGCCTCCGCCCGTGTGCAGGCCGCCGGGGACAGTCCTGGTCCGCGGGAAATGATCGAGGCGCTGCTGATGGCGGCGCTGCCGACCGACGAGGACAGCCGCACCTTCCACTTCGTCTACACCTCGTACGCCGTTCTGGCCGTGACCGACCAGGCACTCGCCGCCCAACCCTTCATCAAGAACCCGGAAGCCGCAGAAGACGCGGTAACCCAGCTCCTTCGGCAGGCGCAAGAGGCAGCTCTGCTCGAGCCCGGTGTGGACGCACAGTTGGAGGCAGCCGGCCTGCTTGCCATGTCTGCGGGACTCGGCACCAGCATCCTCGTCGGCCAGCGCAGCCCGGAGTCTGCCATCGCCGTCCTGGACCACCGCCTGGACCGAATCTTCCGCACCGGTGATGCGGCTGGTTGATGGGCGGCCGACTCACCGCGTAGGAGCCGCTGTCGGCGGCGCGGCCGCGGCCGCATGCCCTGTCCAGCCGATCTCATCATCAAGGCGTAGCCATCACGGAAAAGCGGTCACAACCCGCCAGTTAGCCGCTCTGAGTGTCACAGTTGACCACGTCCCATGCCCTCAGCCAGAAGGAGTGTGGCTGGTGAACTCGATCGTGCAACCGGGCGGAGTCGGAGGCGAGTGGCCGGATCGAGTGGCCGCCGTACGTCGCGAGCTCACCAAGCACGGGCCGCCGCGGAGTCCCGATGGCGGTCCGGACTTCGCCACCGTCACGCTGCCGGAGAGCGACTGTGATCAGGTACTTGACCTTCTGGTGGAAGAGCGAGTCGGCACGGTCGTCGAGATCGGGCTCGCCTATGCCAGCTCGGCGCTGGCCATCGGCGAGGCGCTGCTGCGCACCGGTTCACGGAACCCTCGGCATGTGGTGATCGACCCGTTCCAGTACACGGCGTACGACGGTGTCGGGTGGGAGCTGCTGCGCAACGCCCGCCTGGACGATATCGCCGAGCTGGTGACCGAGCCATCGCAGCGCTTCCTTGCCCGGTTGGCCGACGCGGGTTTCGCCGCGGACGCGGCGTTCGTCGACGGCAGCCACCACTTCCACAACGTGTTCGTCGACCTCCACTTCCTGGGCGAGATCGTCCGACCTGGCGGCATCGTGCTGCTGGACGATGTCTGGTGGCCATCGGTCGGCGCTGCCGTGGCGTACTTCGAGACCAATCTGGGGTGGCGTCCGCTGCCGGGCGCTCTGGCCGACGGGACCACCGACCCGGCCAGCGGTCGGCCGCGGACCGGCGCCTACCGGCTGCCCGACCCCCGCCCGACGCCCAATTTCAAGGAGTTCCGACCGTTCTGCTGATTCGGGTGGGCCTCGCAAGGTCCACCCCATTCTGAGCATCACAGTTGACCAAGCGGTCTGACTTGGGCAGACGTGACTACCGGCCTGTCCTCGGCGAGCTGTCGGGCCGATCAGCGCCACCAAGATGGACTTCAAAATAGCTTCTGACTTGCATGTATGCGCCGCTCAGAACGGCCAATCGATTCTTAACGCCTGGCAAGATCACCGTCCCGCAGGGCGTCCATGTGATCCATGAGGCGCATTAGGAGGCCGCTGCGATGTCGCTCCACTGTGTCCATCTGGCGACCGATCTCACGCCAGCGCGGCGGACGCCCTTCTGCCTCGGCAGAGATGAGTCGAGTCGCTTCGCGGATGCCTTCGAGTAGGGCGCGGAGTTGCTCAGCCTCGGGAGTGGACCGCCGACCGACGCTGCTGGGGCGAATAGTGAAGTCGAGCCCGTCGATCGCCAGATCGTCCGCTGCTTTCACAATCGCCTGGTCAGCCGACAGCATGGCGTTGTTGAAGCTGCGGATGTCGAACGTCTGGCGAAAGATTGAGGAGCTTGCCTCATCCAGAAGCCTCAGCGCCTCACGGGTGGCCTTACGCAGTTCCATCAACCGATGGAACTTGGCCTCCGCACGAGACCGACGGCGCTCACTGTCCGTATACCTGTTCTGAAGCCAGGGAGTCGCAAGGGCCCCCAGCACTCCCAGAACGGCTCCGCCTGACGCGCCCACCAGCCCGTAGACCGCTGCAGCCACTCCCATATGGGCATCTTCCTCAAGCGGCAGCTCATTCGCCGGGCATCTATGCCCAGGTCAACCTAGTGGGTGACCCCGGCTGACGCTTCGGCATGAAGGGTCCACCCTGTGGTAATGAATTGCCACGTTTGTTGGCACCGGCGCCATGGTTCAGCACGGCAGCGAGGCCGACGCGCATAGGGTTGTAACGGCGACAGTCTCGTCGCTTGATTTCTTGCCGCTTTCACGTGACCTTCGGCGATTCCTACAGACCATCCAGTCGCCTGGTCACTGTGTCGAGTGTCGGCCAAGGAGGACCCTCGCGCAGCAAGCGCAGGAATTCCTCTCCGAATCGCCTCCCATTGGGAAACTGGTCGCCAAGCTCCCAACGCCACGCGGCGACCATCGCGATAACGAGCTGCCGGCACTCGTCCAGCAGCCCTTGGTCAACGCTTGGGTAGTGCTCGCAGACCGCCTCGGGAACATGGGCGAGATCGAACTCGACGGGTCCACGGCAGCACGTCTCAAGGTCGATGAACAACGGGCCGTTCTTCGTGCTGAGCACATTGCCTGGATGCGGCTCGCCGTGGAGCAGCTGCTCCACGGCGCCACGGTCGTCGATCGCTCGTCGCAGGCTTGCTAGCCTGCCGCCGAGGAACACGCGGTCCGCGTCGGCGAGCTCCGGCGAGCGATCCGGGTCGGCGACAACTTCTTCCGCCTCCGTGATCCGGTCCGTGAACCTCGGGCTCGGCACATCGACCTTGCGCATGCCGGCGTGCAGCTGCTCCAGCGCCATGGCGTAGTCGACTGGTGAGGTGTGAGGTGTCACGGGCTCGTAGTAGGTCCACAGCGTCACTGCGAAGCCATCGCGCGTGTACACACGCGGGTCCGCCCGAGGCTCCAAGGGACACACCGGGCACCCGACCTCGGCGAGCCGCTGAGCGAGCTCGACTTCGAACTGTGCAACCTCTTGTCCCACAGGGGCGACCCGGGCAAGGACGCCGCATGGCGTCAGCCGCAGTGCCAGCTTGTTCGAGTTGTGGAGAACGATTGCGTCGTTGGCCGGCAGGTCGAGCGATACGGCGACCGAAGTCGCAGCCGCGATCGCACGCGTGACGTCGGTCATCTTCACCTTCGAATCTTGGCATAGATGAGCGAGGGCGATGCCAACGAGCGTGGCCAGGTGCCAACTAGCGTGGCTCGGCACACGACCTCACATGGCCGTTGAGCACCAGAGTGGCCAACTACGGCGCTCAATGGCCAACTAGCGTGCTCAGTCACAACTGCGGTCACAGCACTGTGACCTCCGGCGACAGTTGGCCAGAAACGTCGGGAAGCCCGCTGGTGAGCGGCCGGTACTCAACGATGGTTGGCCATTTCGCTCAGGGATAGTTGGCCACCGCGGCCTCAACGAAGGAACTCGCGGGCGCCGCGGAGCCTTGTCCGCAACCGCTCCTGCGTTGCGCTGCTGTCGAGGCGTACGTCGAGGGCCCCTGGCAGGGTGGTGTCGGCTCGTCGCCCGGCGGGCAGCCGCGCGCAGTCAAGGCCTTCACTCCGGGCGATCAGCACACCGAGGTCGTGGCGGCTCAGGGCGTCCGGCCCGGCCAGGTGGAACACCCCGGCCGCGTCGGACAGCGCGATCTCCCACAAGGCGGCGGCCAGGTCGTCGACATGGACCGGGCAGCGGATGTCGTCGGTGAACAAGACCCCGTCGCGGGTGCCGGCCGCCAGGGCGTGCACCGTGCGCTCGTGCACGGACCGGCCGTGTCCGATGATCAGCGAAGTCCGGGCGACGGCGGCGTCCGGCGTGAGGAGCCGCACCGCTGTCTCGGCAGCGGCTTTCGCGGCGCCGTACGGGGTGACCGGATCGGGCAGGCAACTCTCGTCGTAACGGACGCGCGCACCAGAGAACACAGCGTCGCTGGAGACATGGACCAGGCGGCAGGCCTGCTCGGCGGCGGCCAGCGCCAGGCGGACGGTGCCGTCGGCGGTGACCGCCCAGTCGGCCCCTCCGCTCGACGCGTTGACCACGACCGACGGAGCCACGTCGGCGATCACCCAGGCGACACGCGCAGGGTCCCGGATGTCGAGCGAATGCCAGGCGACACCCGAAGCCCTGCCGGGCCGGGATGCGAATGTCGCGGACGTCTCTTGCCCGGCCGCGGTGGCCTGCCGGATCAGTTCGGCGCCCAGGAAACCACTGCCCCCGATGATCAGGACCGTCATGGACCGACACGGTAGCGAACGCGGAATCGAGTTACGGAGACGCGACGAGGCCCCCTCACACGGGCCAACTGTCGCTGCACATGGCCAGCTATCGCTGAACGTCACAACAACACCCCGGGGCCACTGTCCTGTGACACCGAATATGGATCGTTTGCCACTGAACTTTGACGGCCGCCAGGTTCCTGCCACTGAAGATTGGCTGGTGGCGGGAGCGGCCATGGGGGCGTCGGCACACATGTGCGGCGTTGCCGGGCTGTCGGCCTTCGGCTTGGAAGCGGGAGAGCAACTGTGATCAAGAATGTTTTGCGTGCCCTTGCCAGGGCCGCACCACAGCAGCCGGCATCGCATCCAACGGCCCCAGCAACCCGATGATCTACAGCTGGCGCTGCGAGTGCGACGCTAAGTCTCGCGGCTCTGATAGGTCGTTATGAGGCTTGATGCCCGTTTCGCCTGTGAGGTTGGGTGAGGTTTGCTGGTCGCGGGTTCGTAGCTGGTGCTACAGGTGGAGACGGCGGCCCCCGGCGACCACGCGGCCACAGCGTTCGAGGCGGGGGCGGAAGGTGCCGGTCACCGCCGCCGGCCCGGCTGGCCCCCTTCACCTACCCGTTCGAATTGACCCAGCAGCCGGCCGCGACGTCCGCATCGGCGCGGCCGGGGACGGCCTCCCGGTCACCTTCCAGCCCGTGGCCGCCCAGCACCGCTGCGACGTGGTGCGGCGGGCGGCGCACGCGCTGTACGAGGCGGGGTGGTGGGGGGGTCAGGCCGGGTGCGCCGTAGTCACCATGAGCCGCCGCCCCCGCCACCGTCGCCGCCGCCGACCCCTCCGCTGTCGCCTCCGCCGCTGTAACCGCCCGATGAGGAATCCGACGAGGAACCCGAGCCGCCGGACGACGGGTGGGTGGCGGCGGACACGGCCGCCAGCGGCAGGTATGTGGCGAGGTGGGGCCGGAGCGTCGCGTCGTCCCCGGGTGCGGCCGTCCGTGCCCGCGTGCGGGACGCATGCGCCTTCGCCCCGTCGGCCGCTGCCGCCGCGGCCCTCCAGGCCTCGGCCTCGCCGAGGGCCACGGCCCACGCGATCTCGTCCTCGTCACGCTTCTCCCAGCCGTGCCGCCCGGGTTCGGCCAGATGGCGCCGGTAGGCCTCCGCCTGACACCACAGGTGAGAGCCGCGCACGGTGCGTGCCCGCAGTTCCCAGGACCGCACGAGGGCCGCGAGCCCGGCGCCGGCCAGTGCCGCGCCGGCTGCCAGCGGCGCCCGCCAGTCCGCGCCCGGATCCGCCACGTCCGTCGCCGTGATCCCCACGACGACCGTTCCGGCGGCCGCGGCCACCGCGCCGCCCCACACGGCGATCCGGCGGCGCCGCTCCCCGGACGGCTCCCACAGCCCGTCGCCACCCGTGCGCCGCCAGTCCTCGAGCCGGTGCCGCAGCATGTTCCAGGCGATGGCGAACGCCGTGTTGTACTGGCCCAGCTGGACGCGCTGCTTACGGGCGAACACGGCCTGGAGCACCTCCGCCGTCAGCGGGTCGGCGGCGCCGCCCTCGGGCCGCGTGCCGGCCTGGTGCAGCACGGGCTTCTTCTTGCCGCTGATGGTCAGATGCCCGTCCGCGGCCGCGGTCAGCAGCCACGCCGCCAGGTGTTCCTGACGCACCCGGTCGGTGAGCAGGATGCCGGCGTGCGCGGGAGCGATGCCCGCGGGCGGCCGGCCGTTCGGTTTGACCGAGGCACCCAGGCGGCGAATGTCCATCCGCCGGGTCCGGCCGTCCGCCCCCTGGACCCGCTCCCGCCCCGCCAGCCGCACCAGCTCCGCGACCACGGCCGTCACGGCGAGGGCGATCCCCGTAGCCCACAACCACCCGGCCACGACGCCGTCCCCGGCCTCGACGGCAGCCGCCCGTCCGCCGGGCGCCTTCGGCAACGACGCGGCGCCGCCCCCGTCGGCATCCCCGACCGTCGCGTACAGCGTCAGACCCTCGTGCGCCTCCAGCGCGTCCTGCGTCACGTCCAGCTGCCCCGGTACGGGCTGCCGCCGCGTCGCACAGTCCTCGCGCGAACCGGACGATCCCGCCACGCAGTTCGGCCGTTCCAGGGCGAACGGGACGGCCAGGTGCACGTCGACGTGCCCGACGGGCACGTCCCACTGCGTGCCAACGGCGTCCCACGTCAGCCACTCCTCGTCCCCGAGGCGCGGCAGGGTGTACTCGATGCGGTACCGGTGGGTTCCAGTCACCGTCGCGTCGGGGGCACCGATCACGATCCGGGCGCCCGCCATGTCCTCGAAGCTGTAGGGCACCGGCTCGCCGTCCGCCGTGACGGATACCTCGCTGACATCTCCGCGTTCCGCCCTGGGCACGTCACGGTAAATACCGTGCCGCTGCTCACCATTGAAGTCGTAGTCGATCACCTCGGTGATCCGGGCCGTCCCGTCGGCACGTATCTCGGCGCCGACCCACATCCGGGCAATCCGTTCCCCGGGCTCCCCGAGCGCCGCGCCCAGCAGCCCGATCAGCCCCACCAACACCGCGCCCACGAGCAGCAGAACGGCATCCCGCCGCCTCCGCCAGCCCACCGACCTGGCCCTCACCCGGGCCCCCCTCACCGTCACCCGTCGCCGTCAGGGGAGGACGATACAGGCCACGTACTACGCAACAGAGGTGCGAGAAACCGCCCAAACACCCCCTGCTGCGGCGCCGCCGCGGCGAAGAGCCCGTGACCTACCCGCATCCGCTCGCCCAGCGCGCCCTGGAAGCAACGATGGGGGTCGCCCTGTGGCAGGAGCAGGCCATGATGCTGGCGATCGACTGCGCGGGCTTCACCCCGGGAGAGGCCGACCGACTGCGCAAGGCGATGGCCGCCAACACGCCCCGGAGAAGGTCGCCGAGCTGCGCGGCCGCCTCCTGGACGGCATGGCCCGCAAGGGCATACCGCCCGGCGCCACCGAGCAGATCACCGGCATGATTGAGGCGTTCTCCGACTACGGCTCCCCACAAAGCCACGCCCAGTCCATGGCCGGCATCATCTACACCAGCGCCTGGATCAAACACCACTACCCGGCTGCGCTGCTCGCTGGGATCATGGCAAATCTGCCTATGGGTTTCTACGACTCCCAGACCCTGATCCAGGACGCGAAACGCCGCGGCATCACTGTGCACGGCGTCGACATCCAGGCCTCCGGCGTACACGCGACGCTCGTCCCCGATCCGGCCGGCGTCTTCGGGCAGCCCGCCATCCGGCGCGGCCTGACCAGCGTCACCGGTGTCAGCCAGGACGCCGCCCGCGCGATCGTCGATGTCCGCACCGAGCGGCCGTTCCAGGATCTGGAGGATGTGGCCCGCCGCACCCGACTGCCCGCGCGGCTGATGGAACGCCTCGCCACGGCCGGGGCGTTCGACGGCTTCGGCGAACACCGCCGCACCGCCCTGTGGACGGCCGGCGCCTTCCCCCGCAGCCACCAGCCCTGCCTGCCCGGGCTCGGCGCCCTCGCGCCCGCTCCCGATCTGCCTGCGATGACACCAGCGGAGACCACGGCCGCGGACCTGGCGACCACCGGTGCCAGTGCAGCCACCCACCCCATCGAGCACGTCCGCGCCTTCCTGGAACAACGCGGCGCCCTGCCCGCAGCCGCCGTACGCGGCATGGCCGACCAGACCCGGGTCCGGGTCGGCGGACTCGCCAAGTACCTGCAGCGCCCGCCCACCGCACGCGGCGTCGCCTTCGGCGCACTCGAAGACGAAACCGGCATGATCAACCTGGTCTTCGCGCCCCCGTCTGGGACCGCTTCGCGCGCATCCTCATCGAAGCCCCGGCCGTCCTCATCGACGGCCACACCGAACGCTCGCACGGCGCGTTCAACGTCATCGTGCACCGGGCCGAAGCAGTGTCGGTGCCAGCAGTAGCCCGCCGTCATCGCAGGTGACGCATGCCGCGCTCGGGACGCGGCTGAGTGCGAAGTCCTGGGGGACAACTGGGCGTTCATCCTCACCGATGTGACCGAGGGGAAAGCTGGCAACAACGAGCGCCTGGCGTTCTTGTTCGACACCCGCCGCGTCAAACTCTCCGGTCTGGCCTGCGAGATCGTGGTCCCGCTGGAGCAGGAAGCGGGCGTGAGCACCGTTGACCTGGACCGTCAGTCCGCCCGGACCCCGTACGCGGTCAGCTTCCTCTCCCAGGGCCAGACGTTCACTCTGGTCACCCTGCACGTCCTGTAAGTAGATGACCCCGAAGACCGGGCGCCGGAGCTACGGGCCATTGCCAAGTGGCTCGCCGGATGGGCGGAGCGGGAGTTCGGCTGGGACCACAACCTCATCGCACTGGGCGACTTCAACATCGACCGTGCCGGTGACCCGCTGTTCGAGGCGTTCACCTCCACGGGCCTCGTCCCCGCACCGCAGCTGGCCGGGCTACCGAGGACCATCTTCGACGACCCGGGCACGGAAGGCTTCTACGACCAGCCGGACCCGTGAGGAGGAACCGGGCTGCCTGGACTACGGCGATGACCGCCGGCCTCACGGACGAGAGACGCATCCGTATGTACGAGCGGTGGGCCTCCCAGCGGGCGCTCGACGAGCACTTCACCACCGCGTACGTCAAGGACTTCCGGGCCGCGGTGTCCGGGCTGACCCGAGTGGGCGTGAGCCTCCAGGCTTACACCGTGGCCGGGTCGCGCGACATGCGCTGAGGCGCGCATGGTCGTCACCGGCAGGCGGGCGCGGGTCCGGATCGCGGTGGTCAGGGTGTCGGTGACCGGCTCGGGCGCGTGTGGTCGGCGATGGCCCAGCCGAAAGCCTGACGGTCCGCATGCCGCCTTCGCCGCGTCATCGTGCTAGCGGGCGATCCCCGTGCTGCCCATCAGGAGGGACGGCACGCTCTTCGGATCGGAGAAGGAACTCCCGTGCAGGCGGGTGACACCCCGGGTGGACAGACCGTCGGCGGCGCCGGACAACAACCACGCGGAGCTGGGGCTCGTGTCGTCACCCGGCGCCGACACCACGAGATCGGCCCGGTGGTCGCCGTCGAGGTCGGTGAGGCCGACGGCCTGCCCGAAGGCGTGGTCCCTGCCCGGGACGCCATGGACGTCACGTTCGTCGAACACGCGGGTGCCCCTGCCCGTCAGACCGTGCCGTGTGCCCAGGAAGAGCAGCACCTCTTCCGGGCCCGCCTTCGCGTACACCTCGGCCCGGGGAGCTCCGGCCACGACGTCGGCGTAGCCGTCGCCGTTCACGTCGCCGGTGTCCAGGGAGGTGAACACGGCGTCGTCGTCCGCGGTCCGGGGCTCCTTGCCGGGCACGCCCGGGGAGTCGCGGTCGATGGTCGTGGTCCGGGTCCCCGGGCCGTTCTCGGTGCCGTACGCCACGGTCACCGAGCTGCGGCTCGCCCGGCCGCCCCGAGGGCTCACGACCAGGTCGCCGTAGCCGTCGGCGTCCACGTCGCCGACCGTCGCCGTCGCCCCGGCGGGGACGTGCGTGCCGTCCGGCCGTGCGAAGCCTTTCCGGCCGCCTTGGAGGTAGCTGCCGGCCCAGTGCAGGCCGGACCAGTCTTCCTCGCCGCCCGTGTCGTCGTCGTGGAAGCTCACCAGATCGTCGATGCCGTCGCCGTTGAGGTCCCCAGCGACGAGATCCCGGTACGCCGCCTCGCCCGACAGGTCGTCGGGCATCCGGGGCGCGGGCACCCTGCCCGTTCCGGCGGGGGCGCCGTCCCGCCGGAACGGGCCCTTCAGCAGTCCCTTGTCGGAGCCGAGCCCGAAGACGAGGTCGGCGTGCCCGTCGCCGTCGAAGTCACCGGCGGCGAGCTGCTCCTCGAGGATGGGCTCCCGCATCCTGGGGACATGGCTGCCGTCCGTCCCCGGCACCCGGGCGGCTTGGGTCAGTCCCCGCTGCGAGCCCCACATGACGATCACGTGGGCGCCGTCCCTCTCGAACACGGAGGCCGCGAGGTCGGTGTAGCCGTCGTCGTCGAAGTCGCGGGCCACCGTGTCGAGCCCGAACATCGCCTCGTCGCGCGCCTCACCGGGTATCCCCGGGTCGCTCTGCGTGAGGTACTGGCACCGCTCCAGGCCGGTCCCGGCACCTGAGCCGTACGCCACCTGGATGCTCCCGCCGACGTAGCCGTTCTCGACGTCTCCCTCGCCTGCGGCCAGGGCCACATCTGAGTGGCCGTCACCATCGAAGTCGGCGATGGGGGCGGCCGGGCCCGGCTCGGCCGAGGCGGCGCCGGCGGCCGGTGCGGTGCCGTGGGTGGTGGTGCGGCACGCGTGCGGCGCGGTGATGTCCCTCGGCTCGTCGTCCGCGAGCACGGACCCCACGACGAGGGCCACCGCGAGAACCACCGCGAGGACCACCGCCCCGCCCCCGAACACCCACTGCCGCTTGCCGATAAGTCCCCGCACACGCCCCTCCTCGTCGCCTCACCGACCCCGTACGACACAGCACGCGTCAGCCGCCCACGGCGGTTCCGCCCGCCTCGTGTACGACGTGCTGCTCACCCCACGCTTCCCGAGCTACGGGCGCTGCCGCACAGGCCGGATGACCAGCTCGTTGACGTCGACATCGGCGGGCTGGCTGATCGCATAGGCGATCGCACGAGCAATGGCATCGGGCGAGATGGCCGCAGCCGAAGGGCACCGGGGCCAAGACATGAGCTGCGGCAGTCAGGCCGTCGCGTCGACGTCCTCCTGGCGGAGGGGTACGCCGCCGTCGGCGTGCTTGAGGGCCATGCGGGTGGCGACCAGGTCGGCTCCTTTGATCCCCTCATGCTCGCAGGCGCTCCCACCACGGGTGCGCCTGTACGGCGGCGATGGCCTTCCGCAGGTCCTCGAACAGCCGGTCGTACTCGGCGGCTTCCTCGTCCGGCCACCCGCCGTGCGGCTCGCGGGACCACGGGGAAGTCCTTCGGGTCGAACGGCTTGTCGTCAGGGGACCCGGTCAGGGCGTTGCTCGGCATGGACTGGATGCTGGTTCGAAGCTCGGACACCAGCTGTGTCCCCACGTCCGCGCGTTCGGCGTAGTGCCGGTGGAAGGTGGCGTGCGGGATGTCCAGGAGCCGCTCGATCGCGGTCACGGTGGGGCGCCGTCCGCGGGCTGCGGCCTCGGCAAGAACGGTGTCGGCGCCGGGCAGGGCGCGTTTCACTCGGCGATCTCCGGGGCGTGGCGGGTACGGCTGCGCGCGCCCCCGGCGAGAACCGCCGCCCGGCTCGCCTGGGCCTACAGGAAAGCACGGCGTAAACGGCTGACCAGCAGCTCTTGTTGGGAGACAACTCCCAGCCGCAGGCTGCCCTTGCCCGATCTGAGCTTGATCGCAAACGTCGTCCTCGATGGACATGCCACCGAGCGCACGCACAGCCGTTGGCTGGCCCGCTTCAACCTCTATGTACGCGGGCGTAGAGCGGCAATCGGACGTGTTCTCCTGCGGGTCGCCGGCTGCAACCGCCCCGTGGCCACGCGCTCCGAACCACGCATCCGCCTGGGCCTACAAGGAGCACGCATGAGATCGCGCTCTGAGGAGCGCGGGTACTCGCTCCTCCCACTGTCCGGTTCAGCAGGAGCGCGACTGGCGGCCGGCCCGCCACCTACATCGGTTTCCACGCCCAGCGCGGGCGCAGCAGCAGTTCGCCTTGACTCAAGACGGCCTCTCCTCAGTACCGCCCCAGGGAGATCACCGAGTACTCAGCCTCGCCCACTGCCGTTACGCCCTGCACGCACCACAGCTACCAACTGCCGTGACCGTTCCGCCCCGATCCGCAACTCCTTGCGCAACGACTCGGCCGACACCGGGCGCTGATGCAGCTCCCGATGCCGAGCATCCACTTGCCGGGCACGCTCCAACAGCGGATCACCGGCAACAGCGACTTCATCCTTGGAGTGGTCTGCAGCATCGATCCCGACGCCATCGGCCGCAGCGATGAGCAAGAAGCTCCACCGCGAGCAGCAGCGCCACCGGCGGCCATCCCGCCACCAACACCGGCTTCCACGCCAAAGCGGGCGCCGCCGCGATGTTGGCCGCAAGGGAAACAGCGATCCCGAGCAGAAAGGCCAGCCACACCACAGAGCGCGTGAGCCGGTCATCCCCACGAGGCGGCTTCAGAACGCCCACCGTCGCCAACAGAAGCAACCCGTCAACCGACAACGGCCACAGGGTCGCGCCGGTCCGGTCCGCCCCACCCTGCAGTACGAACTCAGTGGCCGACGGGGGGAGGCGAACTGATCATGCTGGACCCGGTACCGCCCCAGGCGACGCGGGCTTGGCCGCGGCCGAGGATCTGGTGCGCCGGGACGAGGGCGTCTACCGCGGTGCTGGTCCACAGCAGCTATGTGCTGCTAGGGCTCCTGATGGGGCTGCGCACCGCCGGGCTGCGCGTGCCGGAGGAGGTGGCCAAGGCCGGTCAGGTGGGCCATCAACTCCCCTACGCCGCCGGGGGTGCCGACGACCACCCCGTGCAGGCCCCGGACCGTGCGGTCCACCGTCCCCGTCGGGAGCTGCTCGCATCCGTGTCCACACCTTCAGCTGGGACTTGTCCGCCCGCACCGCCACCCTGTCCATCAGCTCCCCCGTCAACCAGGACGTCACCCTCATCAGCCGCCGCGGCATGACATCAGTGACCACGTCGGCGACCGTGGCCTCCTCGCCCCTGGGCACCCACGCGCGCAAGGTCACGCCGGCCGCCGGGCAGCGCACGGACATCACCGTCTCCCTGCTCAGCGGCCGGCTCCGGCTGGTCAACCGGCGCAGCGGCAAGGCCCTGGACGTCTCCGGCGCGAGCGCTGCCGGCGGAGGGAAGATCACCAGTACACCTCGTCGGGCGCCACCAACCAGCAGTGGCGGTTCCTGCCCAACGCCGACGGCTCCTTCCGCCTGGCCGCCCGCCACAGCGGCAAGGTCCTCGACAGCCCCGGCGGCTCCGCCCAGGGCGCCCAGCTCGTCCAGTGGCAGGACACGGGCGGCGACAACCACCGGTGGAAGCTCGTCGACGCGGGCGGCGCCTACTACCGGCTCGTCAACGTCGGCAACGGCTGGTGCGCGGACGTCGCAGACGGCTCCACGGCCGACAACGCCCGCGTCATCCAGTGGCTCGCCGGTACCGGCACCAACCAGCAGTGGCAGCTCGATGCCCTGTGACGGAACGGTGCGGTGCGGAATTCCCGGCCGCACCGAGACCCATCGCAAGCACTCGGTCCGGGCGCGGAGGGCGTCCTCGGCAGCTACCTCGGCGCGCAGATCGGGTCGAGGGTGTCGTCATCGACGGCCCTCAGGGCGGCGCCCGTCACGTGCCGGCCGGTAGTCCATCGGAACAACCACCCCGCCGGCCTGATCGAGAAGATCACCGCGATCAGCATCCGCTACGACTTCGGCGAAGGCCCCGACCTGCTCGACCGCCGCCTGCGCGACATCGACGTGGAACAGAGCCACCTCTACGGTCTGCTGCATCGCGGCCGCGGGCCTGCTACTGGACCGCACCGAACGCCTGACCGTCGGCGGCTGGTCAGACCGGGTCGACTACCTCGCGGACCCCGCTGCCGCACTGGATGTTCCCTGCGTCCTGCTACGCCCCGACGGCCACGTCGCCTGGATCGGCGACGATCAGCAGGACCTGGACGACCACCTCTTCCGCTGGTTCGGCAAGCCCGCCAACTGATTTCGCCTGAGCAACCATGCCCTCTCAGGGCTCCCCGCCCGCATCGTGCTACGCGCGAGGCGTCAGTCCAGCATGTCGCGCAGTCGCTCGACGGCGTGGAGGCGTTCCGCGTGCGTATCGGCCAGCGGCCTCACACACAGCGTCGTCACTCCGGCGGCGGCAAACGCGTCGAGCTGTCCGGCGACCTGTTCCTTCGTCCCCACGAGGGATGTGGCCCTCAACAGACCCTCGGGAACGGCGGCTTCGGCCTCCTGCTTCTTGCCTGCCAAATACAGGTCCTGGATGTGCGCCGCCTCCCGTTCGTAGCCGTACCGACCGGCGAGCTGGGTGTAGAAGTTCTTGTTCCTCGCGCCCATCCCCCCGATGTAGAGCGCCAGTTTTGGCCGAGCTCGGTCCAGCAGGTGTTCCACGTCGTCGCCGACGGCCAGAGGCGCCGTCACGGTGATGTCGAGCGTGCCCAGTGCCGCATCGCGCCGGGCCAGCCCTGCGGTCAGGGCCGCTCCCCACACCTCGGCGGCCTTTCCGGGATGGAAGAACACGGGCAGCCAGCCCTCGGCGAGTTCGGCCGTCAGCTCGACGTTCTTCGGGCCGATCGCGGCCAGGGTGATGGGGATGCGGGAGCGGACCGGCTTGTTGAGGAGTTTCAGGGGCTTGCCGAGCCCGGTGCCCCGCTCGGCGGGAAGCGGAAGCGGGTACTTCGGACCCGGGTGCACCACCGGTTCGCCCCGCCACACCTGACGGCAGATCTCCACCACTTCGCGGGTGCGGCTGAGTGGCGCGTCGTACGGCACCCCGTGGAAGCCCTCGATCACCTGCGGTCCCGACGCTCCGAGGCCCAGCGTGAACCGGCCGCCGGAGAGATCGTCCAGACCGGCGGCGGTCATCGCCAGGAGCGACGGCGTACGGGTGAAGACCGGGAGGATCCCGGAGGCGATCTCCAGGCGTTCGGTACGAGCCGCGAGGTAGCCCAGTCGGCTGACGGCGTCGAACGAGTAGGCCTCCGGCACGAAGGCGATCTCGACCCCTGCCGTCTCGAAATCCCTTACGGCACGGACCGATTCGATGAAGTCGCCGCTGTAATCCATTGTCATACCGATACGCATGCGAAGGCCCCTCGTCTTCTGACCGACTGCCATTTTATCGAACGATCGTTTAACACCGTACCGGCCTTCCTGTCCAGACGGAACCGGGTGGCCTCACAGTCCTTCACCCCGTGTTGTTTCAAGCGATCATGTGCAGGGACCTTGACCGAGTGACGTGGCTCACCCTACGTTCGCGCTGGCCTTAACGAACGATCGATGAGTGACGCTTTGGCGTTGCTTCAGAGCGGCAAGGGAGGCCGAAGTGCTCGAAATCGATGGACTGGTCGTCCGGTACGGCGCTCGCGCACCCGTTCTGCGGGGGGTGTCCCTGGACGTCGGCGGCAGTGGCGTCGTCGCGCTCCTCGGCAGCAACGGCGCCGGCAAGACGACGCTCATGCGCGCCGTCTCCGGCACGCTCGGCCTGTACGGCGGCGGGGTCACCGAAGGCTCCGTCCGGTTCCGTGGCGAACGGATCACCGGTGTGGACACGGCTCGCACGGTGGCGCACGGGCTCGTACAGGTACCGGAAGGACGGCACATCTTCGCCGGTCTGACGGTGGAGGAAAATCTGAACGCCGGTGCGCTCACCGTGCGGTCGTCGGCGGTGCGTGAGCGCACACGCCGTCGGATGTACGAGCTCTTCCCGCAGCTCGCCGAGCGGCGACGCGCCCGTGGCGGGACGCTGTCCGGCGGCGAGCAGCAAATGCTCGCCATCGCCCGGGCGTTGATGGCGCAACCGAGACTCCTGCTTCTCGACGAGCCGTCCCTCGGCCTCGCGCCGCGGCTGGTGCATCTCGTGGGCGAGACCATCCGCGAGATCAGCCGGGAAGGGGTCCCCGTCCTGCTGGTGGAGCAGAACGCGGCGATGGCGCTTTCGGTCGCCGACTCGGCCTGTGTGCTCGACCTCGGCCGGGTCGTACTGAGCGGACCGACGGACGAACTGGCGCAGAGCGACGACGTGCGACGCCTCTACCTGGGCGCGGACGCGGACGCCGGCCAGGGCGCCGGAGGATCCGCACCGCGGCCCGGGCCCGGAACCGGAAACACGCCGACGCTGAGCAGGTGGTCCGCATGACGACGACTCCAACGGCAGCGGAACTGCGTGTCGAGGACGTGAGCGTGGTGTTCAGCGGCCTGCGCGCGCTTGACGGTGTGTCCTTCACCGTGCGGCCCGGAACGATCCATGCCGTCATCGGTCCCAACGGTGCCGGGAAGACAACGCTGCTCAATGCCCTGTCGGGGATCTACCGTGTCGCCTCGGGCCGCATCATGGTGGACGGTCAGGAGGTGACGGGCCTGCGTCCGGACCGGGTGGCACGGAGGGGAGTCGCCCGCACCTTCCAGAATATCGTCGTGTCACCGGTCGAGTCCGCACTCGACAACCTCATGGTCGGCCGGCATCGGCTGACCCGGTCCGGCATCGCCGCGACCGCACTGGGACTGGGCCGCGGTGAACAGCGTGTCCACGAAGCGCGGGTGCGCGACATCGCGGAGTTCGCCGGCTTGTCCGGCGTTCTGGACCGCCCGGCGGCGAGCCTCGCCTACGGGGATCTCAAGCGCCTGGAGTTCGCGCGGGCGCTGTGCCTGGAGCCGCGGTTGCTCATCCTCGACGAACCGGTCGCCGGGATGAACACCGCGGAGAGCGCGGAACTCGCCCGGCTGGTCTCCGCGGCACGTGACGCGCTCGGTCTGACCGTGGTGTTCGTCGAGCACGACATGGGAGTGGTCATGTCGATCGCCGACCGCATCACCGTCCTCGACTTCGGCAAGGTCGTCACGGACGGCACGCCGGAACACGTAAGGCAGCATCCGGAAGTGATCAGCGCCTATCTGGGAGTGCCCATGGAATCCGGAAACGACCAGGTGGCGGAGAGGTTGTCGTGATGACCCGCGGAGTCGAAATCCTGCTGAGCGGTGTGTCTTTGGGGTTGTTGTACGCCCTGATCGCGCTGGGCTTCGTCATCGTCTTCAAGGCGACCCGCACGGTGAACTTCGCGCACGCCTCGTTTCTGCTCTTCGGTGTGTGGGTGGTGGCGCAGACCAGCCCGCACATCGGCTTCGCGGCCGCCGTGGCGCTCGGCCTGGTCGCGGCCGGGACGCTGGGGCTGGCGGTGGAGCGACTGCTGCTGTCCCGGGTCGACGGCCGCAAGCATGATGCGCTGGCGATCCTCACCATCGGGGTCAACGTGGTGCTCACCGCGGAACTGAGCTGGCGCATCGGGGAGAGCGTGCTGCCACTCGGCGCTCCCTGGGACGGACACGTGGTCCACTTCGGCTCAGTGGTACTGCCCTTGTCCGTGATCATCACCATCCTCACCGTGCCGCTGCTGATCGCCGGCCTCGCCGCGGTCCTCCGCCACACCGGCTGGGGCCTGGCCATGCGCGCCTCGATCGAGGACCGCGAGGGCGCGGCGCTCGCCGGTGTCCGGCTGAAGCGGGTCTCGGCAGGTGCCTGGATCACGGCCGGCCTCCTCGCCGTCGCGGCCGGCATCGGTCTCGCGTCGTTCCCCAGCCCCGGCGTGGCCGTGAGTACCGGGACCGTGGCCATCAAGGCGCTCCCCGCCGCGATCATCGGCGGCCTCGACTCGCTCGGCGGGGCGATCGCGGGCGGGCTGGTCATCGGCATCGCCGAGGTGACCGTCGCCGAGTACCAGGACGCCCTCTCCTTCCTCGGGCGAGGGCTGGGGGACGTCGTGGCCTACGTGATCATGATCTGCGTTCTGCTGTGGCGGCCCTCGGGCCTGTTCGGCGCGAAGGAGGTCAGCCGTGCCTGAGACGTCCCGGCTCCCCATGGCAGGGCGTGTGCCGGCCCTGTGCGCGCTGACCGCCGCCCTGGTGGTCCTCCTGGCACTGCCCCTGTATGTCTCCGCGTTCTGGCTGAACATGGGCCTGTTCGCGATGGCGGCGGCGGTCGGCGCGATCGGCCTCACCATCCTGCTCGGCGCGGCGGGACAACTGTCCCTGGGACACGCCTTTTTCGTCGCCGTCGGCGCATACGGCTATGCCTTCCTGGCCGGAGAAAGCGACGGCGGGGTGTCCGGTCTCGGCCTCCCCCCGCTTCTCGCCGCGGTCCTGGCCGTCCTGCTGGCGGGCGTCTGCGGCCTGCTGTTCAGCCCGGTCTCCAGCCGCCTGCACGGCATCTACCTGGGCATCGCCTCCCTGGGCCTGGTGTTCCTCGGCCACCATCTGCTGCAGAACATGAAGCCGGTGACCGGCGGCTTCGAGGGCCGGACCGTCGTGCCGATGTCGATCGGCGGGTTCTCCTTCTCCGACCAGGCGGACGTCACCGTCCTGGGCGTTCCGTTCGGTGCCGCCGAGAGCCAGTGGTATCTGTTCCTCGTCGTCACCGTCGGGGCGGCGCTGCTCGGCCGCAACGTCCTGCGCGGCCGGCCCGGCAGGGCGCTGAGGCTCATGAGGGACAGCGAGATCGGCGCGAGCGCCATGGGCGTCGACATACGACGCACCAAGGCAGCCGTCTTCGTACTGTCGTCGATGTATGCCGGCGCTGCCGGTGTGCTCACGGCACTGGCCTTCCAGCGCACCGTCCCCGATTACTTCAGCCTCAACCTGTCGGTCAACTATCTGGTGATGGTCATCCTGGGCGGCCTCGGATCCGTGGGTGGCGCGCTCGCCGGCGCGGTCTTCGTCGTGACGCTGCCCCTGCTGTTCTCCCGCTACGCGGATTCACTGCCGTTCGTCACCGGGGCCGGCGGGCAGGGACTGGACGCGTCGACAGCGGCCCAGTTCGTGTACGGCGCGGTCGTCATCGTGGCCGTGATCGTCCAGCCGGGCGGTCTGGCGGCACTGACCGGCGCCGTTCGACCTCTACGAAGCCGCCGCCCGGCCGCGGCCGCCGCTCCCTGAACCCCCGCTCCCCAGCCGTCCGTCGTCTCAGGCACTCCTGACCCGCCCCCCACCTTGCCGGACGTGTGCTGTCAACCACCTCATCCGCTTCTCAGCGAGGAGACACACCGATGCACAAATCGCGCACAGTCGGCCTGGCGGCCACGGCCCTGGCCTTCACGCTGGCGGTTGCCGGCTGCTCCACCAAGGCCGAAACGGCCGGGACCGCCGCCGCGCCCGGGGTCAGCGACTCCACCATCAACCTCGGGGTGCTGATGGATCTGTCGGGCCCGTTCGCGGGCACCGGCAAGACGATCCTCGACGCGAGCAACCTCGCCGTGAAGGACATCAACGCGGCAGGCGGTGTCTGCGACCGGAAGCTGGCACTGGTCACCCGCGATCACGGCTACGACCCGCAGAAGGCCGTCGCCGCGTACGACGAGATGGATCCGCAGGTCCTCGGGTATCTGAACATCCTCGGCTCACCGGTCGTCACGGCGCTGCGGGAGAAGATCAAGGCGAAGGACGAACTCGCGGGCCTGACCACGTTCGCGTCGACTCTGCTCGGGGATGAGCACCTGATCGTCCTGGGCGCCACCTACGACATCCAGACGATCAACGGTCTGGACTGGCTCGTGAGGAAGGGCGAACTGCGCAGCGGCGATTCCGTCGGGCACATCTACCTCCAGGGAGAAATCGGCGAGAACAGCCTGCGGGGCAGCAAGTTCGCTGCGGGGAAGCTGGGGTTGAAGATCGTCGGCCAGCAGATCGACCCCACCGCGACCGACCTCACCAGCCAGGTCAACGCGCTCAAGTCGGCGAAGGTCAAGGCGATCGTGGTCGACTCGACGCCCAAGCAGGCGGCTTCGGTGGCGGCAGTGGCGCAGTCGGCCGGCATGGAGGTGCCGATCATGGGCGGGGTGTCGACCTTCGCCACCAGCCTGCTCAAGACGTCTGCGGCGCCCGCGCTCACCAAGCACTACTCCAGGCTCTCCGGTCTTGGCGGCATCGGCGAGGACAATGCCGCCGCTCGCAAGCTGGCCGCTGCCTGGAAGGACCAGTACGGTAAGGCACCGGAGGCCAGCAGCGGAGTCGTCCACGCCTACGCCATGACCAAGCTCTACGCCGAGATTATCGGCAAGAGCTGCAAGGACCTCACCCGCCCGGGCGTGCTCAAGGCCCGCAGCGCTGTCACCGACTTCACGCTACCGGGCCTGCTCCCGCCTCAGGACTTCTCCGATCCCGCTGAGCCCAGTTCGCGCGAGGCCCAGGTGCTGGGTGTGGACAAGGGTGTCTTCGCCGGAGTCAAAGCACGCGGTGACTTCTTCGCATCGGACCTGGCGAAGGAGTACAAGGTTCCGTCGGCCGGATGACACTGGGGACTGTGCCAGGCGGGCCGGCGGTGGCGGTGCGCCGGCCCTCGGCTCCGCATGGCAGGAGAGCCGGCTTTGTCGATCGTTCGTTCATTCTGGGAGGCTGGGGCCATGGATACGACGAGCGGCAAAGCGGCGGACAAGAGCGGCAAGGCAGCGGGCAAGAGCGGCAAGGCGGCGGGCAACGGTCCCTCCAGCCCCCGGGGAAACGGCCGGGACGCCATCATGGACGCCGCACGAGATGTCTTCGCGGAGCGCGGCTACTTCGGCGCCTCCATCCGTGACATCGCCAAGCGGGCCGACATGAGTCTGTCCGCCCTCTATTACTACTACTCCGGCAAGGCGGAGCTCTTCCACGCCCTGATCGAGGACTCCCTCGACGACTACTTCCGTCACTGCGAGAAGGAACTGACCCAGGCCGGTGACGACCCCGCCGCGCGGCTGGCCGCCCTGGTCAGAGTGACGGTCGACTACCGGGTCCGGCGGCGGGTCGAGAGTCTGCTGACCCTCCAGGAACTCCGTTACCTCGAACCCGAGTACCGCAACCCCATCATCGAAAGGCGGCACGCCGTATCGGGACTCTTCCAGAAGGCCATAGACGACGGCATCGCCGGCGGAGTCTTCCGGACCCCGCACCCGGACGACGCCCGCCGGGCGGTCATGGCCATGTGTAACGCCGTCGCCCAGTGGTACGACCCGTCCGGCGACCTCGGGACGACGGAGCTGTGCGACCGGTACGTGCGGCTGGCGTTCGCAATGCTCGGGCACGGCGAGGCGCCGTCCCGGTAGGTCGCCCGCACTTTCGTCGCGGTCATTGACAGTGGGTGAGACGGCGACCTAACTTAACGATCGTTCGACAAGTTCTTTCTCCGCATCGGCTGTGGTCCCGACCGCAACGACCGGCCCGTGGCCCGGCGTACGACGGCAGTCGCCGCGCCTTTGCCGGCGCCGGCGGCGGCAGATCCGACACCGACTCGACCGACTGGAGCGTCCATGCAGACCAGCGGAATATCCGCAGTGGTGACCGGCGGCGCGTCGGGGCTCGGCCTGGCGACGGCACGGCGGCTGCTCAAGGCCGGCGCCCGCGTCACCATCGCGGACCTGCCCTCCTCGGACGGCGACCGTGCCGTCCGCGACCTCGGCCCCGAGGCCGTCTTCGTCCCCGCCGACGTGACGAGCACCGAGGACATGACCGCCGTCCTCGACACCGCCGAGCGGACAGGAGCGCTGCGCGCGGTCGTCCACTGCGCGGGCCGCGGCGGGCCGCTCCGCGTGGTCAACAAGGACGGCACCGCCGGTGATCTCGACCATTTCCGTGCCGTGGTCGACGTCAACCTGATCGGCACCTTCAACGTGCTCCGGCTCGCCGCCGCCCGTATGGCCTGCAACGAACCACTCGACGGCGACCGCGGAGTGGTGGTCATGACAGCGTCGGTCGCGGCGTTCGAGGGGCAGATCGGACAGGCCCCGTACGCGGCGTCGAAAGCCGGAGTGGCCGGCCTCACCGTGTGTGCGGCCCGGGATCTGGCGAGCAAGAGCATCCGGGTCGTCACCATCGCGCCCGGCTTGTTCGACACACCGATGCTCGGCAGGCGGCCGAAGGAGAAGCTCGACGCGCTCGCTGCCGCGGTGCCGCACCCGCCGCGCCTCGGCGCGGCGGACGAGTACGCACAACTCGCCCTGCACATCATCGACAACTCGATGCTCAACGGAGAGACCATCCGCCTCGACGGCGCGATCCGCCTGGCCCCACGCTGAAGGCCGGCGTTCAACCGCTACTCCCCAACCGCGACCACCGCTTGGCCACCGCAAAGGAGCTTCCGTGGCAGACGAAGTACTGGTCGAGTACGGCGACGGCATCGCCGTCATCACCATCAACCGGCCCGAATCCCGCAACGCGGTCACCCGAGCCGTCGCGGAGGCGATCGCGTCCGCGCTGGACGAGCTGGACGAGCGTGACGACCTCGCGGTCGGCATCATCACCGGCGCGGGCGGCACCTTCTGCGCGGGCATGGACCTCAAGGCGTTCCTGCGGGGCGAGCGCCCCCACGTGCAGGGGCGCGGTTTCGCCGGCCTCACCGAGACCCCGCCGCGCAAGCCGCTGATCGCCGCCGTCGAGGGCTACGCCGTGGCGGGCGGATGCGAGATCGCACTCGCGAGTGATCTGGTCGTCGCCGCCGAGGACGCCAAGTTCGGGTTGCCCGAGGTCAAGCGCGGTCTGGTGGCGGTGGCCGGGGGACTGCTGCGACTGCCGGGCCGGATCCCGTACCAGATCGCGATGGAACTCGCCCTCACCGGCGATGTCCTCACCGCGGACCGGGCCCACCACTTCGGACTGGTCAACCGGCTCACTCCACCCGGCGGCGCGCTGAAGGAGGCGAGGCTGCTGGCCTCCGCCATCGCCGCCAACGGTCCGCTCGCCGTACGGGTCACCAAACGTATCCTCGTGGAGTCTCCCGGCTGGTCACGCGACGAGCTGTTCGACCGTCAGAAGCCGATCGTCGAGCTGGTGTTCAACTCGGAAGACGCTCGGGAAGGCGCGTCGGCCTTCACCGAGAAGCGCGCTCCCGTCTGGCGAGGCCGGTGAGCGGCCGGTGAACGAAGAACAAGACCAGGAACGTGCGAACGGCGCCGTACCCGACGCGGGCCCGGGGCCGCTCACCGGGCTGCGGGTCATCGAGCTCGGGGGCATCGGGCCGGGGCCGTTCTGCGCGATGCTCCTCGCCGACGCCGGTGCGGATGTGATCCGTGTCGAGCGCCCGTCGGACGTGGCCGGCAGGCCCGATCCCGTCCTGCACCGGGGCCGGCGCTCGGCCGCCATCGACCTCAAGCACCCGGAAGGCGTCGGCGCCGTCCTCGACCTGGTGGCGGATGCCGATGTCCTCCTGGAGGGCTTCCGGCCAGGGGTGGCCGAACGGCTCGGCGTGGGCCCCGGCCCGTGCCTGGACCGCAACCCGCGCCTGGTCTACGGACGGATGACGGGATTCGGGCAGGACGGGCCGCTCGCGCCGCGGGCCGGGCACGACATCAACTACATCGCCCTGTCGGGGGCCTTGGGGGCCATCGGGCCGGCCGACGGTCCGCCGGTCCTGCCGCTCAACCTGCTCGGCGACTTCGGCGGCGGTGGCGCACTGCTCGCCTTCGGTGTGCTGTGCGCGGTCGTGCAGGCACGCGCCACCGGGGAAGGCCAGGTCGTGGACGCCGCCATGGTGGACGGGTCGGCTCAGCTGCTGGCCATGATCTACAGCCGTCTGCACGAGGGGCGGTGGACCGACCACCGGGGCGTCAACTACCTGGACGGCACAGCCCCGTTCTACGGCGTCTACCGCTGCCGCGACGGCGAGTACGTCGCGGTCGGCGCGATCGAGGCGCCCTTCTTCGCCACCCTCCTGGAACGGCTCGGCCTGGTCGAGGATGCCGACTTCACCGGGCAGTGGGACCGTTCCCGCTGGCCGGTCATGCGGCGGCGCCTGGCGGAGGTCTTCGCCGCCCGGACCCGCGACGACTGGGCCGCCGTGTTCGCCGACGCCGACGCGTGCGTCACCCCCGTGCTGTCGCTGGTGGAGGCACCGCGCCATCCTCACAACGCCGCACGCGGCACCTTCCTCACCGACGCCACGGGAGTCCTCCAGCCCGCCC
>NZ_JAAKZY010000106.1 GCF_011045015.1 Streptomyces scabichelini | reverse complement strand
CCCTACCCCCGCCCCTACGACCTGGCACATCCCGCCGACGGCCGGTGAGAAGCGCGTACGGCCGCCCGCGACCTCCCGCTGTGCGGGCGGTCGTACGCTTACCGCTGTGGAGGACGCCAACGCAGACATGACGGCCACGACGGACACCCTCGATGCCCCTGAGTCTCCCGACTCTCCCGACTCCCCCGACACCCCGCAGTTGCGCCCTCAGTCGCTCGTGCTCGCCTTCTTCGGCAACCACGTCCTCGACGAGGGCGACCTGTGCGTGTACTCGGGCAGCATCATCGACGTACTCGCCCGGGTCGGGACGGGAGAGCAGGCCGTACGGTCAACACTGACCCGCATGGTCAACCGGGGCCTGCTGCGGCGTCAGCGCGAGGGCCGCAAGATGTTCTTCGGCCTCACCCCGCAGGCGGTCCGCATCCTCGAGGACGGCGGGCAGCGCATCTGGCGGGACGGCGCGGTCAACGAGGACTGGGACGGCACCTGGACGCTGCTCGGCTTCTCCTTCCCGGAGTCCTGGCAGCGCCAGCGCCACGACCTGCGCTCGCAGCTCACCTGGTCGGGGTTCGGCGCGCTCTACAGCGGACTGTGGATCGCGCCGGGCCGGGTCGACGTCCACGGCATCGTCTCGGAGCTGGGTCTCGCCTCCCACGTCAAGGTCTTCCACGCGCGCGCCGACGAGTTCACCGACGTCGGCCTGATGATCCGCGAGAGCTGGGACCTGGAGAGCGTCGCCTCCCGGTACTCCGCCTTCGACAAGCGGTGGAGCGCCGGCGACGGCGTCGCCTCCGCCGACCCCATCGCCACCCGGCTCCGCCTGGTCGCCGAGTGGCTGCGGATCATTCGTACGGACCCGAGGCTCCCGGTCCAGCACCTCCCCGCGGAGTGGCCTGCCCGCCAGGCCCAGGAGACGTTCCGGCGCATCGCGCGGGAGACGGCGGAGTCGGCTGGGCGAATGGCACGGGAGCTTTTGGAGACGACTCCCTTGCGCTCTGCTTGAAGTGCGGTTCGGTGCTTGCGGATGCCGTGGGTACCGCGGGGTGCTCAAGGCGCGGGGTGCGCGCGCCGACGAATGTCATGTGAAGATCGCGTTCCTTATCAACAACGCCTACGGCATCGGCGGCACCATCCGCTCGACGGCGAACCTCTCGGCGGCCTTCGCCGACCGGCACGACGTCGAGGTCGTCAGCGTGCACCGCGTCCGGGACGAACCGGCGCTCCCGTTCGACCCGCGGGTGCGGCTGACCTCGCTGATCGACATGCGCGAGGACACCACGAAGCTGCCCTGCACGGCCCTCCAGGGCGAGCGCGTCGGCGGCTACCTCAAGTACACCGACGCCGATGTGGTGATCGGCACCCGCCCGGACCTCAACGGCCATCTCGCCCGCGACGGCAGGCACCGGTACCTGCGGATCGGCCAGGAGCACCTGAGCCTCGACGCCCACAGTGAGCAGCTGCGCGAACGCCAGAACAGAGCCGTCGCGGATCTCGACGCCTTCGTCACCGTGTCCGAGGCGGACGCCGCGCAGTACCGCGCCGCGCTCCCCGAGGTGGCGACGACGATCGTGTGCATCCCCAACGGCGTGCGCACCCCGGCCGTCGCCGCCTCGTCCCTGGACTCCGACGTCATCGTGGCGGCCGGACGCCTGATCGCCGTCAAGCGATACGACCGGCTGATCTCGGCCTTCGCGAAGGTCGCCGCGGAACATCCGGCCGTGACCCTGCGGATCTACGGGCGGGGCCCGGAGAAGGCGAGGCTGCGGGAGCAGATCGACCGGCTCGGGCTGTACGACCGCGCGTTCCTCATGGGGCCCGTCTCGCCCATCGAGACCGAGTGGGCCAAGGGTGCGATCGCGGTCGTCTCCTCCGACATGGAGTCCTTCGGCATGACGATCGTCGAGGCCATGCACTGCGGGGTCCCGGTCGTCGCGACCGACTGCCCCCACGGCCCCGGCGAGATCATCACGGACGGGCAGGACGGACTGCTCGTACCGCTCTCCGGCGACGTCGACGCCCTCGCCGACGCACTGAAACGACTCGTCGCGGACCCGGCACTCCACAGCCGGCTCGCCGCCGGGACCCGGGAGAAGGCGGCGGCTTACGCTCCCTCCGTCATCGCCCGCCGCTACGAAGCCCTCATCGACGACCTGGGCGGGCGGCGTCGTACGCGGATCGGTGGGAGCGCGGCCCTGCTCCGTCGGCTGAGCCGCATCGTCCGTCCGCGCCCGGCATCGCCCACCGCCCTCCCGGAGCGCACCCCGCGGCCCGCCGCGCACGCCCGCGCGACACCCGAAGGCGGCCTGACCGTCCTGCTGAACAGGGCCGAACTGCCCGCAGGGCCACACGACTTCGTCCTGCGCCTGCGCCGCGACCCCGACAAGAGGGAGGCCCGCATCCCGGTGCTCCCGGCCGCGGACTCCCCGGACACGGCCGCCCGCGTCACCCTGCACCGGGCGGAGCACAGCCTCGCCGAGGGGCGCTGGGACTGTTACGTCACCCCGCGCGCCACCGGCCCGCGCCCCCGCACCCGCCTGGCCGCCCGGCTCGTCGAGCAGGCGCCCCTGCTGCGGCGACCGCCCACCGCCGGCGAAGCGGGCGTGAGCGCGTGGATCCCGTACACCACCGTCGACGGCTTCCTGGCCCTGCGCACCTGGCTGCGGCCCGCCCACGCCGAGGTCGACGGGATCGAGGTCGGCGAGCGGTCGGTCTCCGTCACCGTGACGCTGCACGGCGCCACCGGCCTCGCGTCAGGGGCAGGGGTGGGGGCCGTGGTGCAGGCGGTGTCCCGGACCGACCGGGCGTACGACTTCTGCGTGCCGGTCTTCGCTGTGCCCGGCCGGGCAGCGGGTGCGGACCGCCTCCGGTTCACGGTCCCGTACGACGAGGCCATGGCGCGGCGAGGCATGGAGCAGGATCTGTGGGATCTGCGGCTGGTGACCGCCACGGGGACGGGGCCCGTTCCGGTGGGCCGGATCGGCGGGGACGTGGTGGCGCGCAAGAAGACGGATGTCGTGCCGGCGGTCGTCCTCGGCCACCCGGAGCGCGGTCGCACCCGGGTCAGGCCGTACTTCACCGCCACCAACGATCTGGCCCTGAGCGCCCGCGACATCGAGGAGGAATGAGGGCCGGCGACATCGAGGACGAGTGAGGCCGGCTGTTTGCGCCGGCCAGTGAGGCCGGCTGTTGACGCTGGCCAGGGAGGGCGGGCTCTTTGCGTCGGCCAGTGATGGTCGGCTCTTTGCGCCGGCCGCTCAGTTCTTGCGGCGGCCTATCAGGCGGGGCTTGGCCTCCAGGCCGTCCAGGCCGTGCCAGGCCAGGTTCACCAGATGGGCGGCCACCTCGGCCTTCTTGGGGCGGCGGACGTCCAGCCACCACTGGCCCGTCAGGGCGACCATGCCGACCAGGGCCTGCGCGTACAGCGGGGCGAGCTTCGGGTCGAAGCCGCGCCTCTTGAACTCGCGGCCCAGGATGTCCTCGACCTGCGTGGCGATGTCGGAGATCAGCGAGGCGAAGGAACCCGTGGACTGCGGGATGGGGGAGTCGCGGACGAGGATGCGGAAACCGTCCGTGTACTCCTCGATGTAGTCGAGGAGGGCGAAGGCGGCCTGTTCGCAGAGTTCGCGGGGGTGGCCCGCGGTGAGGGAGCTCGTCACCATGTCGAGGAGGCGCCGCATCTCACGGTCCACCACCACCGCGTACAGACCCTCCTTGCCGCCGAAGTGCTCGTAGACGACGGGCTTGGAGACGCCGGCCTTCGCCGCGATCTCCTCCACCGATGTCGCCTCGAACCCCTTCGTGGCGAAGAGGGTGCGGCCGATCTCCAGCAGTTGAGCCCGGCGTTCCGCACCGGTCATCCGGGTACGGCGGGCGCGCCGTGGTTTTTCATTGCTCGAGGATGCGCTGGAGTCGGTCGCCACGCCGTCAATCATGCAGCCTCGGCGGTCTCCGTCTTGCCTCGGGCGCCCTTCCCGTCCGGGTTCCGGCGGGAATCGATACGGGAGCGTGACGGCCAGCGCACGTCGTACGCCCAGCCGAGCTGCTCGAACCAGCGGATGATCCGCGCCGAGGAGTCCAGCTGACCGCGCTCAACGCCGTGGCGGGCGGACGTCGGGTCGGCGTGGTGCAGGTTGTGCCAGGACTCGCCGCAGGACAGCACGGCCAGCCACCACACGTTGCCCGAACGGTCACGCGACTTGAAGGGGCGCTTGCCCACCGCGTGGCAGATCGAGTTGATGGACCAGGTGACGTGGTGCAGCAGCGCCACCCGGACGAGTGAGCCCCAGAAGAACGCCGTGAAGGCTCCCCACCAGGACATCGTCACCAGACCGCCGATCAGCGCCGGCAGCGCCAGCGAGAGCAGGGTCCACAGAATGAACTGGCGGGAGATCGCACGGATCGCCCCGTCCCTGATCAGATCCGGCGCGTACTTGTCCTGCGGCGTCTGCTCCTCGTCGAACATCCAGCCGATGTGCGCCCACCACAGGCCCTTCATCAGGGCCGGAACGGTCTCGCCGAAGCGCCACGGCGAGTGCGGGTCACCCTCGGCGTCGGAGAACTTGTGGTGCTTGCGGTGGTCGGCGACCCAGCGGACCAGCGGGCCCTCCACCGCCATCGAGCCCGCGATTGCCAGCGCGATCCGCAGGGGCCGCTTCGCCTTGAAGGAGCCGTGCGTGAAGTAGCGGTGGAAACCGATGGTGATGCCGTGGCAGCCGAGGTAGTAGAAGAACACCAGCAGACCGAGGTCCAGCCAGCTCACCCCCCAGCCCCAGGCCAGCGGCACCGCCGCGAGCAGGGCGAGAAACGGGACGGTGATGAAGAGGAGGAGCGTGATCTGCTCGAGCGAGCGCTTCTGCTCGCCGCCCAGGGTGGCGGAGGGGAGCGAGGTGTCGTTGTTCGCCTTCGGGGCGTCGTCGATCACATCGGAGCTTGTGGTCATGGGGCGTCCCCTGTGGGGTTCGTGGATTGAGACGATGCCGGATGTACGGGCATACGGTTCCTTATGTCATGCCTACGGTTCCGTAACCTACGGCGTCGTAAGTATGGCAGTGCGCAGCCCGGCGGCAAGAGGCCGAGAGACTGCGCCTCCGCATCGAGACCTATCCTGGAATCGGTCGGACAGCGCGGTCCGCTCTGTTTCTTAACTTCCCTGATGCCCTCTTGCTATGCGGCCACCGCCGCCGCAGGCCTACGGGCCCACCTTCAGCCGAGCCTCAGACGTCCTTCACCACTGCAAGGAGCCGCACCTGTGAGCAGTGCCGACGACCGGACCACCACGACCAGCAGTGAGCTGCGCGCCGACATCCGCCGCCTGGGCGACCTGCTGGGCGAGACCCTCGTACGCCAGGAGGGCCCTGAGCTCCTCGAACTGGTCGAGAGGGTGCGCCGCCTCACCCGCGAGAACGGCGAGGCCGCCGCCGAGCTGCTGCGCGGCACGGAACTGGAGACCGCGGCCAAGCTGGTCCGCGCCTTCTCCACGTACTTCCACCTGGCGAACGTCACCGAACAGGTGCACCGCGGCCGCGAGCTGCGCGCCAGGCGGGCCGCCGAGGGCGGACTCCTCGCCCGTACCGCGGACCGGCTCAAGGACGCCGACCCCGAGCACCTGCGCGCGACCGTACGGCACCTGAATGTTCGCCCGGTCTTCACCGCGCACCCGACGGAGGCCGCCCGCCGCTCGGTCCTGAACAAGCTGCGCAGGATCGCCGCGCTCCTCGAGACCCCCGTCATCGAGGCGGACCGGCGCCGCTACGACACCCGCCTCGCCGAGAACATCGACCTCGTCTGGCAGACGGACGAGCTGCGGGTCGTACGCCCCGAGCCCGCGGACGAGGCCCGCAACGCGATCTACTACCTGGACGAACTGCACGCCGGCGCCGTCGGGGACGTACTCGAAGACCTCACCGCCGAGCTGGAGCGCGTCGGCGTCGTCCTGCCCGACGAGACCCGCCCGCTGACCTTCGGCACCTGGATCGGCGGCGACCGCGACGGCAACCCGAACGTCACCCCCGACGTGACCTGGGACGTGCTGATCCTCCAGCACGAGCACGGCATCAACGACGCCCTGGAGATGATCGACGAGCTGCGCGGCTTCCTCTCCAACTCCATCCGTTACTCGGGCGCGACGGAGGAACTGCTGGAGTCCCTCCAGGCCGACCTCGAAGCCCTCCCGGAGATCAGCCCCCGCTACAAGCGCCTCAACGCCGAGGAGCCCTACCGCCTCAAGGCGACCTGCATCCGGCAGAAGCTGGAGAACACCAAGCAGCGCCTCGCCAAGGGCACTCCGCACGAGCCGGGCCGGGACTACCTCGGCACCTCGCACCTCATCCGCGACCTCACGCTGATCCAGACGTCCCTGCGCGAACACCGCGGCGCGCTCTTCGCCGACGGCCGCATGAACCGCACGATCCGCACGCTGGCCGCGTTCGGTCTCCAGCTGGCCACCATGGACGTACGGGAGCACGCGGACGCCCACCACTACGCGCTCGGCCAGCTCTTCGACCGGCTCGGCGAGGAATCGTGGCGTTACGAGGACATGCCGCGCGAGTACCGGCACAAGCTGCTCGCCAAGGAACTGCGCTCCCGCAGGCCGCTCGCGCCGACTCCGGCCCCGCTGGACGCGGCCGGACAGAAGACCCTCGGTGTCTTCGGGACGGTCAAGCGGGCGCTCGAGGTGTTCGGGCCCGAGGTGATCGAGTCGTACATCATCTCGATGTGCCAGGGCGCGGACGACGTGTTCGCCGCCGCCGTGCTCGCCCGCGAGGCCGGGCTGATGGATCTGCACGCGGGCTGGGCGAAGATCGGCATCGTGCCGCTGCTTGAGACGACGGACGAGCTGCGCGCGGCCGACACCATCCTGGAGGACATGCTCGCCGACCCCTCCTACCGGCGGCTCGTGGCGCTGCGCGGCGATGTCCAGGAGGTCATGCTCGGCTACAGCGACTCCTCCAAGTTCGGCGGTATCACCACCTCCCAGTGGGAGATCCACCGGGCGCAGCGGCGCCTGCGCGACGTCGCCCACCGCTACGGCGTACGGCTTCGGCTCTTCCACGGCCGCGGCGGCACCGTCGGCCGTGGCGGCGGCCCCACGCACGACGCGATCCTCGCCCAGCCCTGGGGCACCCTCGAGGGCGAGATCAAGGTCACCGAGCAGGGCGAGGTCATCTCCGACAAGTACCTGATCCCCTCGCTCGCCCGCGAGAACCTGGAACTGTCCGTCGCCGCCACCCTTCAGGCCTCCGCCCTGCACACGGCCCCGCGCCAGCCCGGCGAGGCACTGGCCCGCTGGGACGCCGCGATGGACGTCGTCTCCGACGCCGCTCACGCCGCCTACCGGCGACTGGTCGAGGACCCGGACCTGCCCGCGTACTTCTTTGCCTCCACCCCCGTGGACCAGCTCGCCGACCTGCACCTCGGCTCCCGGCCCTCCCGGCGGCCCGACTCCGGTGCGGGGCTCGATGGGCTGCGGGCCATCCCGTGGGTGTTCGGCTGGACGCAGTCGCGGCAGATCGTGCCGGGCTGGTTCGGCGTCGGCTCCGGGCTGAAGGCGCTGCGCGAGGCCGGCCTGGACTCCGTCCTGGAGGAGATGCACGAGCAGTGGCACTTCTTCCGCAACTTCATCTCCAACGTCGAGATGACCCTCGCCAAGACGGACCTGCGGATCGCCCGCCACTACGTCGACACCCTCGTCCCCGACGACCTCAAGCACGTCTTCGAGACGATCGAGGCCGAACATCGGCTGACCCTGCGGGAGATCCTGCGGATCACCGGCGAACAGGAACTCCTCGACTCCCAGCCGGTCCTGAAGCAGACCTTCACCATCCGCGACGCCTACCTGGACCCGATCTCCTACCTCCAGGTCGCCCTGCTCAAGCGCCAGCGGGACGCGGCGGCTTCCGGCGCGGCTCCGGATCCGCTCCTGTCGAGGGCTCTGCTGCTGACGGTGAACGGGGTGGCGGCGGGGTTGCGCAACACGGGGTGAGGGTGTTTCGGGGGCCAGGCCCCCGAACCCCCGCTCCTCAAACGCCGGAGGGGCTGACTTTCAGCCCGTCCGGCGTTTGAGGACGAACCCCCTCACAGCGCCACGAACGCCGCCGTGACCAGCGCAAACCCCGCGCCCCCCAGCACCCACGCAAGCTGAGGCATCCGCAACCCACCCGCCACCACCAGCGAAGCAAGCAGCAACGCACCACCGAGCGGAACCCACGCATAAAGCAGCCCGCCGGGCCCCGCACGGACCACCTCGTTGCTGCCCGGCTTGACCACCACCGCGTACGTCTTGCCCTTCTTCGCCACCACCGTGCTCGAAATGGTGACCCGGTCACGAGGGGTGGACCCCTCGGACACCGGCGCGTACGAGCCCGTACAGCGATCGTCCGCGCACCGAGTGACCGTCATCGTGCCGCGCTCGCGGCCCTTCGTGAGCATCACGTGCTGGGCGGTGCTCCAGGAGGCCCAGACGCCGGCGATCAGCAGAAGCACCGCGACCGTCCCCATCGCCGCGAGCCGCCCGAACCGCAACGCCGTGGTCGCGCTCTGGCTGGAGGTGAGGGCAGACATGGCGGCGATCCTTGGCCATGGGGTCACCTGAAGTCAATGTCGGCTGGGCGGGAACCAGAGACGGGGGAGCCCAACGTTCTTATGGTGAACGGGAGATGAGACGGCAGGCGTACGACGAGACGACAGCCGATCTGCGGGCGGGTCCGGGCCCCGGCCTCGCCATCCACGAGTGCTACTGGGGCGACGCCTTCGGACTCCCCGACGGCGCGGGCGGCAGCACCCTGCCAGGAGCCACCGCCCCCACGGCGGACAGCACCCGTGACGAACCGCTCGCTACAGAGTCGCCCTCCACAGAAGCACCCTCCACAGAACTGCCTTCCACAGCCCCGGACACCGCCACCTGGGAGAAGCTCTACACAGACCCCCTGGCGCCACTGCGGCGCACCGACGACGGGACGTTCCGCGAGCCTCCACACCGTCCCGCCCTCGCACCCCGACGTGCTCACACCCGCCCTCGCCTGGCTGGACACCCACGCACAGCGAAGCAGCGCCCAACCCGTCCTGCACGCCCTCGCCGCCTACGAACCCGCCGCACCTCACCGCGCCGAACTCCAGGCCCTCGCCGGCCAATGGGCCGAAGCCAACCCGGACACCGACGCCGACGCCGACGACATCCCGGCCTTCCCCGCCGACCAGGAGTTGGCCGGCTAGGAGTTGTACGTCCCCTGCGCCCGCTCCAGCCCGTCGATCACCAGACACTCCACCGCATCGGCCGCCCGGTCCACGAAGTAGTCCAGCTCCTTGCGCTCCGCCGACGAGAAGTCCTTCAGCACGTAATCGGCGACCTGCATACGCCCCGGAGGACGCCCGATCCCGAACCGCACCCGGTGATAGTCGGAACCCATCACCTTCGTCATCGACTTCAGCCCGTTGTGACCGTTGTCGCCACCGCCGAGCTTCAGCCGCAGCACGCCGTAATCGATATCCAGCTCGTCATGAATGGCGACGATGTTCGCGACCGGCACCTTGTAGAAATCCCGCAGGGCGTTCACCGGACCACCCGACAGATTCATGTACGACATCGGCTTGGCCACCACCACCCGCCGACTCCCGGGACCCGGCGGACCGATCCGCCCCTCGACCACCTGCGCCTGAGCCTTCCCCGCCCGCTTGAACTTGCCCCCGACCCGCCCGGCCAGCAGATCGGCCACCATGAACCCCACGTTGTGCCGGTTCATCGCGTACTCGGGCCCTGGATTGCCCAGCCCCACCAGCAGCCAGGGGGCACCAGCGTCGCTCGTCACGTGCATGTCTCCTTCATACGCGCCGACCGCCGCTCCCGGAGGAACGGCGGTCGGCGAAACGACGACGGTGAGGGATCAGGCCTCGGCGGTCTCGCCTTCGCCCTCGGCCTCGCCCGTGGCCTCCTCCGCCTGCGCGGCCAGAACCTGCAGAACGACAGCATCCTCGTCGATCGCCAGCGTCGTACCGGCAGGCAGCGGGACATCCTTCGCGAGAATGGAGTCACCGGCCGCCAGGCCCTCGATGGACACGGTCACCGACTCCGGAATGTGCGTGGCCTCGGCCTCGACCGGCAGCGCGTTCAGCACGTGCTCGACAAGGTAGGCACCCGGAGCCAGGTCGCCCTCGGTGTGGACGTAGATGTCGACGTTGACCTTCTCGCCACTGCGCACGAGAAGCAGGTCGACGTGCTCCAGGAAACCCTTGATGGCGTCACGCTGGACGGCCTTCGGGATCGCCAGCCGGGTCTTGCCCTCGATGTCCAGGGACAGCAGAACGTTCGGCGTACGCAGAGCCAGCAGCAGATCATGGCCCGGCAGCGTGACATGCACCGTCTCGCCACCGTGGCCGTACAGAACGCCCGGGACCTTGCTCTCACGGCGGATACGACGTGCGGCACCCTTGCCGAACTCCGTACGGGTCTCGGCGGCGAGCTTCACCTCGGCCATGCTCATCACTCCTCGTAGATAGGGGGAAAGTGGTCACCCGGCCATACATCGGCCTGCTACGAAGAGCGCGTCGATAACGGACCGCCGTACACAGCGCCTTTCACAACGCCGTACGGCCTCCCTCGCCGAGCAACTGTGACAGCTTACGCGGCGGGAAGGCCGTACCAGAAATCGATCATCAGGCCTGCGAGCGGCCAGGCCTACTGCTCCTCGAACAGGCTCGTCACCGAACCGTCCTCGAAGACCTCACGCACCGCGCTCGCGATCGTCGGCGCGATCGACAACACCGTGATCTTGTCCAGCTGCAGATCACTCGCCGAAGGCAGCGTGTTCGTGAAGATGAACTCGCTGACCTTCGAGTTCTTCAGACGATCCGCGGCCGGACCCGACAGCACACCATGCGTGGCCGTCACGATCACATCCTCCGCACCATGTGCGAAGAGCGCGTCCGCCGCCCCACAGATCGTGCCACCCGTGTCGATCATGTCGTCGACCAGGACGCAGACCCGGCCCTCCACATCACCCACGACCTCATGGACAGTGACCTGATTGGCCACGTCCTTGTCGCGACGCTTGTGCACGATCGCCAGCGGCGCGCCAAGACGGTCACACCAGCGGTCCGCCACCCGCACCCGGCCCGCATCCGGCGAGACCACCGTCAGCTTGTCGCGGGCCACCTTCTTACCCACGTAGTCCGCGAGGAGCGGGAGCGCGAAGAGATGGTCGACCGGGCCGTCGAAGAAGCCCTGGATCTGGTCGGTGTGCAGATCGACCGTGAGTATGCGGTCGGCGCCGGCCGTCTTCATCATGTCCGCGATCAGACGCGCCGAAATGGGTTCACGTCCGCGGTGCTTCTTGTCCTGCCGGGCGTAACCGTAGAAGGGCACGATGACGGTGACGCTCCGAGCGGAAGCCCGCTTCAGAGCGTCGATCATGATCAACTGCTCCATGATCCACTGATTGATCGGAGCCGTGTGGCTCTGGATCACGAAGCAGTCAGCACCTCGCGCCGACTCCTCATAACGGACATAGATCTCGCCGTTCGCAAAGTCGAAGGCCTTCGTCGGGACAACCCCGACACCCAGCTGCTGGGCGACCTCCTCGGCAAGCTCGGGGTGGGCGCGGCCGGAGAAGAACATCAACTTCTTCTCGCCGGTCGTCTTGATCCCGGTCACAGCACTGTCTCCTCAGAGGTGTCTCAGCCGGTCGTCGAGCGATTAACTCGGAGCTCTCAGCTGGGTGTGCGGATGTGCACCTATCACGGTACGCCGTCGCAGACGTGCCGATTTCCGGTCACCTTTCACTTTCGGCCTCCCGAGAAGCCACCTCCGCCGCCTTCGCGGCCGCACTCCCCGGACGCTTCCGCGCCACCCAGCCCTCGATATTCCGCTGCTGACCACGGGCCACGGCCAGCGAACCGGGCGGCACATCCTTCGTGATGACCGAACCCGCCGCGGTGTACGCACCATCCCCGACCGTGACAGGTGCCACAAACATGTTGTCGCAACCCGTACGGCAATGCGACCCCACCGTCGTGTGGTGCTTCTCCTGCCCGTCGTAGTTCACGAACACGCTCGCGGCACCGATGTTGGAGTACTCGCCGATCGTCGCATCACCCACGTACGACAGATGTGGAACCTTCGTCCCCTCGCCGATCGACGCGTTCTTCGTCTCGACGTACGTACCCACCTTGGCCTTCAGCCCGAGCCGCGTACCCGGACGCAGATACGCGAACGGCCCCACATTCGCCTGCGGCCCCACCTCGGCACCGTCCGCCACCGTGTTGTCCACGCGGGCCCCCGCACCGACCTGCGTGTCCTTCAACCGCGAGTTGGGACCGACCTCCGCACCCTCACCGAGATGCGTGGCGCCATGCAGCTGCGTACCCGGGTGCACGATCGCGTCCTGCTCGAACGTGACGGTGGCGTCGATCCAGGTGGTCGCCGGGTCGACGACCGTCACCCCGGCGAGCATGGCCCGATGGAGAAGCCGGTCGTTGAAGATGCGACGGGCCTCCGCCAGCTGCACGCGGTTGTTGATCCCCGCGATCTCGCGATGATCACCGGCCACGGACGCCCCGACACGATGCCCGGCCTCGCGCAGAATGCCGAGCACGTCCGTGAGGTACTCCTCACCCTGACTGTTGTCGGTCCGCACCTTCCCGAGCGCGTCCGCGAGCAGCTGCCCGTCGAAGGCGAAGACACCCGAATTGATCTCACGGATCGCCCGCTGCGACTCGCTCGCGTCCTTGTGCTCGACGATCGCCGTCACGGCCCCCGAGGCCCCGTCGCGCACGATGCGGCCGTAACCCGTCGCGTCCGGAACCTCGGCAGTCAGCACGGTGACGGCATTCCCGTCGGCAGAGTGCGTGGCCGCGAGGTGGCGGAGCGTTTCACCACTGAGCAGGGGAGTGTCCCCGCAGACCACGACCACGGTCCCGTCGACACCGCCGCCCAGCTCCTCCAGCCCCATGCGCACGGCGTGCCCGGTGCCGTTCTGCTCCGCCTGCACGGCCGTACGCACCCTCGGGTCGATCTCCCCGAGATGCGCGGCGACCTTCTCCCGCGCGTGCCCCACGACGACGACCAGCTGCTCGGGCTCCAACTCCCGCGCGGCGGCGAGCACATGCCCCACAAGGGAACGGCCACAGATGTCGTGCAGAACCTTCGGTGTGGCCGACTTCATACGGGTGCCCTCACCCGCTGCAAGAACGACTACGGCTGCCGGGCGAATGGCGCTCACGGGTTTGCCCTTCGGCTTCGATGACTGCGATGTCTTACTGGAATGTCTTTGGGGTGCGGACATCGGCAGGATACCGGGGCGTTGTGCGGGGGAAATGTGAGCGGGGCCTGACTTGGTGGTCAGGCCCCGGACCGAGCAAGGCTCCCCCGCCAGGACTCGAACCCGGACAGATGGCACCAAAAGCCACAGTGCTGCCAATTACACCACGGGGGACTGAACCCGGCCGAACCGGACATTCGGCCAGGTCGCCGGGCAGGCACCCAACACTATGCCGCACCAGGCACCTTCCACACGACGATACAAGCTGGTGGATCTCCTTGTTGTGGACCCCGGAGCTCGTCGCGGATCTGGCGGCGGCCGAGCCCTGAGGGATTCCGGCCGGTTTCGTTTCTGTTCGATTGCGCTGTGTGGTGTAGGCCAGTGCGGGAAACTCGCCGGAAAACCACGGGCGGACGCCCGTAGGCTGGAGGCATGACCACGACGGGGGAAGACCACACCGCGGCCATGACAGGGCCGTGGTGGTGGGCGAGGTGGCGTAGCGCGTTGCTCGACGGAGGGCTCGCGTTGGCCTCCGCTGTCGAATGCGGGATCGAAGGGATTGCGTTCGCGCGCGACGCGGGGTTGGCGACGCCGGTAGGGGTGGTATTCGGACTGTTCGCGGGGGCCACCCTGCTGTTGCGTCGCAAGTGGCCGATTGCTGTCGTTCTTGTGTCGATCGCGATCACGCCTGCCGCGATGGGCTATCTGATGGGGCTCGTCGGGCTCTACACGCTGGCCGCGTCCGAGTTGCCGCGGCGGATCATCGGGGCGCTGGCGTCGATGTCGATGGTCGGGGTGCTGATCGTCACGTTCGTGCGGGCGCATCAGGGTGTGGTGCGCGGTGATGTGGCGTTCGGCGAGTGGGCTGTGCCGTTCCTTTCGCTGACGACCTCACTGGGCTTGACCGCTCCGCCGGTACTGCTCGGGTTGTACGTGGGCGCGCGGCGCCGGCTGATGGAGAGCCTGCGGGAGCGGGCCGATTCCCTGGAGCGGGAGTTGCAGTTGCTGGCCGAGCGGGCAGAGGAGCGTGCGGAGTGGGCGCGGAACGAGGAGCGGACGCGGATCGCCCGTGAGATGCACGACGTTGTCGCGCATCGGGTGAGCCTGATGGTCGTGCATGCGGCCGCCCTCCAGGCCGTTGCCCGGAAGGATCCGGAGAAAGCGGTGAAGAACGCGGCTCTCGTGGGGGACATGGGGCGGCAGGCGCTCACGGAGTTGCGGGAGATGCTGGGTGTGCTGCGGGCGGGGGATTCTCTGGCGCCTCGGATTCACTCGACGCCGCTCGCGGCGGTGGGGGCCGCGGCGGCCGCGGCGGCGTCCCGGGCCGTTGACGACGAGGGCGGCGACGGGCCGTGCCTGGACGATCTCGATGAGCTGCTCGGTCAGTCGGCGGCCGCCGGTATGGCCGTGGACCTGTCGGTCGACGGTGATTCCCGGGCGTACGCGCCGGAGGTGGAGCAGACCGCGTACCGCGTCGTGCAGGAGGCGTTGACGAACGTCCACAAGCATGCGGCGGGTGCGAAGACGCATGTGCGTCTTGCGCATCGTTCGTCGGAGATAGCGATGCAGGTGGAGAACGAGCCTCCGCCGGAGCCGGAGGCGGCGTCGGACGCGCGGCTGCCGAGCGGGGGGAACGGCTTGCTGGGGATGAAGGAGCGGGTTGTCGCGCTGGGTGGGGTGTTCGTGTCGGGGCCGACGGATGCGGGTGGATTCCGGGTGTCCGCGGTGATTCCGGCCGAGGGCTGAGAGCCGAGGCTGAGACCGCCTCGAGGACGGCAGGTTCAGAAGCTTCAGCAGGTTCGGTTGCAGCGTCAGCCGGTTGTCAGGCGTACCGGCTCGATGCCCGAGATGAGGCCGGTCAGGGCCTGGTCGATGTCGGGGCCCAGGAACCAGTCGCCCGTGTGGTCGAGGGTGTAGACGCGGCCCTCGGCGTCGATGGCCAGCAGTGCGCGGCTTTCGGATTCCTCGCCCAGGGGGCAGACCTCGGTGTCCAGGGCGCGGCCCAGGTCGGCGAGGGTGCGGGCCATGTGGAGGCCGTGCAGGGGGTCGAGGTGGAGGGGCGAGGGGGCGATCTGCCGGCCGGGGCCCGAGACGGGGACGTGGAGACCGCCGAACTCCGCCCACGCTTCCACGGCCGCCGGGAACACGGCGTGCCGGTGGCCGGCCGGGGACTCGTGGCCGCGCATGGCGTCGGCCCAGATCTCGGCCTGCTTTATGTCCCAGCGGCCCGGCTGCCATCCGGCGGCGCGCAGCGCGGCGTCGACGGGTCCGGGGAAGCGGGTCGTGGAGGTGGTGCGGTCGGCGTGCATCGGCCCTACGTTCGTCTGTTCTGTTCCGTCTGTTCCGTCTGTTGTTCTGTCTGTCGGTGTCTCTTCGCCTCTTCGTACGCGCGTATGGGCACGTGTGTATGAATATGCGCGTAGATGTGGGAAGGCTCACGCCTCCGGTGTCGTCGGGTCGACGATGCGTACGCCGAAGTGGGCGCTGAGCGCGGTGCAGGAGCGGCAGGGTGCGGCGAAGCTGCCGTGGAGCGGGTCGCCGTCCTCGCGGATGCGGCGGGCCGTGAGCTTGGCGCTCTTGAGGGACTTGCGGGCTTCGCCGTTGGTCATGGGTTTGCGGGCGGCCCGTTTGGAGCGGGCCGCGTCGATCGCGCTGAGGTGCCGCGAGATGAGGATCGTCTCGGCGCACCGGCCGGTGAAGCGGTCGCGCTGGCCGCTCGTCAGGGTGTCGAGGAAGTCCCGTACGAGGGGGTGGAGCTCGGGCAGCTGGTCGCCGCGTGCGGCCGTGCCGGTGAGGGTCGCGCCGCGTACGGAGAGGGCCGCGGCGACGGTGGGGAGTATGCCGTCCCTGCGATGCAGGAGGGCGGGCGCGTGGGGTCTCTCGGTGCTGCTCCAGCCGACCCGGGGATCGCCGGATGTGCCGGTGTGCGTGGCGCTCATGATGTTGCTTCCTCCCCTTCCCCGCGGCGGCAGCCGCTGGTGTCACCGCCCCCCGGTGCGGGGACAGAGTGCCAAACTCCGTGGCTGGTGCGGAAGCTGAGGCAGCACGACACGCCCGTTCTTCGTCGCACGGTCACGGCAGGGTGACGGCAGGTCACGGAACCGGGGCCGCCCGGCCCGTACGAGTGAGACACCCCGGCCCGTGCGAGTGAGACATCCCGGCCCGTACGAGTGAGAACCCCCCGGCCCGTGCGAAACCGGAGGCCCGGTGACCGGTGTCTTACAACCGCATAGGCTGTCGACATCCGCGATCCAATCAGAACGCCGCAGGGGGCAACCGCCATGACGACAGGTCGGCTCGGGCAGCAAGCCGCGCCGCCGAACGCGGCCTATGCCGGGCAGGTCGTACATTTTCCGGACCCGGTCCGGGCCGCCCGACACCCCAGGGGTGTACGGGTCGACGAGTACGGCTACCCCGACTTCTCGGTCTATGCGCGTGCCGCGGCGGAGATCGCCGAGCCGCCCGAGGGCTTCGGTGTCGATGAACTGCGGCTGACGGACTATGTGTCCGCGAACGCGGCGATGGCGGCCGCGGGGCACGACCTGTGGGACACCATCCCGTCGGTGGCGACTCCGCACGGCTGGACCTGGCACCACGTGCCGGGTTCGCGGCGCCTCGAGTTGGTGCCGGTCGAGGTGAAGGCCCTGCTGCGGCATCACGGCGGGCTCGCGACGGCGGCCGTCGACCAGAACAAGAGGGGTACGCGGCCGTTGCAGGAGACGCGGCCCGTGCACTTCGGACTGCCGAAGACGTCGGTCGCGGTGACCGAGCAGGAGGTGCTGGGAGTCGAGGAGGACCTGGGGTATCGGCTTCCGGGTCCCTACCGGTCGTTCTTGAAGGCGGCGGGCGGGTGTGCCCCCGTGGGAGCCGCGCTGGACGCCGAACTCGGGCTGCTCGTCGACCAGCCGTTCTTCACGGTGCGGGACGAGGCGGCCGTCAACGACCTCGTGTACGTCAACAAGTGTCTGCGCGACCACCTCACCAAGGACTACCTGGGAGTCGGCTTCGTACAGGGCGGGCTGCTCGCGGTGAAGGTGAAGGGCGAGCGGGCCGGGTCGGTCTGGTTCTGCGCGTACGACGACGCCCGGGACCAGGACGCGTGGCCGCCGCCGGAGCGGGTGCAGCGGCTGTTGCTGCCCTGTGGTGACGACTTCGACCAGTTCCTGGGCCGGCTCGCGGGCAATCCGCCGGAGCTGGAGACCGTGGCGAACCTGATGGTGGACGGCGGCTTCGCGCGTGCCGTGTCCGTCTCTTCGGTGGGGGAGTGAGCGTCCGATGGTGACCTTCGCGCAGGCGCAGGAGCGCGCGGAAGAGTGGATCAACGGTGATGTGGCCTCGTATCAGCATCGTGAGGTGCGGGTACGGGAGTTCGAGCTCGGTTTCGTGGTCTGGGCGGAGGACCGGGCCGACGGCCCGCGCTCCGACGGAGGCGCGGCGCGGCTCGTGATCGCGCGTGACAGCGGCGAGGCCACGTTGTGGCCGTCGCTGCCGGTGGGTGAGGTGATCCGCCGGTACGAGGAGGAGTACGGGCTGCCGGACGCCTCTCCCGAACCGGCGCCGGCGCCTCCGGCGCGGGTGGATCTGAACCAGACGTCGTTCCTGCTGACTCCTCCGGAGTGGTTGCAGGAGGCGGCGGACCGGATGGGGATTCCGGATCGGCGGGAGGGGGCGTCGACCGGGTCCTCCGGGTCCTCCGGGGGCTCGTCCCGGCCCGCCGGGGATTCGTCCGGTTCGTCCGCGGGTTCGTCCGACGGGACAGGTTCTCGTCCGGCTGCCGCATCCGCCGACGCCGGGGCCGGCGCCGCCAATGGGTCGGCGCGAGGCGGGAGTTCGCCGTCGGCAGCGAGGGATTCGGGTGCGCCGTCCGGGCCGCCCGGTGCTCCGTCGGCGCCCGGTACGCCCGCCGCTCCCGGGGGTGGCACGTCGTGGCCCGCCGCCGGAGGCGGGGCGGACTCGGGTACCGGCGACGGGCCGGGTACGCCCGCCGCGGCCACCCCGTGGGCCGGGACCGACACCAACGCCGAGTCGGGCGAGGACCGTTCGGTGCCGTTGCCGGCGACGGTGTTCGCGCCGCCGCTGAGCGATGCCGACGACGGCGGTACGCCACCGCCCGCGGCACCCGACGCCAAGACCGCGCTGATGTCAGGCGGCAGCCAGCTTCCGCGCACGGCGGTGTCCGCGCAGCTCGACGACGAGCAGGGCCGGGCCACACCGGGCACGCCACCGCCCGCTGCTTCGCAGAGGCCGGGAGCGCCGGCTCCGGCTGGTCCGCAGGGGGCGCCGCCTCCGGGTGCGCCCGGTACTCCGCCTCCTGGTTCCTCGTACGGGTATCCGCAGGGGTCCGGTGCGGCTCCGGGTACGCCGCCGCCTGGGGCTCCTCAGGGTTCGGGTGCGCCTGGTACTCCGCCGCCCGGGTCCTCGTACGGCTATCCGCAGGGGCCTGGTGCGCCGGCTGCGGGTGGTCCGCAGGGGGCGCCGCCTCCGGGTGCGCCCGGTACTCCGCCTCCTGGTTCCTCGTACGGGTACCCGCAGGGGCCTGGTGCGGCTCCGGGTACGCCGCCGCCTGGGGCTCCTCAGGGTCCGGGGGCGCCTGGTACTCCGCCGCCCGGCTCCTCGTACGGCTATCCGCAGGGGCCCGGTGCTGCTCCGGGTACGCCGCCTCCCGCCGGGCCCAACCCGCCGCAGCCGCCCGGCGGTCCGGGGGCGCCGGGGCGGCCGTTGCCGCCCAACGCCGGTGACATCGCCGACGCCGCGACCAGCAAGGCGCAGTCGCCGCCGCGTGGGGCGCGGGGCGGCGGTGGAGTCAGTACGCCGCCTCCGCCGGGTGCGCCCGGGACGCCGGGTGCGCGGCCGGGGGGTACGCCTCCGCCGTCCGGGCCCGGTGCGCCGGGGACGCCAGGGGGTAGTGGGTACGTCCCCACCCAGTTCGTCTCGCAGCTCGGTCCTGACGGGCCCGAGGGGTCGGGTGCGCCTGGCAGGCCGGGTGCGCCTCAGCCGCCCGGTGCTCCGAACCCTCCGGGTGGTACGCCCTCCGGTGGCGTCCATCACGCCGCAACGGTGTTCGCCGATCCGAATCAGCCCGGCGGCAGTTCCGGTGGGCCCAAGCCGCCGGGCCCGCCCGGTGCTCCCGGCCAGCCTGGTGCGCCTGGTGCGCCGCAGCCTCCGGGCGCTCCCAACCCGCCGGGTACGCCGTCCGGTGGCGTCCACCATGCGGCCACCATGCTCGCCGGTCCCGGCCCCGGCACTCCTGGCCCTGGCGCTCCTGGCCAGGGCGGTCCTGGCGTCCCCCAGCCGCCGGGCGCCCCCGGCACCCCGGGCGCGCCTCAGCCGCCCGGTGCTCCGAACCCTCCGGGCGGCACGCCCTCCGGTGGTGTCCACCACGCCCAGACAGTGCTGTCCGGCCCCGGTCCTGGTCCCGGCCCCGCCGGTCCGGGCACGCCTCCGCCGCCCCAGGCTCCCGGCATGCCGCCCGGCGCGCCCGGTGCTCCCGGGATGCCTCCGGGCACCCCCCAGCCGATGCCGGGTCAGCCCCCCATGCCGGGCGGGTCGTTGCCAGGTCAGCAGCCCCCGGCGTACGGCTATCCGCAGCAGGGCCAGCCGACCGTCGGCCCCGGTTATCAGGCGGTACTCCGTTACCGCGCGCAGGACGGTTCCGAGCAGCAGCTCATCCGGCGTTCCGCGCCGGGCACGCCGCACCCGGAGTGGCAGATCCTGCACGAGCTGCGTGCCATGAACGTGCCCCCGCAGCAGGTGCTGGAGCTCCACACGGAGCTGGAGTCCTGCGAACTGCCGGGTGCGTACTGTGCGCGGATGATCCGGGAGAGCTGGCCGCAGGCGCGGATCACCAGCATCGCCCCGTACGGCACGGATCACGCGAGCCGTCAGCAGGGCATGGCCCAACTGATCGCGCACCAAGGCGAGTTGCACCAGGTGGCGGACGGGCCTGCCCGACCGGCACCGGTGCGTGCGCCGTTGCCGCCGGTGCAGCCCTCGCCGCCGATTCCGCCGGAGGCGATCGGCCAGGAGCTGGCGGCGGCGTTCGGGCCGGGAATCTTCCGGTTCGACCAGGCCGCGGTGTCCCGGCAGGGCGTACCGCCGGTTGTGGCGCACACGCTCGTGGTGGCCGGACTGCCGACGGACATGAACCCGTTCTTCTGGGCGCAGGCGCAGCCGGGCCGCCCGGTCCCGACGCTCGCCGAACTGGCGCAGGAGCGCGGGGTGCAGCCGGCCGCGGACGCGGGCTCGTACCTCGTCATGGGCAGCGACTTCGGGAAGGCGATCTGCGTCCAGTACGGCACGGCGAACATCGTGGCCGTACCGGTCGAGGCAGGGCCGGGCGGTGCTCCCGTACCGCCGCAGTTCGTGAACACCGGGCTGCCGGAGTTCGCGCGCAGCCTGGCCTTGCTGGGCCGTATGTGGCGTCTTCGCTTCGGGCTGAACCAGGAGCAGGCGGGTCGTTGGACCGTCGACTTCCAGGCACAGCTCGCCTCCCTCGACCCGGCGGCGCTCGGTTCGCCGGAGAGCTGGTGGTCGGTGCTGCTGGAGCAGATGTGGGACGGCTTGCTCTGACGTCGTGTTGAAGGCGACGAAGGCGTCGAAGTCGTCTCACTGATGGGTGAAGGGCCGGGCCCGGTCGGTTGACCGGGCCCGGCCCCCTTTTTTCGCGCTCAGCTCCCCGGCTGGCTGCATGGGCGGAGTGTCGCGTTATGAACACTTCCGTCTGATCCACCAAGATGTGCGGCAAATCATGCTGTACGTCGCCGGAGAGGGGATTCGAGGATGAGCAGCGCATCGGTGTCGCCTCAGGGCTTCATGTCCGTACGGGGGCGTGGTTACCGTCCCGATCAGGTGGACTTGTACGCGGAGGCACTCTCACAGGACCGTGACGCCGCGTGGGAGCGCGCGGCCCGACTGACGGTGCTGGCCAAGGAGATGGAGGCGGAGGCGCAGCGGCTGGCCGAGCTGGTGGCCGCGCTCCCTCCGCAGACGTACGAGACGCTCAGTGACCGTGCCCGGCGGATCTTCGAACTCGGCGAGGAGGAGGCGGCGGCGCTCCGCGAGAACGCCCGGCGGGAGGCGAGCCGTGTCGTCGAGGAGGCGGAGGCCGCGGCCGAGCGGATGCGTGAGGCGGTACGGGCGGACGCCGACGCGGTGCGCGGCGAGGCCGACGAACGGGCCCGTCAGCGGTTGCTCGCCGCCCAGGCCGAGGCCGACGAGTACCGGATCGGCGCGCGGCTCGAGGCGAAGGAGTGCCGCGGGGAGGCGCTCGCCGCGCTGCGTGAGATGCGGCAGCGTTCGGAGAGCCTGCTTGCCGAGCAGGAGAAGGAGCATGCCGAGCGCTGGGAGGAGGTCGAGCACGCGGCGGCTCAGCCGGAGGCCGCGGTCGACGCGCAGTACGCGCCGCTGGTGTCGCGCGCCGAGGCCGACCTCGCCGAGGCCGAACGGGCCCTGGCCGAGGCACAGGAGTCGACCCGTCACCTCCAGGAGGACGCGGAGACCCGGGCCGCCGAGCTGCTCGCGGAGGCCCACGCCCGCGAGGACCGCATCGCCCGCGACACGGAACGCATCCTGCGCGCACACGCCGAACAACGGGAGGACGTACAGGCCCACATGGACCACGTACGAGACAGCCTCACAACCCTGACGGGCCAGACACCACCGGACTAACCGTGCCCCGAAGGGGCGCGGGGAACTGCGCGACCAGCCACAACTGACCCGCAGCCGCCCGCGAACCGACACCCGCCACCCCCGAAGGCTGCCCTGCCCAACCGCCGGAGGCAGCCCGCCCAACCGCCGGAGGCCTCACCTCCGCACCACCCCCGCCAGAATCAACCCCTCAACCGCCTCATACTGCTTCCGCTGCTCCTCCGCCTGCCGTCGCCCGGAGGCCACCGTCCCCAGCCAGCCGAAGGCGAAGCCGAGGGGGATGGAGAGGAGCCCGGTGGTCGTGAAGGGGAACCAGGTGAAGTCATGGTCGGGGAAGGCGGAGATGGGCGAGCCGGAGACCAGATTGGTGCCGCTCATCAGGATGAACGTGCTGAGCGAGCCGCCGATCAACGTGCAGAGCAGCCCCGCACGGGTGTAGCGGCGCCAGAAGAGCCCGTACACCAGCGCGGGCGCGATCGCCGAGGCCCCGAGGCAGAACGACAGCGTGACGAGCGGCTGCAGGCTCCGGTGCTGGACGAGCGTGGCCAGCAGGATCGTCGGAACGCCGACGGCAGCCGCGGACAGCCGGGCCAACGTCATCTCCCGGCGCGGCGACAACTGCTTCCTCCCATGGGCGAACACGTCATGCGCAAGAGAGTTGGCGCAGGCGAGGATCATCCCGGCCACCGACGCGAGCACCGTCAGGAAGATCGCCGCCGTGACGGTGGTGAACAACAGCGTCTCGCCCGTCGACACATCCGTCCCGAACACGGCACGCGAGCCCAGCAGATACGCCGTGTTCCCCTGCGGATCCACCGCCGTGATCGCCTCCCGCCCGATCATGGCCACGGTCCCGAACCCGACGACCGTGATGATCAGCACGAACAGCGCCACGGCCGGCACCGCCCAGGACATCGACCGACGCACCTCACGCGCGCTGCGCGCGGTGTACATGCGCATGGTGATGTGCGGCAGCACCGCGGCGCCGAGTACCACCGTCAGTTGTGAGGTGATCATGTCCAGCTTGGGGCTGGGCCCGCCCGCGAACTGCAGCCCCGAGTTCAGGAACGCCGACCCCGCCCCACTGCTCTCCGCCGCCGTGCTGAAGAGGCCGCCGAGGTCCCAGTCGAACCTGTGCAGGATGAGTACGGAGATGACGGTGCCCGAGCCGAGCAGCATCACGATCTTCAGGATCTGGATGAGCGCGGTGCCCTTCATGCCGCCGATCGCCGCGTAGCTGATCATCAGCGTGCCGAGCCCGATGATGCAGCCGGTCTTCAGCGCGTCGCTGGAGAAGCCGAGGAGGAACGCCAGCAGGTCGCCGGTGCCGGCGAGTTGGACCAGCATCATCGGCATCAGCGCGGCGAGCGTCACGACGCAGGCCGTGATGCGTACGGAGCGTCCCGGCATCCGTCGCGCGAGTACGTCCCCCATGGTGAACCGGCCCGCGTTGCGCAGCGGTTCGGCCAGCAGGAACATCAGCAGCATCAGGGAGAGGGCGGTGCTCAGGGCTAGTACGACCCCGTCGTAGCCGAACAGTGCGATCACGCCGCCCGTGCCGAGCACCGTCGCGACGGAGATGTAGTCGCCCGCGATGGCAAGGCCGTTGCGCATCGGGGACAGCGAGCTGTACCCGGTGTAGAACTCGTCGAGGTCGTCGCGGTCTGGGCCGGTCATCACGCACAGCAGCAGCGTGATGGTGGCCACCACGGTGAACGCCACCAGGGACATCGCCTGCGCGGAACTGCTGAACCCGGTCATCGCGCGGCCTCCCGCTTGGCGTCCAGCTCCGCCTGCTTCCTTATGCGTTCGGCGATCGGGTCGACGCCGCGGCGAGCCGTGTACTCGTACAGCACGATCGCCGCGCAGGTGACGGGCACCTGGATGAGGCCGAGCAGCAGTCCTACGGGCAGTCCGTCCGTCACTTCCCTCGTCATGAACGCCGGCGCGTACGCGGACAGGACGAGGAAGAGCGTGAAGTAGCCCAGCGCCGTCAGTGTCGCCACGCGTCGCTGCCAGCGGTACGCGGTGCGCAGAACGCGGATGTCGCTGTGGTGGCCGAGCGCCGAGTGCCGGGGCCGGCGTGCAGGCTCGGGTTCCGGCTGCGGTTGTGGTGCCCAGGGGTAGGTGGCGTACGAGCGCGAAGAGTCGTGCGGGGGTGGGACTGGGTACGAGGGGGACGGGTCGTAGGACATCCCGGTTTTCCTTGCGTGGCTCGGGCCCGGGTACGGACCGCAGGGAACTGAACGGAACTGAACGGAACTGGACGGAAACTGGATGGAGCTGGACGGAAGTGGAGTTGAAGGGGGGCAGCGAGCCACGCACGCTACTCGGCGTCTCCGAAATGCGCTGCCTTTTCACCAAACTGGCTGGTCGGTATGCGCTTGCTTCGCTGACCTCGGGTGTTACCTGCGATAAACCCTCTTGCCCCATTGGCCAGTTGTGACGAAAACGTAAACGTCACGAAGTGCCGGTCGTCGCCTTCTCGGGAGTGGCGGACCGACCCCGGCCGACCTCCCGGCCTGCTCCGTCTCGTCGTCGCGGCCCGTATCCAAGGGGCTATCGTGCCTCCATGCCCGCTGATCTGATTCGCATCGTCTCCCGCGACTCCCCGATGGCACTGGCCCAGGTGGAACGCGTCCGCGCCGAGCTGGCAGCGCTCCACCCGGCGATTCGCACCGAGGTGGTCGCCGTGAAGACGACCGGCGACAAGTGGATGGGCGATCTGTCTCTCGTCGAAGGCAAGGGGGCCTTCACCAAGGAGGTGGACGCCGCGCTCCTCGCCGGTGACGCCGACCTCGCCGTCCACTGCGTCAAGGACATCCCCGCGGACCGGCCCCTGCCGGCCGGAACGATGTTCGCGGCGTTCCTCGAGCGGGACGACATCCGGGACGCACTGATCCACCCGGAGGGCCTCACCCTCGGCGAGCTGCCGCCCGGCACCCGTATCGGCACGTCCTCCGTGCGGCGCATCGCTCAGATCGCCGCCTCATACCCGCACCTCACCTGCGTCCCGATGCGCGGCAACGCCAACCGGCGTCTCGAAAAGCTCGCGGCCGGGCAGGCCGACGCCCTCCTGCTGGCCGTCTCCGGCCTCGAACGCATCGGCCGCGCCGACGTGATCACGGAGATCCTCCCGGTGGGGAAGATGATGCCGCCGATCGGCGCGGGCGTGCTCGCCCTCCAGTGCAGGGAGGACGACACCGAGACCATCGACACCGTCAGCGGCCTCGGCCACCCGGACACCCACCGCGAAACCCTCGCCGAACGCATGCTCCTGCACGTCCTCCAAGGCCACTGCAACAGCCCCATCGCCGGGTACGCCCAAACCGAGGACGGCGGGGAACTCTCCCTGCGCGCCGCTGTGTTCACCCCGGACGGAAAGACCGTCCTCAACGCCCACGAATGGGCGGGCCGACTCGATCCGTCCACTCTCGGCACGTCCGTCGCCGTCGCCCTCCTCCGCCAGGGAGCCCGTGAGGTGATCGACGGCATCCCTCATTAGAGGGCGGTGACCACATGGTTGTCGTGGCGGCCGTGATCGTTCAGGAGGGGCGGCTCCTGGTGGTGAGCAAGCAGGCGGCTCCCGATGTCTTCTATCTGCCCGGCGGCAAGCCCGATGCGGGCGAGGAGTTGATGGACGCGCTGGTGCGGGAGCTGGACGAGGAGCTGGGGGTGCGGCCCGTGGAGCCGCGCTTCCTGGTCGACGTCGAAGCCGAGGCGGCCCTTGAGCGGGTGCCCATGAAGCTGACCCTGTACGAGGCGGGGATCGACGGCGTTCCCCGGCCCGCCGCCGAACTCGCGCACATGCGGTGGATCTCCGGCCGCGAGAACGACCTGCGGTTCTCTCCCGCGCTGCGCGACCACCTACTGCCCCTGCTGCGGGCGAGTGGTGCTCTCGCGTGACCGTGACCGTGTTCGCGGGGACCGTCGCGGGGACCGCTACCGCGTCGCCTTCTCCATGGCGTGATCGGCATTTTCGACATGTTCGCGGAAGCTGCGGGGCGGGCGGCCGGTGAGGCGTTCGACGGTGTCGGTCGTGCGATCCTCCGTTCCCCGGGAGATCGAGAGGTCAAGGCCGGCCAGCAGCTGCGCGAACTCCTCGGGTATGTCGGCGGCCAGGCGGTCGCGCAACTGCTCGTAGGGGAGCGGCCGGTGGGAGACGGGCCTGCCGGTGACCTCGGTGAGGACGGCGGCGACGTCGTCGTAACTCAGCGCCTGGGGACCGGTGATGAGCAGATCGGTGTTGGGTGCGGGGTCGTCGGTGAGGGCGTGGACGGCGACCGCCGCGATGTCGTCGGCGTCGATGAAGCCGACCCGTCCCTTGCCGGTCGCGGACATGATGACGCCTTCGTCGCGGATGCTGTCCGCGTGCGCGTGCTTCTCGGTGAAGTTCTGCATGAACCACGACGGCCGCAGTACCGCCCACTGGTCGAACACCTCGGGAAGCGCACTGTGCACCTGGCCGACTGCCGGACCACCTGCGGGAATGGCGGAGGAACTGAGCAGCACCGCGCGCCGCACTCCGGCCGCACGGGCCTGCCGGAGGAAGGGCAGCATGATGGCGGCCGGGTCCGGTTCGCCGACGGGAGGGATCAGGTAGACCCCGTCCGTGTCCCGCAGGGCGCCGGCCCAGGTTGCCGGGTCGTACCAGTCGAAGCGAACGGTCCCGGCGCCCTCCTGCGGGCCGGGACGGCGACTGGCCGCCGTGACCCGGTGACCGAGCGCGGTGAACCGGGAGGCGACACGGCGGCCGGTGGTGCCCGTGGCTCCGGTGACCAGGATGGTGTGGCGGTCAGCCATCTTCGTCCTCGCCTTCGCCGTCGTGCCGCAGGAAGAACTTCGCGTCGTCCAGGGGGCCGGGGATCGCGGCCGGGTTCCAGTAGTCGCGGTAGTGGGTGATGCGGCCGTCCCTGACGGTGACCACGGCGACGTACGGCATGTCGTAGGGAGCGCCCGTGGCGACCATGCGGCCCTTGCCGCGCCACTCGGCGACGATCGTGTCCTGGTCGGTGGTCTCGTGGATCTGCAGAGAGGGGATCTCGCGCAGGTCGAAGTGGTCGGGATAGTCCCGCAGGTAGTCGGCGACGGACGCGCGGCCGTCCAGTGTCGCGGGGAAGCCTTCGGGGGCGTACGGGAACTCGAACTGCACGTTCTCGTCGCACAGGTCCACCCAGCCGTCGATGTCCTTGTCCAGCAGGAGGCGCAGGCTGTGGCGGTACAGATCCGCAGGTGGCATGGGTTCGGTCATGGGTGAGGTAACGGGTGAGGTCCTGGACGCGGTCACGGGCGTACTCCATCCCCTAGAATGTGGACTGCGAGTCCGTTTAAAGATACGGACTGCTGGTCCGGTTTGTAAAGGGAGAGCTCGTGACTCCACGCAAGGAACGTGCGGACGCGGTGCGCAACCGGGAGGCCGTCCTGGCCGCGGCCGATGACCTCTTCGCCCGCAGTGAGAGTCCCGGAAGCGTGTCGATGGACGACGTCGCGGCAGCGGCCGGCGTCGGCAAGGGCACGCTCTTCCGTCGGTTCGGCGACCGTACGGGCCTGATCCGTGTCCTGGTCGAGGCGCGGCTCGAACGGCTGCGACAGGCCGTCGACGAGGGGCCGGCGCCTCTTGGCCCCACCGCCGAGCCGCGCGAACGCGTACTGGCCCTGCTCGACGCCGTCCTGCAGTTCAAGCTCGACAACCGTCGGCTCTCCCTGGCCCTGGAAGAGGCCGGCAGCGGCAGCCCCTACCAGGCGGACCACTACACGTGGTGGCACAGCACTCTTGAGCACACGCTGCGACAACTGCCCGGCTTCAGCGACAGCGCTGTCGCAGGCAGGGGCAGCGCCATTGCCGACAGCGGCTTCGCCGCACACGTCCTGCTGGCAGCGACCCGTGCCGACCTCGTCGAACACCTCGCCGGCGAAGAGCAGATGAGCCGCGAACGGATGAGGGCCCACCTGGCGGCCTTCGCCGCCAGGGTTCTGCATCAGTGACGAACGCCGTCGTGAGCCGGCAGGCGCGTCAGGGACGGGCTGCCGCGATCTCGGCGGCCTTCTCCTCCGTCGGTCCGATGTCCGTGTCGCTGCTCATGACGCGGATCAGCCGTCCTCCGGCATCCGTGTTCACGCTGCTCACGATCATGTCGACGACCTGCTCGCCCTGCTGTCCGCCGATCTGCTCGACTCCGTTGAGGCGTATTTCGGTTCTGCCCGACCGGGTGTCGGCCACCCTGACGTCGTACGCCAGCGATGTCGAGTCATATCCCATGGTGAGGCGGGGGCAGACTTTCGCGGCGTTCTTCAGGTGGGACGAGAGGTTGGCCGGATCCGGGACATCGGGTTGGTCGATGGCCAAGAGGTAGGACCCGGTGGTGGAATTACGGAAACCGAATGCGCGCGCATCGGCGCCGTTGGCCCGGTCCAGCAGCTGGAACAGGTCCTGGCATGCCGCCGGGCGGATATCCCGGGTCTGGGATTCCATGCCTTCGATTACTGATTCTTCGACCCACCCGGTCGCCGTCAGTTCCTGAGCCATTGAGCGCTCTGCGGATTCGGCCGGTTCGGCGGAGCAACCCGCGGCCGCGGCCGAAACCGAAATCACACAGAGCGACAGGGCGAGGCAGGTCAGTAGCCTTTTATTGCCCGCCATACCGGCCCCAGATACTCGGAGAGTTCGGATTCTTCGCGCCGTGCGAGGTCCACCAGGTCGGAATTCCGGAGGTCACCCTCTCCGGACGTCAGGATCTCCTGCACTTCATCGGCCATCGGCAGCATCTCCGGTGAGAGCGACACCTCCGCCGAGGCCTCCACTTCCTCCGCCGAGCGGAGGAAGTGGAGGATCAGCGCGGCCAACGCGACGTCTCTGACTTCGAGTTGCTGTGCGTCCCGAAGCCTGGCGACCTCCTGGGCCGTGACCATGAGGTCGCGCGCATCGGCCGTCATGTTTCTCATTGCTCCCCTAGTGAACTCGGGTCAGCGTGCGGACCGGCGAATAGTAGGTCGGCAGCGCCCAGGTGTTGCCATGCTGTCCGAAGTGGGTGCCCTCGGTGCGGTACTTCCAGGTGCCCGGCCGCTTCAGGGTGTCATCGTTCACCTGGATGACCGGACCCTTGTTGTGGCTGACGATCGGGGCGCCACGATCCTTCCAGCCGCCGTCATAGATCTGAATGTGCGCCGCCGTGTTGGCCTCGTCCAGCTGGTCCGTGCACCGGACCCGGACGAAACCCTTCACCGTCACGCTGTTCGGCGCCCACGGTGTTCCGACTCTCTTGTCGAACGAGCAGGTGATGGTGTGAAGTGGGCCGGCTTCGGCGGCCACGGCCATCGGTGCCGGTCCGGCAACGACGATGCCGAGAGCGAGCGGCGAAAACAACGCGGCAGCTCTCATCCAGGTACGCATGAAATTGTTCCCCGTTTCCCCGTTTCGATACGAGGGGATGGTCGCCGCCCCTGGCCGGGCGGGCCCCTCGTAGATGCTCAGGAGAATATGGCCAATTCTCGACGGTCACAAGGGATTACCGAAACGCGGAACATGGCCGGGAGGTGAACAAAAGGAGACCGAATCACGATTCGGCGGAGCTCTTCAGGACCGGAAACCGTCGCGGTGCCATCAACAACAGGACAAGGAAGGCGAGCCCGGCCGCGCAGGACGCGCCGAAGTAGACCGCGTGGACAGCGTCGGCGACCGCGTGGCGCAGACGTTCGTCAGGGGCGCCCGAGTCGAGGGAGCGGGTCACCGAGTCGAGGTCGCCGGCGCCGCCGAGTCGCGCGGCCAGCACTCCGTTGGCGACCGCTCCGAACAGGGCCGCGCCCAGGGTCTGGCCGGTCTGGCGGCAGAAGAGTACGGAGCCGGTGGCCGTGCCCCGTTCGGACCAGCCGACGGTCGACTGGACGCCTATGAGCAGGGGGAGTTGGAAGAGGCCGAGCGCGCCGCCGAGCAGGAGCATGAGGAGAGCCGGCTGCCAGGGCTCGCCGGGATACGGCAGGAACGGGAACGCGAGCAGGAGCAGCGCGGCCGTGCCGATGCCGATCAGCGCCGAGTTGCGGAAACCGATCCTGCGGTACACGTGCTGGCTGAGCGCTGCTGAAACCGGCCAGCTCAACGTCCATACGGACAGCACGAATCCGGCCGCTATGGGGGCGAGCCCCAGGACCGACTGCGCGTACGTCGGGAGGAAGACCGTGGGCGCCACCATCAGCAGGCCCAGCGCGCCCAACGCCAGATTGACCGCCGCGATGGTGCGGCGGCGCCACACCCAGCCGGGGATGATCGGTTCGGCGGCCCGGCGCTCGATCACCACGACAAGCGCGACCAGGGCAAGTCCCGTACCGAGCAAGGCGATTGAGGGGGCAGACAGCCAGGCCCAGGCCACTCCCCCCTGCACCAGCGCTGTCAGCAGGACGCCGCCGCAGGCGAAGACGGCGAGCGCGCCCGCCCAGTCGATACGAGGGCGAGGGCGAGGGCCGGGTTCGCGCTCCGGTTCGTGCAGGTGACGGACGATCAGCCAGAGCGCGAGCGCGCCGATCGGCAGGTTGATGAGGAAGATCCAGCGCCAGTCCGCGTACGCGGCGAGGACCCCGCCCACCGCCGGGCCCGCGACCGCCGAGGTCGCCCAGACCGTGGACAACTTCGCCTGGATCTTGGGGCGTTGCTTGAGCGGATAGAGGTCGGCGGCGAGCGTCTGCACCGTCCCCTGGAGGGCGCCGCCGCCCAGGCCCTGGACGATGCGGAAGGCGATGAGTGCCCCCATGTTCCAGGCGAGCGCGCAGAGCAGGGAGCCGAGGAGGAAGAGGGCTGCGCCCGCGATCAGTACCGGCTTGCGGCCGAAGGTGTCGGAGAGCTTCCCGTACACGGGCAGGGTGACCGTCACGGCGAGCAGATAGCCGGAGAACAGCCATGAGAAGACGGAGAAGCCGCCGAGGTCGCCGACGATCTGCGGGACGGCGGTCGACACGATCGTGGAGTCGAGCGCGGCCAGGCCCATGGCGAGCATCAGCGCGGCGACGACGGCACGGCGCTTGGGGGGCTCGGCCTGCTTGCCAACCGCTGCGGCCGGTATGCCGGTGTGCGGCCCCTGTGTTTCCTCCTGGCTCACCAGATTCCTTTCCCCCTGCATCTATCTGCCGGAGCACACTCTCCCACTTGACCCTCACGTCGCGGGAGGGTGGACGCTTGGTGGTCTCAAAGGTGGAGGCCCCCCTTAGAACTCCTCCACCACGGGGTGGAGATCCCCTAGGGGGACCTCAGTACTACGGCTCGGGGAGGGTTCGTACCGCCGGAGGACGAGAGGGGGCGGGGGCCGTCCTTAACCTGGCTTTACGCCGCTGAGGGCGGAGTACCGCACCTCCGGAGGTGGGGTTTACCCCCGGAAAAGACTGCGCTGAGCACCAGCGCGCCGGACCCCCTCCAGCCACCAGACTCATCCACGCAGCAGAACGCGCACACCACCCGCTGACCGACATAGGAGACGTACCGTGACATCGGCTGTAACCATTCCCAGGCACGGGGGCACTGGAGGGCGTACGGCCGTTGCCGCGCAGGCGCGGCAGGTCGTCAAGGCGTACGGGTCGGGGGAGACCCGCGTCGTCGCCCTCGACCAGGTCGACGTGGACATCGCGCGGGGCCAGTTCACCGCGATCATGGGTCCCTCGGGGTCCGGCAAGTCCACGCTCATGCACTGCCTCGCCGGCCTCGACACCGTCACCTCCGGGCAGATCTACCTGGCCGACACGGAGATCACCGGCCTCAAGGACAAGAAGCTCACGCAGCTGCGCCGGGACCGGATCGGCTTCATCTTCCAGGCTTTCAACCTGCTGCCGACGCTGAACGCGCTCGAGAACATCACGCTGCCGATGGACATAGCGGGCCGTAAGCCGGACCGCGGCTGGCTCGGCCAGGTCGTCGAGACCGTCGGCCTGAGCGACCGGCTCAAGCACCGGCCGAACCAGCTCTCCGGCGGCCAGCAGCAGCGCGTCGCCGTGGCACGGGCGCTGGCCGCGCGGCCCGAGATCATCTTCGGTGACGAGCCGACCGGAAACCTCGACTCCCGTGCCGGCGCCGAGGTGCTGGGCTTCCTGCGGCGCTCCGTCGACGAGCTCGGCCAGACCATCGTGATGGTCACGCACGACCCGGTGGCCGCCTCGTACGCGGACCGGGTGCTGTACCTGGCCGACGGCCGGATCGTCGACGAGATGTGGAAGCCCACCGCCGAGACCGTCCTCGACCGGATGAAGGACTTCGACGCCCGGGGGCGTACGTCATGACCGTCATGAAGACCTCGATGCGCAACTTCTTCGCGCACAAGGGACGCATGGCCCTCTCTGCCGTGGCCGTCCTGCTGTCGGTGGCCTTCGTCTGCGGGACGCTCGTCTTCACCGACACCATGAACACGACGTTCGACAAGCTCTTCGCGACGACCGCGTCCGACGTCACGGTCCAGCCCAAGGCGGCCAAGGCCGACGACACTCCGCAGAACGGCAAGCCCGAGTCGCTGCCCGCCTCGGCCGTCGACCGGACGGAGCAGGCGGACGGCGTCAAGTCGGCCGAGGGCGCGGTCGGTTCGATGAACGTGACCGTCGTCAACAGCGACAACAAGAACATGGGGTCCAGCACCGGCGCCCCGACGATCGCGGGCAACTGGACGAAGAACGACCTGCGTTCGATGGAGATCACCTCCGGACACGCCCCGCGCGGGCCGACCGAGGTGATGGTCGACGCCGACACCGCCGACAAGCACAACCTCAAGATGGGTGACGAGCTGCGGACCATCGCCGTCACGGGCGACTTCAAGGCGAAGATCGTCGGCATCGCCACCTTCAAGGTGACCAACCCCGGTGCGGCCGTCGTCTACTTCGACACCGCCACCGCGCAGCGCGAACTGCTCGGCGCCACCGGCCGGTTCACGCAGATCAACGTCACGGCGGAACAGGGTGTCACCGACGCGCGGCTGAAGCAGAACGTCGCCGCGACGCTCGCCGGGGCCGAGGGCGCCGCCGGGGCGTACAAGGTCCAGACGCAGAAGGAGTTCTCGGACGAGAACCGCGAGGGCGTCGGCGAGTTCATGAACGTCATCAAGTACGCCATGCTCGGCTTCGCCGGGATCGCCTTCCTGGTCGGCATCTTCCTGATCATCAACACCTTCTCGATGCTGGTCGCCCAGCGGACCCGCGAGATCGGCCTGATGCGGGCGATCGGTTCGTCGCGGAAACAGGTCAATCGGTCCGTGCTGGTCGAGGCCCTGCTGCTGGGCGTCGTCGGATCCGTGGCCGGTGTCGGCGCGGGCGTCGGCATCGCGGTCGGCCTGATGAAGCTCATGTCGATGGCGGGCATGAACCTCTCCACCGCCGACCTGACGGTGAAGACGGCCACCCCGGTGGTCGGCCTGGTCCTGGGCATCGTCGTCACGGTCCTCGCCGCCTACCTCCCCGCCCGCCGCGCGGGCAAGGTCTCCCCGATGGCCGCGCTGCGCGACGCCGGTACGCCGGCCGACGGCAAGGCCGGCTGGATACGGGGCCTGATCGGCCTGGTCCTCACCGGCTCCGGTGCCGCCGCCCTGTACCTGGCGGGCACCTCGGACACGGCGAGCGACGGCTCGCTGATGCTGGGCGCCGGTGTGGTGCTCACGCTGATCGGGTTCGTCATCATCGGTCCGCTGCTCGCGGGCGGCGTGGTCCGGGCCATCAGCGCGGTCCTGCTGCGCGCCTTCGGACCCGTAGGACGCCTGGCCGAGCGGAACGCACTGCGCAACCCGCGCCGCACGGGCGCCACCGGTGCGGCCCTGATGATCGGCCTCGCGCTGGTCGCCTGCCTCTCCGTGGTCGGCTCCTCGATGGTGGCCTCCGCGACCGACGAGCTCGACAAGTCGGTCGGCGCGGACTTCATCGTCCAGGGCAACAACCGGATCGTCCCGCAGGCCGAGAAGGCGATGGAGTCGACGCCGGGCCTGGACCACGTCACGAGCTACAAGGTGGTCGAGGCCAAGATGACCTCGCCCGACGGCAAGACCGAGGACAGTGACGTGACGGCCGCGGACCCGACGTACGCGACCGACCTGCGCCGCGAGATGACCGCCGGTGAGCTGTCGGCGGCGTACGGCAAGAACGCGATGTCGGTCGGCTCCGAGTACGCGACGGATCACGGGATCAAGGTCGGCGACACCATGACCGTCGCCTTCAAGGGCGGTGAGACCGCGAAGCTCAAGGTCGCCGCGATCACCAACGACGACAGCGCCCTCGACCAGGGCGCGCGGTACATGAGCATCGCGACGATGGAGCAGTACGTCCCCAAGGACCAGATCCCGCCGAACGAGATCATGTTCGCCAAGGCGGCCGAGGGCCAGGAGAAGCAGGCGTACGCGGCCCTGAAGAAGGCCCTGGACCCGTACCCGCAGTACCAGGTCCGTGACCAGTCCGACTACAAGCAGGAGCTCAAGGACCAGATCGGCCAGCTTCTGAACATGGTCTACGGTCTGCTGGCCCTCGCGATCATCGTGGCGGTCCTGGGTGTCGTGAACACCCTGGCACTGTCGGTGGTGGAGCGGACGCGGGAGATCGGCCTGATGCGGGCGATCGGCCTCTCGCGGCGGCAGCTGCGCCGCATGATCCGCCTGGAGTCGGTCGTCATCGCCCTCTTCGGAGCGCTGCTCGGCCTCGGCCTGGGCATGGGCTGGGGCGCCACGGCCCAGAAACTCCTCGCCCTGGAGGGTCTGAAGGTCCTCGAGATCCCCTGGCCGACGATCATCGGCGTCTTCATCGCCTCGGCCTTCGTGGGGCTGTTCGCGGCGCTGGTGCCGGCGTTCCGGGCGGGGCGGATGAATGTGCTGAACGCGATTGCTACGGAGTAGCTGCGCGGGCTGGGGGGACGGGGGACGGG
>NZ_JAAKZY010000105.1 GCF_011045015.1 Streptomyces scabichelini | reverse complement strand
CTCCCCCCACTCCCCCCACTCCTCCTCCTGCACGGCCTGGCAGGCCACACGGGGGAGTGGGACGACCTGGCGGCCCGACTCCAGGCGGACGGCCACAGAGTGGTGACGTACGACGCCCGAGGCCACGGCGCCAGCACACGCCGCCCACGGGACATGACGAGGGCGTCCTTCGTCGCCGACGCTGTGACGCTGATCGAGCACCTGTCCTTGGCCCCGGTGGTGCTCGTGGGCCAATCCCTGGGCGGCCACACGGCTTTGCTCACGGCGGCTGCCCACCCGCACCTGGTCGACACCTTGCTCCTCATAGAGGCGGGTCCTGGCGGCGCGAACCCCAACCTGCCCTCCGAGATAGGCACTTGGCTGGACAACTCGCCCATGCCCTTCGTGGACAGGGACATGATGGTGGCCGCGGTGGCTGAGCTCGCCGAGCGGTCGTACTGGGACGAGTGGGACCGAGTTCGCTGCCCGGCCCTCGTCGTACGGGGCGCGAACGGCACGATGCGGGCCGCGGAGCCGGCGGAGATGCGAACCCGACGCCCGACGGCCACCCGGACCGAGCTCATCCAGGACGCGGGACATGACGTACACCTGGACCAGCCGGAGCGACTGTACGAAGCGGTACGGGCTTTCCTGGCAGCGCACGCCATGAACGCCGTACGGCATAAGGGGAGCACGTGGCCAGAGTCGTAGAGCTGTCGTACTACCCCGTCAAGGGATGCGCCGGCGTCTCGCCGCACGACGCGGTGCTGACGTCCGCGGGTCTCGCGCACGACCGGAGCTTCATGGTCACCAGCGAGGACGGCGTGTTCCGTACGCAACGACGCTGGCCGCGGCTGGCCCTGATCCGCCCCCGGATCAGCCCCGACGGAGGACGGCTCTCCCTCCACGGCCCCGAACGCCCGCACGCGTTGGACAGGGAGATCGGCGACACCGAGATCGACGACATGGGGATCGACATTGACGTCGACACGTCCGGTCCGCGCCGGGACGTGGATCTGTTCGGCGCACCGTTCACGGGAATCGACCAGGGCGATGAAGTCGCCGCGTGGCTGTCCGAAGTCCTCGGTGCCCCGAGCCGCCTGGTGCGGGTACCGCCCGAACACGACCGGGTCACCGATGGCCGGATCCCCGGCAGCTCCGGCTACGCCGACAGCAGCGCCGTACACGTCCTGTCACGATCCACGCTCGACGCACTGAACGAGCGGCTGATCGAGCGAGGCGCCCTCACGCTCCCCATGGACCGCTTCCGTCCGAACATCGTCATCGACGGCTGGGACACCCCTCACACCGAAGACCGTGCCCACCACCTCACCATCGCTGACACGGAACTCGCCTACACCAAGCTCGCCATCCGCTGCGCCGTCACCCTGGTCGACCAGCAAGTCGGCAAGAGGGCGGGACCAGAACCGCTTCGCACCCTCGCCGCCTACCGCCGAGTCCGCGGAGCCCGCCGAGCCCGTCCAGCCACCTCGGGTGGCGTGGCCTTCGGCACGAAGTACGCCGTACTCCGGCCGGGCAAACTGTCCGTGGGTGACGAGGTGCGGGTCACTCTGTGGGGCGAGGCGGAGTTGTAGCGCGGCGGCGAGGCGGTCACCGTGGGCCTGGTTTTGGTCCAGAGTCGGTATACGGTCCTCTGCGACGGTGCCTGAGAACGTCTGGGGGAGTCATGACAAGTAGGTTCACGGAGTTGGCCGTTGACTGCCATGATCCGGAGAGGCTCGCGGCCTTCTGGTGCGAGGTCCTGGACTTCAAGGTGATCGACCGGAGTGAGGGCAAGGTCGAGATCGGCTCCTGGGTGCCGACCGTCGAGGATGTTCGGGCCCGCCAGATGCCGCCCACCCTGCTGTTCGTCCAGGTGCCCGAGGGCAAGACCGTGAAGAACCGGCTTCACCTCGACGTCAGCCCGATCGACGGCAGCACCGAGGACGAGGTGACCAGACTGCTCGGCCTCGGCGCCACCAAGACGGATGTGGGCCAAGGCCCAGGCCGAAACTGGGTGGTCATGGCAGACCCCGAGGGCAACGAGTTCGACGTCCTACGCACCCTGGCACCGCAAACCTAGGCTTCCAGGCACCGAAGTGTCCGGCTTTCTGCTGCCCAAGCTCTGATTGGGCCCCGTACGCTCCAGGCGGACGCCCCAAGACCATGGCAGTGACGCCCCTCGCCGAAGACGCCGACGGGATGGAGCCCCCTGCGATGCCCGAACTCGACAGCCAGACCGCCTACTGGGACAAGGCCGCGGCCACGGGCACGAAGCGGTTCGCGCATCCACTCCACATGCCGTGGCTGAACAACGTCAGCCGAGATGCCGCGATCCTCGACTACGGCTGCGGATACGGCCGCATCATGAACGACCTCGCACAGCAAGGCTTCAACAACCTCTCCGGCGTCGACGCTTCACCGGGAATGATCGCCCGGGCCCGTCAACTGCACCCCACGATGCAGTTCGCAGTGCTGGACGAGCCGCCGACACTGGCCTGTGCGGACGCGAGCGTCGACGTGATCCTGCTCTTCGCGGTGCTCACCTGCATTCCCGACGACCGGGCGCAACGACGGCTGATCAGCGAACTGAGCCGCGTGCTCAAACCAGGCGGACTGCTCTACGTCAGCGACCTGCTCCTCCAGGACGACCAGCGCAACTGCGACCGCTATGCCGAATTCGCCGAACGCTACGGCACCTACGGAGTGTTCAGGACCGATGACGGCGCGGTGTGCCGCCACCACCCGAGGGAATGGTTCACCGCTCTGTTGGCCGGATTCGACTCCATCGACACCCGCCGCATTACCGTCGCCACCATGAACGGACATGAGGCAGAGGGCATCCAGATCCTGACTCGATCCTGACTCGCAAGCCGACTCCACATGACGAGGCCCCTCCCCGCCGTGCCTTCACGACGACTTGAACCCTGAGCGGGTGCAGGCGGCGCCGGCCACGACGGAGAGCGCGCCCGGCGCCGTGTACTGGCTGTACTGGCCTCCACGTACTGGCCTCGACGTACTGGCCTCGACGTACTGGCCTCGACGTACTGGCTGTACTGGCCTTGACAGCCGCGTAGCGAATTCGCCGTCCCCCTGCGCGCCCGTGTCCGCGATCCTATGCTGACACTTCAAGGGTTGAGACGATTTGGGGGGTATGCCTGATGGGGGCAGCAAGTAACGGAACGTCAGCATTGAAGTCGGGGGCCAAGCGGCTCTTGGGACGTGCGGGATTCGACATCGTGCGTAGTACGAACAACCTGGGGGGCGTCGACGACTTCATCCCGTTCGAGGCGACGACGCGGGCCGCACGGGCGGCCGGTCTGTCGGTCGCCGACTACATCGACGAGGTCATGAACGGGACGCCTGGCGCCACCCAGTCCACCATCGATGAACTGCGGGCTCTCGGCGTCTTCGCCGCCAGCCCGAACACGGTGCTGGAGATCGGCCCCGGGTCCGGACGGTACCTGGAGAAGACGCTGAAGGAGTGTTCACCGGAGCGCTACGAGATCTACGAGACGGCAGGGCCCTGGGCCAACTACCTGGTGGACACCTTCGGTGTGGTCGCCCAACCGACCGCAGGAAGCAGTCTCGCCCCGACACCCGACGCCAGCATCGACCTCGTACAGGCCCATAAGGTCTTCAACACCGTGACCTTCCTCTGCGCCTCCCGCTACTTCTTCGAGATGGCACGCGTCACGCGCCCCGGTGGCCGGATCGTCTTCGACGTCATGACCGAGACCTGCCTGGACCCGGACGCGGTACGCACCTGGGCCACGCAGGGCGGCGCGGGGCACGACTCCTACCCGGCCGCCATGCCTCGCCAGACATGTGTGGACCTCTTCGCGACCCTCGGCTGCAGCTTGAAGGCCAGCTTCCGGGCGCCCATGGGCGTCGCCACTACGGAGGTGCTTGTCTTCACAAAGGGGGCGTAACTCTCAGAAGGCTTCCGCTTGGGGGACTTTGCCGGCTTGGGGGACTTCGCCCTCATGGACCGCTGACGATCACGTCGAAGCGCGGGCCGGGTCCGGGGCCGACAGCATGCTGTCGGCCCCGGCTTGCCCTCATACGCCCTCGCCCTCGCGTCACGTCAGGGCTTCCGCGCAACCCCGCCGTACTCGTTCACTTCCGGCGGCAGCCCACCCGCACCGTCGCCATCACCGTCACCCTCAATGAAATCGAGCCGCCACCGCGAGCAAGACACCACGCCTGGTTCCACCAACTCCAGCCCGTCGTAGTAGCGCGCGATCTGCTCGGGGCTGCGGAGGAAGTACGGAGCGCCGCTGATCTCGTTGTAGCGCCGAGTGGCCTCGTTGTAGACCTCGTTGGTGTTGCCCCCGTCGTACTGCACCAGATAACTGCCGGACGGCAGCCCCGCCAACAGCCGCCGCACGATCGAGCAGGCCTCGTCGTGATCCTCGACAAGCCCCAGGATGCCCATCAGCATCAGCGCGACGGGCTGAGAGAAGTCCAACGTCTCCCTGGCCGCCTCCAGAATCCGCTCGGGCTCCCGCAGATCTGCGTCGATGTACCGGGTGATCCCCTCAGGTGTGGTGCTGGTGAGCAGGGCCTGGGCGTGCGCCAGGACCAGCGGATCGTTGTCGACGTACACGACCCGCGCGTCGGGAGCCACCCGCTGCGCCACCTCATGGGTGTTGTCCACCGTGGGCAGCCCGGTCCCGACATCGAGAAACTGCCGGATCCCCCGCTCGCCCGCCAGAAACCGCACCGCCCGCACGAGGAAGTACCTGCTGGCCCGGGCCTCGTCCTCAATCCCGGGAAACAGCTCCCGGAACGCGTCCCCGGCAGCCCGGTCCACCTCGTAGTTGTCCTTGCCGCCCAGCCAGTAATTCCAGATCCGCGCCGATTGCGGCGCCGAAGTGTCAATCCTGGACAACACCCGCTCCGCAGGGTCTGCCGACCCGTCAGCCATATCCACTCCCATGATGTACGTGTCCCCGTGTCCCCCAACGTAGGACCGAGAGCCACCTCACACCACTAGGTCCTCAGCCAACACCGGGGCCTCACGCGGCAGTTACGAACACGGTCACCCGCCACGCCCGGCCGGACCTACCCCGACTACCACGACCGCGCCTGAGCTCCCTGAGCTCCCTGAGCTCCCTGAGCGCCCGCGCCCAGCGGGCTCGCCGCTGGTTCATCGAGCGGTACCGGGCAGCGCCGGCAGCTTCTCGGAGTACAGCCAGGTACGCATGAAGGGCTCCAGGTCCCGACCGGCCTCCGCACTGGCGAGGGCAATGAAGTCCGCCGTGCTCGCGGTGCCGTCGCGGTGCTTCGACACCCACGCGCGTTCGATGCGCTGGAACGTGGCCGCACCGACTTCGTGCCGCAGTGCGTACAGGGCCAGAGCGCCTCCCTCATAGATCCCCCAGCCGTAAGGCGCCATTTCCGGATGGGGCTCGAAGCCTTCACGGCGCGGCGCTGCGACCGGGCCCTCCTTCCGCAGTTTGCTGCTCGCCTCCTGGTGGGCTTCGCGTAGGCGCTCCTCCATGCTGATTCCGTACTTCTCCTCGTCCCACAGGTACTCGTAGAAGGTGGCGTGACCCTCGTTCAGCCAGGCGTCGCTCCACCGCCGGGGAGAGACGCTGTTGCCGAAGTACTCATGTGCCATCTCATGTGTGGCGATCGAGTCCACGTGCATGGACATGCCCTCCTCGGAGAATTCCTCGGTGCCCATCACTGTCAGGGACTGGGTCTCCAACCCGCCACCGAGCGGCGTGAGATACAGCCCGTACGTGCGCAGGGGGAGCGGACCGAGCCGTTTGGTCACGAAGCTGAGCGCCTCGGGTATGACCTTGTCGACATAGGGACTGACCGCGTTCACCTGGTCGCTCGGGATCGCATGGCGAAGCTTGAGCCCGTCGGGACCTTGGCGCTTGACGACGGTGAACGGCCCCACGCCGATCTGGATGAGTTCCGGGGCCAGCTTCTCCTGGTTCTCGAAGCGCCGCATGGTGAAGTCGCCGTCACGGCGGACGGACGCCAACTCGCCATTGGCGATGGAATTCATGCGGGATGGCGCCGTAATGGTGATGGTGGCCGGGGCCTTCTGCGCCGGGTGGTCCGCGAACGCGGCCATACGGTGCGCGAACGAGGGTTGACTGAGCGTCTGTACGAACCCCTTGTCACGGAACAGGCCACGGCCGGGTTCGCTGCTCACGCGCGCCCCCACTGTCACCCTTACGGTGAACTCGCCTCCGTCCGGCAACGCCGTCCGCGGAGTCACCCGCACCTCCTGGCCCGACTGCGACCACCGCGCCTTGCGGCCGTCGACGGTCACGTCGCGCACCTCGGGTCCGGCCAGATCGAGGTTGAACCGGGAGAGGGCTTGGGTGGCACGGCCTCGTAACGTGGTGGTGGCCGTGTATTCCTTGAGGTCTCCGGTGAAGCGCATGTCGAGGTCGTACCGGTCGACCTGATAGCCACCGTTGCCGAGTCCCGGATGGAGCGTGTCGCCCAGGCCCGCGGCCCCGGGGCGTGCGCCCGTGGTCGTCGCCATACCGACAGGAGCGACATCGGTGCAGGCCGTCAGGCCGAAGAGGACGAGCGCCGTGGCTCCGGCCGGCGCGACAGTGAGAAAGGTGTGCTTGCTGTGACGAGTCATGACGACAGACTCGACTCTCGGGTATCCGTCCGGCCCTCGGCCGAAAGTCTGCTGTACGGGCGCCCACCCGGCCGAAAGGCCTAGTTCTCAGGAACGGAGCCGTCCAGTGGCTTGGCTGCCTGCCGGCCTCCTCGGTCGTCGTGTGTGTCCGATCTTTCGCCCAACGGCCAGCAGGAGCCAGGGACTTGCGTGAACTTGCGCGGGCACCACGACCCGGCCCTCGGCCGGGCTGGGGAGGGGGATCTACTCAGGCTCCCTCCCGGCTGACCTGGTGCGTGACCGCGAACGTTCACCGGGTTGGTCGCGAAGTTCTCGATCGACGGACGTGGGCTAACCCGGCGTGCCCGGCGATTGAGCCCTCCTCAGGTCCTCCCTCAGCGGGTGCTCCCTCATCCGCAGGGCGGATACGGTCTGCCGCAGCGGACGAAGCGCGGCGCCATGTCCAGGGCCAGCATGTTCGTCATGACGACAGCGACCGCCCCTCTCCCCGCATCCGCATCCGCACCTGCGCCTGTCTGGGCTCGCCGCGCCGCCCACGCCATCGCTTTGTGTGCCGTCCCGTCCGGCCTGTGGCGCATCGCCATGGCGTCCGGTGTCTATGTGGGCTACAGCGACCAGGTGCTGCGCGACGTCTTCGACATCCCAGGCTGGGGCATCGGCTACGTCGTCGGCCTCTCCGTCCTTGCCGAGCTGGCCGCTCTGTTTCCGCTGCTCCTCGTCAGTGACCGGTGGCGGCCGCTGCACCCTAGGGTCCTCGCCCGGCTGGCCTGGGCCGCCTCGGGCGTCCTGGTCCTGGTGGCACTGTGGCAACTCGTGGTCGCTTTCACCGTCGAGAGCCAGACGTACATGTCGAGCGGTACGGCACAGATCGTCTGGGGCTTCGCTTTCGCCCCACTGTTCGCCATCCCGGCCCTGATGACCGCGGTGACCTGGTCATACGCAAAGCGACACCAGGCACGGGGACAGGCACACCCCCTACCTCGTCCTTGACATCGGCCAGCCCTGTCCCACCGCTTCCCGTCCAACGCTTGGGAGGGCAGCACTTGATCTCCTCGAACCCCGTGCCGCCGTCAGCACTCCGGCTTCGCCGTCCTCAAAGCCCGTATGAAGGCCCGCCAGGCGTGCGCACGGACGGCGACTACAGGCCCACTGGCGTTCTTGGAATCGCGTACGAGGGCACCGTCCAAGGCGTGAGCGCACTCCGCACACTCAGTACCGCTGCCACCGCTGTACGAGGATCGGCAGGTACGGCCCGATGAACTCCCACTCGTCGTCCGTCAGTTGCACTCGCGTCACGCAAGAAGATCTACCGGTCCAGGCCCCACCGTGAGGGCGAATCCCGCAGATTGATCACGACTGGATACGCTCCCTAGCCTCGCCGTTTCGGTTGGGGTGATGAGACGTCGCTGTTCGTCTGCTGTCGCGTGGGCGGGGTGATTTCGTTGCCTGCGCATGGAGGAGTCCCGGCGCATGGTCGGGTTCTCCAAGGTCTTTCGGGTCGTGGGCGGTCGGGGGTTTGCTGGTCAGCCGGCCGGGCGGGGTAGTGCCGCGAGGCGCTGGAAGGCCGTGGCCAGTTCGTGTCTCCAGGGCCAGGTGGCCGATATCCGCAAGCGCAGACGCCGCGGTGTTGGCGCCGGCGTTGCCGGGCCGCAGCCGCCCGGACAGTGCCTCGCCGGTGTTGGCCAGGACGCACAGCAGCGGGTGGAACCCGAAACCACCCTTGTAGGTGGGCGCGGCCGCGTCCTTCTCGGAGTGGCAGGTGATCAGCGTGGCGTCGAGGTCCAGGACCAGGCCGGGCAGCAAGCGCCCCGCAGCCCGGGCAGCGGGTATGCCCTCGCTGGTCTCGGCCGCCTGCAGCTAGGCGACCTCCCGAGCCGAAGCCCTGGCCGAGCGCACAGAAGCCAGTGCCCGCTCGTCAACGTCGGCGAGCAGCCGCCAGGCCGTCGGTGTCGAGGCGACCGAGCCGAACACGTCGGTTTGGTCCCGCAGCACGGCCAGGTCTGCGATGGCCTCACCGCCGTCGGCGAGCATCACCGCCAGGTCGGTGGCGATCCGTCCCGGATCATGTCCGGTCCCGCGAGGCCGCAGCGGCCTGAGAGCGGTGGAGTACGCGGCGGTCAGACCTGTGGCATCGGCAAGATCCGCCAGCAACCGTGCACCGGCATGCCCGACGACCCCCGAACCATCGGCACTGACATAGACCCTGGGACGCAACCCGATACCCTTCACGCAGAAAGTGCCCTCCGCCTGGACTGACAGAACCCCTCAGCAAGGTTCATCGTCCCAGGTCAGGAAGGAACTTTCGCGTTTCCCGCCTCGCCAGCCGCCAAACCCAAGCGAAACGGCGAGGCTAGAGCATAAGCGGCGATTCGCCCGCACCAAACCCCTCTCAGAGGTGCCCACTCGTGCTCGGTAGTCAGCCTGCGGAGCGCCCGTCCTGCTCGACGTTGCGGAAACGGCCGGGCGAGATGCCGTACTCGCGGCGGAAGCTGGCGCCGAACGCGAATTCCGTCGAATAGCCGACCTCGCGGGCGATCGTCGCCAGGGGGGCGTCGGTTTCGCGAAGCAGACGGGCCCCGTAGGACAGGCGCCAGCCGGTCAAATAGGCCATCGGTGGCTGGCCCACCAGCTCGGTGAAGCGCTTGGCGAATGCGGTGCGCGACATTCCGGTGGCCTCGCCGAGCTGCTGCACCGTCCACCGGCGGTGCGGGCTAGTGTGAATCTCGCGGAGCGCGGCGGCGATCGCCGCATCGGTGATGCCCGGCCGATCGGCCGCCGGGTTCTGCTCCAGCCATTGCCTCAGCACATGGGTCAGCATGAGGTCGAGCAGAGCCGAGCGGGTCGCCCCGGTCCCGGGGCCGGTATCGGACACGTCCGCGCCGAGCAGGTCGGTCAGCAACCGCAAGTGCGGGCTGCGGTCGTAGTCCGGCGACACGGTGATGACATCCGGAAACGATCGGAGATAGCGGTGAACGTGCCCGTGACTGAGCCAGTACGCGCCGCAGAGGAACTCGACATCGAACGGGTCGAGGGCCGACCGGTCCCGCATCACGGCCGGCCGTAAGTCCTTGAGTGCGGACGGTGCATGGCTGAGCCCGTGTTCGGCACCGAATGGCGTGAGGACGACGTCCCCCGGCGTCAGCGCAAGCGGCGGGCTGTCGGCCGTGACCAGCCAGGCACTGCCCCGCAGAACCATGTGGAAACCACTGACGGCAGCAGGCGGGTACCGCCAGCCCCACGAGCCCGACTCCTTGATTGAGCAAGCCTCCGCACGCCCGACCCGGAGGCTGCCGATCACCGCGCTGAGTTCATCCACCCAGCGGAGCTTACCTCCACGACACCCAACCACTTGTGTACGCATTCGTATGGACCCAAGCCCGCTGAAGCATGGGCAGACCCGACGGAAGCTGATGTGCTCAATGCCGGTGGCCCCGATCGGGGACCTCACCATGACGCGGCACGAAGAAGGGTGCGAAAGCAATGACCGAGACGACATTTGAGAACCATTTCGACACGACGCTTCCCGCCTACGAGAGGTGGGGCCAGCCTTGCTCGGAGCACTTCTCACGGGCAGCACTCCAAGGAGCCGCACTACCTGTCGGCGCAGCGGTTCTGGACGTGTGCGCGGGCATGGGTGCTCTGGCCGTCCCCGCGGCCGAGCGTGGATACAGCGTCCGGGCGATCGACACATCGCCGGGGATGATCCGGCGCGCGACCGAGCGACTGGAGCCGTACTCCGGATGGTCCGCCGAGGTGATGGACGCGCTGGACCTGCAGTACGGCGACAACGAGTTCGACGCGGCATTCTCCGTGTTCGGGGTGCTGTTCTTCGGACCCGGAACAGCGAAGGCGCTCACCGAGATGGTCCGGGTGGTGCGACCGGGCGGCCTCGTCAGCGTGGTGAACTGGGCGACTCCCCTGGGAGCGCCGTTCTTCATCCCCGTAGCCCGGGCCATCGACCGGCTCGACGATCCCGAGGTGGGGAAGTTCCTGGCTCCGCTGACCGAATACTTGGAACGTCCGGAACTTGAGAGCGCCCTGAGCGACGTCGGATGCGTCGACGTGCGCTCGGAAAGCGTCGAGGGAGTATTCGCCATCCCCAACGCCGAGACCTTCATGGACGAGCTCGACCCGATCTTCCGGGTCCTTCCCCAGTACCGCGCCGCAGTCGCCAAGGATGGTGACCGCTTCCGGGCGCTTCTGGTCGAGGAAGTTCTGCGCACGGCGGCAGGAGAGCTCCCTCCGGCACGAGGCAACATCGTGTATGCCCAGGTCCCCTCCAGCTGAGAGAGCGCCGGACACGCCGTTGACCTCACCGTGTTCGGCGCTGACATGGGACTTGGGAAGCAACCCGATACGCGCACGTAGAAAGTGCCCTCCGCCTGCACCGACAGAACCACTCAGCGTGGTTCATCGCCCCAGGTCAGGAAGGCACCTTCGGGTTTCCGCTGCAACAGACCCCGTATGCAACCGAAACAGCGAGGCTAGTTCCTCAGCCAACACCGGGGCCTCACACAGCAGTTACGAACACGGTCACCCGCCACGCCTGGGCCAGACCTACCCCAAATACGGCAGCGTTGAGCCGCAGCGCAGGGCGGGAATCTCGTGATCATCACGGACGTTGTACCGCGCGTCAGCAGCAGTCGTGTGAAGGGCTCTCGGTGCGCGCTATACAGATCGATCGTTTTGGTACACCCGATGTCCTCGGCATTGTCGATGCTCCCCAGCCTGAACCGGGCGCTGAGGATGTGCTGATTCGGACCGTTGCGACCAGCATCAATCCCGTCGACGACAAGACGCGGGAGGGGGCCATCGGCGAGGGGACGCCGCCGCTGCCGATGACGCTCGGCTGGGATCTGGCAGGCATCGTGGTGGACGGGGGCACCAGCGGGCTGCGCGCCGGGGAGCGCGTCATCGCGATGTCGCACCAACTCAGCTCTGGCCGGGGGACCTGGGCTGATCTGGTCGCGCTTCCGGCGCAGGCGGTAGCCGCCGCGCCGCACGCGGTCAGCCTGGTCGAGGCGGCTACCTTGCCGCTTCCCGGACTATCGGCCTGGCAGACCCTGGACTGGCTTGCGGTGTCTTCCGGACAGCGGCTGCTGATTGCCGGCGCCGCAGGTGCAGTCGGCGGGTTGGCGCTGCAGATCGCCCGCGCCCGAGGCATCACAGTCGACGCTCTGGTCTCTCGAGACGCGCAGGCCGGCTTCGCCCGCGACCACGGTGCCGACCTTGTCACCACCGACCGCCACGCCCTGCAAGACCGCAGCTATGACGCGGTCTTCGACACCTTCGGGGCCTTCGTGACCGAGGCTGTGGCCGACGGTGGCCGGTATGCCTCGATCGCCACCCAAGCCGGTCCGGTCCCCGACCTGTCCTCACGCGGTGTTCGTACCACCGTCAACCAAGTGCGCGAAGACGGCACGGGACTGAGCGAGCTCACCAAGCTTGTCGACCGCGGCTCCTTGCGGCTGCGCATGCACTCCACCTTCGGCCTTCACGAGATCCAGGCCGCACACGACAGCTTCCTCCGAGGCGGCCTGACAGGAAAGGTCACCGTGATCTTCTGAGCCTGCACATGGTCCTCCGGGCCTTGCACCATGCTCGGGGATGTCCATCTGGCTAGACGCCGGGTCCGGTCACCGGCACGCAGGCAGTGATCCGTATCCCCGCCAGGATGGTGTCCGTGATCAGGGAGGCGTGCGATGCCGTCGAACGTGCCAACGGCGTTCACTGACCTGCTCGCCGGCTGCACACGCTCCGCCGTCCACCTGGAGATGCGCGACTCCTACGCGGTCGACTACGAGAAGGGCCCGTTCGCGGACTGGCGTACCGGATACCGCCACGATCCCGTCGACCGGGCCTCATGGTGGCGACCCTGGCTGGACCTCGTCCAGGAAGCCGTGAACCGAGGCGTCGTCATCCGGCGGGCGCGCATCGTCTCCGAGCCCGTCAGCGAGTACACCCGCTTCCTGTACGACGGAACGTTCACCAACGTCGCCGCCGGCGAACAAGTCCGCTGGCTGCCCCGGCGCCGTTCCTCCGACCTCGCGCTGCCAGGCAACGACTTCTGGCTGTTCGACTCCCAGGTCATCCGCTGGAACCACTTCGCCGGGGACGGCTCGTCACTCGGCGGCGAAGTCTGGGGCGATGCCCCCGACGCGGCGAAACTCTGCGCCGACGCCTTCAAAGCGGTCTGGACGCGGGCCATCCCCCACAGCGAATACGAAATCCACTGACAGCACACCCTGGACAAGCCCGCTCATGCCCAAATCCCCGTCCTCCTCCGCTCAGGCCGCGCGCGAAGTCGTCGCCCGGCGGCTACGTGATCTCCGCAAGGGGGCGGGGCTGACCGTCACCGAGCTGGCCGATCGGTGCGGCTGGCACCACGCCAAGACGTCGCGCATCGAGAACGCCCTCACCGCACCGTCCACGAAGGACATCCGAGCGTGGACCACTGCCTGCGGCGCCATGGACCAGGGAGACGACCTCGTCGCCCAGTCGCTGCACGCAGAGTCGATGTACACGGAGTGGCGCCACAAGATTCGCAGCGGTCTGAAGCAACTACAGGACAGCGCTGCCGAGTTCTTCCACGAAACCCAACTGTTCCGTGTCTACTCCTCGTCCCTGGTACCGGGCCTCCTCCAGTCCGAGGGCTATGCCGCCGGCGTCCTGGGCATCAGCGCCGACTTTCGTGAACTCCCCGTCAACGACAGCGCCGAGGCCGCCCGAGCCCGCGTCGACCGCTCCCGCGTGATCCATGAACCAGGCCACCGGTTCGTCCTGGTCGTCGAGGAGGCCGCGCTCTACTACCGCGTCACCGATGAGGAGGCCATGGCCGCCCAACTCGGCCATCTCCTCACCGCGGGGGCCCTGCCTCAGGTGTCGCTCGGCATCATCCCGTCGGCGACCCGGGACCGATCCCAGTGGCCCCGGGAGACGTTTCACGTCTACGACGACAAGCTCGTGTCGGTGGAACTCGTCTCTGCGCAGGTAAGGATCACTCAGCCGTCCGAGATCGCGCTGTACCTGAAGGCGTTCGAGCAGTTGAGGAGCATGGCGGTTTACGGAGCGGATGCGCGGGCCTTGATCCTTAAGGCGATCGAGGCGCTGAGCCGACCAGCCGTGGAGCGGATCCGGTGTTTCTGCCCAACTTCCGTGATACACCGGGAAGATCACCGTGGCGCAAGTAGAGAGGGCACCGCTCATGGGCCGAACGACGACCTCGACTCCGCTGCCGGGCGACACGAAGGTCCTGTCCATCGGGCTGCATCCGCGTGCGCTCGACTACAGCCGGATGCCCGACGGTGTCGACGAGGCGGTGATCACTGCCCGGGTCGAGGCGGCGAACGCAGCGCTGCGCGAAGCGGGATTCGATGCTGTTGTGTGCCTGATCGACGTCTCTCCGGACCGCGCCGAGGAGACCGTCCGAGAGCAGCTCCAGGAGCACGCGTTCGGCGTGGCGATGATCGGCGGTGGCGTACGGATGCTGCCGGAGAACACCCTGCTGCTCGAGCGGCTGGTCAACGTCCTCACCGAGGCGGCGCCCGGGATCCGGCTGTGCTTCAACACGACGCCGGAGGATACGGTCGAGGCGCTGAGGCGGTGGATCCAGACGTAGGCCGAGGCGTGGCCAACTGGAAGCGCCGACGAGCCGACCGGGCTCGAATCGGAGTCCACGTCTCCGAGGCCGACGGACCGCCGAATGGCGAGCACAGCGGGCCGTGGCGTGACTGATTGGTTTCTCGCCGTTCGTGGCTTGCCAGGAGTGGGCCGCACGGTCCTCCGAGGCGCCGTGGCTGCTGATGCTGCGACTTCGAAGTTGAGCGATGCCCCGTCGAGGGATTGGATGGTTTGGGACACCCACAGTCCCCCTGGCTGTCCCAAACCTTCCAATCACCGTCCTGTCGCAAGCCGAGCAGCCAAGAACCTGCACCACGCCTCCGCCGATATCGCGACGTGCGGGCCCTCTGGCCGCTTGGAGTCCCGTACCAGCACGCCAGTCGGTACGAAGGCGGCCTCCACGCACTCGGTCGTGTTGCCGCCGCTGTATGACGACTTGAACCAGGCGTGGGCGGGAGTGAGTTGAGGGGCGGCGGGCATTCATAGCTCCTTTGGATGCGATGGATCAGGGGAGAGGAAGCCTCCATGTCCAACGCTCGGCAGGGCAGCACTTGATCTCTCGAACCCCCTGCCGCCGTCAGCCCTCCGGCTTCGCCGTCCTCAAAGCCCGTATGAAGGCCTGCCACGCGTGCGCACGGACGGCGACTACCGGTCCATTGGCGTTCTTGGAATCGCGTACGAGGGCACCGTCCACGCTGTGGGCACACTCGACGCATTCGCCCCCCGCGCCGTTGCTGTAGGAGGACTTGAACCAAGGAAAGGCGCAGTCGGGAGTGGGCTCTGCAGCGTTCATCTTGCGTATTCCTTCACGACGGACTTGATCAGTTGGGCGGAGCGCTGAGGGCTCAACGCCGCTGCCCGCAAGCCGTCGAAGGCCCTCGTGTACTCACGCACATGATGCTCGCCTTCCAGATAGACGGCATCGGTGATGCCGTCCCGGTACACGACGTCCGGGTCCTCGTGATCGGGGAAGCCGAGCATGGTGAACGATCCCGTGGCCGGATAGGTGCCGGAGTCGAACGGGAGGACCTGCAGCGTGACGCTCGGCAACTCCGATGATTCCAGTACGCGTTCGAGCTGCTCCCGCATCAACGCCCGATCCCCGATGACATTGTGGAGGGCACCCTCGTTCACGACGAACCAGGCATCCGGACCCCCAGGCTGCGCCAACATGGCCTGGCGCTCCATGCGTACACGTACTGCCCTGTCGATGTCCTGGGCAGGCAAGTGTGCGCCTGTGTTGTGGAGTTCGCAGGCGTAAGCGGGGGTCTGCATGAGGCCGGGCAGTAGTTCGCACTGGTACTGGCGGAACGTGGAGGCTTCCTGTTCCAGGCCGATGTAGATGTTGAACCACTGCGGCACGCCTGATCCGTGCTCTTGCCACCAGCCGCGTGTCTTGGCCTGCCTGGCAAGGGATTTGAGGAACTCGCGCAGCTCATCACCGGTGTCGTAGAAGCGACACAAGGCATCGATGTCGGACGGTTGGACTCTGCCGCTCCCCGTCTCCATCCGATTGACCTTGGAGCCGCTCCAGTCCAGCGCCGCACCGACCTGGGCGCAGGTCAGGGCATTCGCCTCGCGCAGCTTCTTCAGCTCGATCGAGAGACGACGACGGCGTGCCGTCGGTGAACCTGCCATCCCAAACACCCTTCTCGTAACGGGCGTTCAGTCTCCGTGCCAAGGGAGGCGCTTACCAATCACTCGATAGTGGGAATCCCGCTGTGCACATTGCACGACGGGATGTGCGGACCTCATTCTGGCGAGCACCGCCACTCTTCGTGTGGCGTTGGTAACTCCGTGAGAGGGGCAAGTGTGATCCAGACAGCGTGCATGCCGCGAAAGCCGTGGGACCTGGACTTCACGGCCGAGCCTGAGGAAGTGGCTTCTCTGCGCCGCGTCATGCGGCTGCACCTGGGACTCTGGGGCCTGCACGAAGTCACCGACGAAGCCCAACTCTGTGTCAGCGAGCTCGTGTCCAACGTCATCACACACGTCGGCGTCGGCACCCCGACGACGCTCGCGGTTTCGATGAGCGGCACCTACCTGCGTATCGAGGTCCACGACCCCGATACTCGGGCGTTGCCCACCCTCATCTCTGCGGGCTCGGACGCGGAGGCCGGGCGCGGCATGGCCCTCGTAGACGCCATCGCCGACCGCTGGGGTGTCCAACTCCTCGCCGACCGCAAAGTGACCTGGTGCGAACTGGAGACAGGGCTCGCCTCCGCCGACGGACATTGCGGAGGCGCCCGCGTGACCAGAGTTGAGGCGATGCTTCGCCTGTACGGGAACGAGAGGACGAGCCTGCCTCAGGCGGCAAGGTCACACACGCTGACTGCGGCCGTCGCGGAGGAAGCGGCGATCGACATGATCGCCGACCTCCTTCACTGGCTCAGAGCGCACGGGTGTGACGCGGACGAGGCACTTGATCGCGCGCAGACCCATTTCGAAGCGGAGATCGTCGAAGGTGAGGGGCTTCCGGCTTGACCGGTCCCGCTTGAGTGTCCGATGAGGGGCGCTGCCGCGATAGTGGTGTGGCTACATGCTCGGTACCGCCAAGTGTGGTGACGGGGAAGTTGTCGCGGTAGGCCGATCCGGATGGATCGCCGTGCCTACTCCCCCTGCATGAAGGCTTGGTGGCGGCTGCGAGCGACAGCCCGCAGCTGCTTCTGCAACTCGCGCCGATTCCTGCCTCGCGTCTTGAGCGCGTGACAGTTCGGGCAGAGAGCGATCATGACTTCGGGGACATCTTGCCCAGTGCGTGCCAGACCGTTGACGTGGTCGACCTCCAGGATGGGCGCGTCAGCGTCTGTGCGCTCGAGCGGGTGGCCCATGCACAAAGGGTTTTCGCAACAGCCAGCACTGCGAAGTATCACGGCTTCGCGAGCGGCGGGTGAGCGCAGGTATCGCTCCATCTGAGCGAGCTTGGACTTGTGGGTTCGGTCGGCTGCCGTCCGACGAGCAGCTGCCGCTAGCTGCTTGTACTTCTCACTGGCGCTGGTCCGCTTTGGCTTTGCGGTTGAGTCCACCTCGATGGGGATGACGTCCAGGGAATCGTCGTGGAGCTGACCATCATCCTGTTCGAGGGCTTCGATGACCTCCGGAGACCAGGTCTCCTGCACCGGCGAGGGGACAGGCGCGAGGATCCAAACGAACTCGCGGCGCTGCTGGCCGTCTTGCCCCCGACCCCAGCGAAGGCGGCGCTGGACGATGACCGCCCAGGTCTCGAAAGTCCAGTGGCCTTTGTGGGGCTTGTGCCAGTAGCGCAGGGCCTTCTGCTGCTCTTGGTATTCCGCCATGGAGCGATTGCCCGCGGTCAAGGTCTGGTGGCCAGACAGACCGTCGCCGGTGTAGGCAATCCAGTCCATCTCCGGTATTCGCTGGTCAGCGTAAGGGCCCTTGTCATCCGAGTAGACAGTGAGGATGCCATCCGCGAGCGGAGTGATCCCCAGCACGCGATTACCGCCATAAACGTCGGCTATGGCGTTGCGATGCGGGTACGGCTCCCCAGGAAGAGGACGCAAGCAGGTGGCAATCTGTCCGGACATCAACTCCTTTAGCCCCAAGGCTTCCAGCAGCAATGCTGGCGTGGGTGTGAAGAACCGCAGGAGCAGTGTGCTTACGGCCCATGCCGCCAGTTCGAGGTCTTCAGTCAGACGGTCGTAGTCCTGCTTCGGCAGCCCAGCAAGGGGGTTGGCCTCATCCAGCGCGGACAGTTTCGGGCGTCGCCCCTGACTCGTCAGGGGAAGGTCAGCGGAATCCGCCACCTCCCACAGCTTGTTCCGCTGCAGGGCCCAGAAGGGATACAGCACATCCTGCTGGCCGTCGGCTGAGCCGGCGAAAGCAGTGAGCAGCGGCCCCACAGCCTCCTTGACCACAGACCAGGGCTGCTCGCGTGGACGCCCATGTACGGCTTGGGCCATGGCCCACAGGAGCAGCAGTGGGCGATGCAGCGGTTGACCCGTGTGCCGGTGGGCGGGGCGCAGCTTCCCTATTCGCTCGATCAAGTCCCGTCCGTCGGTCACTTCACAACTCCAGTCCTCCAGTACTACTAGTAGGACTATCTGACTAGACGGCACTGACACTGATCCCTTCCTACCGGCGACCTCGCCAGATTCGGGCTGGGCGCGGTAGGTGATAGAGAGCGCCCATGTTGACAGCTGACCTAAAGGAGCTCAGGTCAAATGCCATCTTCAGCTCCTTTAGGGCATGTCCCCCTGGAGCCGTGTGCGCAGGTTCGAATCCTGCTGGGGGCGCACGTTTGGTGAGCTAACGCTACAAATGCCCGAACTACCCCGTAGAGTCTGGACCATGGAGAGCACATGGGTCGAACGTGATCTGCCAGTCCTTGACGCGCTCGTTCAGCAGGTGGATGCCGCAGGTGGTGCGTCCTTCCCTGAGCTGCGGGACATCACGGATGAAACAGGTCTTGACGTAACCGACATCAGTAAGGCGGCGCTTGCTCTGGACAGTGCCGGATACATCACCCTTGAGCGAACCATGGGCCCTGTGGGCTCCTGGTACGTGAAGCGCATATCCAAGGAGGCACGTCAAGCTGTCGGGCAGTGGCCGACTGCTGAGCAGCTGATAGACACCCTGATCCAGCGCTTGGGGGAAGCTGCCGACGAAGAGGCTGACCCCGAGCAGCGGTCTCGCCTCCGCGAAGCCGCGGACACGGCGGGCGGTGTTGCTCGCAACGTGTTCGTCGATGTCTTGAGCAGCGTGATCGCAAAGAGCATGGGGGCCTGACCGTCCGTGCTGACGAGAGTCGAGCGGGTGTGCCCTCTGCGTGCCCGATCGGACGGCGAGCGGTGGGACGTCGGCGAGCATTCCGAGAACGCGCAGGTCAGTGTCTCACCAGCTCAACCGGGATCTTCAAAACTAGGGCCTGGCTTATGCACCAGCATTGCAATGTTGCCGACATGAATACCTGCTCAACTACTCCCAGCCTCGCCCAACCATGAATCTTCCCCGATCGCCAGGCGGAGAGTTTCCGCAGTCTTCAATATTTCCTGACATAATTCAGGAAGCGCCTCTTCTGAATAGACTCTTACTATAGAATGAGGCAGGGTTGAGCCGGACACTCTATTACGCCAAACGATAGTTCCAGAGGTCACTCTTGCGAGATCCGTATCCCCCGCGTCATCTAGCACACATTTGTAAATCGGAGAGTCCACGACAATCACGGGCACTGCGATCTGGAGCGCCAAGTTGCCTGGCATGTTGTACTTGTTTGCCACACCAAAGGCTGCCTTGGAAACGCTTGTCATTGCCGAGTATGCAACGTCTTCCCGACTCTTCCCCAAACTGCTTCGAACCGCAGAATAGGAAGGGTCCTTCTCCACGTCAAATAGAGGCACCTTTGCACGCATGACCGGATTCTGGTCAAGCTGCCGCGCAAAGCGAGACCAGTACGAAGTCGCTTGCTTCAGGACGAACCGCTGAGCGATCTTCGCCGCGGACGCCAGCTGCAATCCCCCACCAAAGAGGATCCATGGCTTTCCTGGAGAGCTTTTACACTCCACAATTGGGCAGAGGTACGTCGAGATTTGACGGGATCCGCCCTCCGGAGAGAGCAGGCGAATTCTGCCCGCAAGGTCAATTTCGCGTTGAGTTCCTGATTCGTGATCAAAATAGTAATCAGACGGCACTGCGGGTATTCCGTGACTTTTGAAGACTCTAGCCACACGCATTTCGAGCGGATATCCCTGCTCTGAAAGCCAGGTCTTAATCTTAGCGGTGAGAGGATCCCCCTCGCGCGCTTCTTTTGGAATCTCCACGTTCCCTCAAATGTCAGATAGGCCGAGCAGACTGCATAATGGAGCCAAGAACGAAGCACTGAAGTGGCAAATCAGTGAGCGATTCCCAATACGACCGATGCAGCCACCAGGTACGCTGACTAGGCGGCATCCGTCTCTACCTCTTCCACAGGGTCCCACCGAGCGCCCTTGGCTCTATTGCAGGCCCTGTGCAACAGTTGCCCATTCCCTTCGACAGTCTCTCCACCCTCTGCGAAGGGCTTGATGTGGTCAACCTCTGCTTCTTCGAACCTCAGTGGGCGGTCACATTCGGAGCACTTGCGATCCTCAGCCGCAGTTCGGTCCCACATATTCTGCTTTTGCTGCAGCGTAAAGAAACGCTGCCGGCGACCTTTCGGGATATCGCCAAGCGCGATACGGATGGCGGCGTCGTATCTGGCGAACCTGAACTCTACGTTTGGTTTGCCTGTGGTACCTCGCTGGATGGCATCATTGAAACGCTCGTTGTAGACATGTAGTCGCTGCACGGCGTCGACGATCTCAGTGCTCCGCTCTCGGATAGCTCGATCAAAAGATCCGGCATCCTTGAACCCGTACCGAGAATGATCGAGGAACGCCCAGACCTGCGTCTCCATTAGCGCCCGGTTCAGCGTTCTAGCCCATTCACCGAAACTACGATCTGGGATACGGTAGGGTCGGAACCTAAGTTCACCAAATACGGCGATTACACGGTCTAGAGCTTTTTCAACCTGCTTGCATCGACGTTCTCGGACGTCTGAATCTTCCGACTTCCCCACAAGCATTTCTTCGTTGAGAAATTGATTGAGACGCTTGTTCGGGAAGTCGAGATATCCCCGACGCTGGTAGGCGAGCAACCGCGAAAGGTATTCAACATCCTTCATTCGGCTCCACTCCGCATCGGAAACTCTTAGCTTTTCCCTGAGCCTCTCCGCGTGATCCTTGATTTGTCGCAGATACTCACTATGATGCACCGCATTCCGGAGTTCTTGGTCCGAAAGAACCGTGCTCCTCTGATTCAATCGCTTAAATAGCTCAAATTTATCCGCGCGGGCATCTATGGGAATAGTGGCAGTTGAGAGTTTGAAGTTCTTGAACCCTGCTTTCAAGCCCGGCTTCAAGTCTACGAACCTTTTTCCGCGGAGCTCTTCAACGACAGAATCATCGGGAATTGTTAGCGTTCCATCATAGAATTCTTTCAACGATGTGAGCCGTTGTTGCCCGTCAACTACCTCCCGAACTGGCACCGCCTCGCCATCCATATTCACCTCGGCGTCGGCAAGATAGATTAGCGGAAGTGGCAGGCCAAGAAACACAGACTCGATGAGGGCCGACTTCTTCTTTCTGTCCCAAAAGGCGCGGCGCTGATAAGGTGGCTGCAGGACTACTGAACCATCCTTTATCGAAGAGAGGACTGAAAGGATTGTCTCAGTCACTGGCGTGACTATCTGAGGCTGTTGCCCGATCTTGATCATGCCGGCTGTGCTGATGTCCGCCACCTGATCGCTCGGGTCCTCAGCGATGCCTTCGAGCTCATCGAGATCTGCCATAGCGGCAAACTTACCTCAGTGATCAGGCGTCATGAGGTGTTTGTGCAGCACAAACCCCTTGAAGGAGTGCGAGGTTGGCAGTTGGGCGGGTTACTGATGGAAGAGCCCCGGGTGTCCCGTCGGCAGGCGGCGAGCATGAGTGACAGCGAACCTCTGCCAAGCAGGCGTCGAACATAGCGAGCTCACTCGATGCGATCGGAAGATAGTGCAGGTCGGCGTCCTGAAGCCGCGATGCAGGCGAGCTCTTCTAAGCTCCTTCGGCTCACCCTTGTCACGCGGATCATCGGGTGCTTGGCAAGTCCAGGACCTCATGGTGCTGCCAGAGCAGCTGGCGGTCGCCGCAGCGCAGCTCTGCTTCTCCCCACTCAAGGCGCATGAGTCCCGTGTCCATGGCGCATCGCCGATCCAGTTAGTTCAGACCGCTGTGAAGCTCATGCTCCTGCAGTTCTTCGAGACCCAGATCAAGCTCTCCCTGCATGGGCTACGGGCCATGACGTCGAATCAGGGTCAGCGCGAAGACCGACCGGCGCGGCGGAGACGAGCCACAGTGACTGGGATGTCCCGCTTGGCATAGCGGATCGGGTAGAGGACCTGGCCGGCGACAACCATCACAGTGCGTGCTTGTAGACGCAACGGTGTTGCGCCCGGAAGGCCAGCCAGGCCCATCGCCTGTTCTTCGTACTGTGAGGCGTGCAGGCCATGCCCGTAGGCCTCCAACGTGTGTGTACGCCTTGATGACCACCCATCGCTCGTTCATGGGCTCGGACAAATGCACTCGGGAATCAGCTTCGATAATGGAACAACCAGCTCACTGAAGACGCCTTGCGACCATGAGGGGCCCGCGTTCAGCTCCCCCATCTCGTTCCCCCCTCTTACTCGTGGCACTGTCAGAGGCAACTGGCCAAATCATCAAAATTGGTGCGGCAGAGGATCCTGCCGCTGCCGCACCAAGCCTGGTGAGCGCCGTCATGGGGAACGCCAACTCGTGGACTATTCGTGGACAGGGATCAACCTTTTTGGCTCGATGGAGTCTCTGACCAGACTGTTGTCTACTAGACGAAAGGCCCTCCGGAGTCGTGTGCGAAGGTTCGGATCCTGCCCGGGCACCCATTCTGAAGTGCCTGAAGATCTCGTGATCAGCTTGGATGCTGGCGGCGGGGCTTTGCCTTCACGCCGTCAGCCCGCTGCGATGGCCGAATACGTCCACACATCAGCCGGGAGCTCATGCTCCAGCTGCCAGGTGATCGCCATCGGCTTGCTGCCGGTGTGCTCTACGTACGTGGCTGGGCCTAGGAGCATCCAAGGTTGGGACTTGCCGATGTCGTTGTTCTTGTAGCGGCGCATGAACAGGAGGACGTGGCTGCCCTGTTGTGCGTGCTGCTGGTAGCGCAGGCCCGTACGGGAATGTTCTGCGGTGGCGTTCTGCGATTCCCAGTGGAAGAGCGTGGGACTCAGCGCATAGTCCTTGTAGCGGATGGTGGGGGAGAAGTCCTTTTCGTTCTTCTCCAGCGTGATGAGTAGGGCGTCTGTCTGGAGGTCTTCGACCCACTGGACGCCCTGGGCGAACGATCTCGGCATCTGGCCACCGAAGCGGGCCACGCCGAGGGCGGCCAGTATCTCGGAGCGGTTGTAGGCGCTGTGGACCTTCAATGGGACGTGGCCATGGGGCCCGGACAGGGGGATCGGGAAGTGGTCGGCCTGCTCGATGACGTACGACAGCACCTGCCGAAGCTCATCGCGGACCACCGGCTGGGTGCGCAGTGATTCGAGGCCTTGCTGGAAGCTGGTGAAGCCCCCGGCGTTGTCCCACAGGTTGAAGAAGAGCATGCGAGCGTACGTCTGGTCCGTGGGAGCCAGAGCCTCGTACGCGGGGGCATCGTCGGCGAGCAGACGAAGGTAGGCGTGGGCCCGTTCGGGGTCGTCTACGTGTAGGAACGCGTGGGCGCGTTTGAGAAGTGCCGTTTCCCCTGAAGGCGCCGGGTCTTCGACCAGGCCTGCCTTGCGGAGGACCGTAGTCCAGGAGTTATCGCTCTTGTAGAGCTCCTTGATTTCGCGGCGGCTCTCGTGGAGGAAGTCCGCGAGGCGCGGCGTGCTGTACGCCTTGGCTTCGGTCACCAAGGTCTTGATGGTGGCGCCCAGTTGGGTGCGGATGTTGTCGAGGATGAGGTTCTTGGACTTACCCTCCAGGATGATCTGGCATCCGGAGGGAAGCTGCGGGAAGTCACGCTCGATGTGGTCGACGAGTCGGTTCCGGGAGAGATTCGTCAGGGCCCGGAATTGCTCCTCGAAGCGGAACTCCGCCCGATGCTGGCCGATGAAGTCCAGGACAGTGAGCACCGGCTTCGTCTCTGTCCGGCGTAGGCCCCGGCCCAGTTGCTGGAGAAAGATCGTGGCGCTGTTTGTCGGGCGCAGGAGGAGCAAGGTGTCGACGTCAGGGATGTCCAGACCTTCGTTGAACAGGTCGACCGAGAAGATCACTTGAAGTTTGCCGTCGCGTAGATCAGCCAGCGCCTGCGCTCGTACCGCAGCCGGCGAGTCGCTGTCGAGCGCTACCGCCTGGAACCCAGCCTCGCGGAAGAAGTCGGCCATGAAGTGCGCGTGCGCCTTGGTGACGCAGAAGCCCAGGGCGCGCATGGCTCCCGGGTTCGAGACCTTGTCCCGGATTTGCTTGACGACGATGCGGGCGCGCGCGTGGTTGCCCGTATAAAGGTTGCCGAGGTCGCGATCCGCGTAAGTGCCCTTTTGCCAACCGATGTTGGTCAGATCGGTGCCGTCCGGGATGCCGAAGTAGTGGAAAGGGCACAGCAGATCATTCTCGAGCGCTTCCCAGAGCCGCATCTCCGCGGCGATGCGTCCCTCGAAGAACTCGTCCTGCACATTCCGCCCATCCATCCGCTCGGGCGTGGCGGTGAGTCCTAGCAGTTCCTTCGGCTTGAAGTGGTCGATGACGCGCCGGTAGGTCGTCGCTGTGGCGTGGTGGAACTCGTCGATGACGATGAAGTCGAAGTGGTCGGGAGCGAGTTGCTCCAGCCGCTGGACGTTGAGTGACTGGACGCTCGCGAAGACGTGGTTCCAGTCGCGTGGGTCTTCGCCGCTGTGGAGCAGCTCCCCGAAGGATGCGTCGTCGAGGACCTCGCGGTACGTACGCAGGGACTGCCTGAGTATCTCTTTGCGGTGGGCGACGAACAGTAGCCGCGGATTTCCGTTGCCGAGCTTTCTGCGAAGTGATCGATAGTCGAGGGCCGCCATCACCGTCTTGCCGGTGCCGGTGGCTGCGACAAGGAGATTGCGGTTCCGGCCGCGGATTTCGCGCTCTACACGGAGACGTTCGAGCATGTCCCGCTGGTGCGGGAAAGGATGCACCTCAAGCCCGGAGAGGTTGATCTTCAGGTCGCTAGGGGAGCCGGAACCGCCCGCCTGAGCCAGGGCTCGTTCGAGACGCTCGCCATCGTCGTCGGGGTCGTACGACTCGAAGGCGCTGTCGTTCCAGTACGCGTCAAAGGTCGCCTCGAACTTGTCGAGTACCGCGGGGGTGGCGACGGATGACAGCCGTACATTCCACTCCAAGCCGTCAAGCAGCGCGGCCTTGGACAAGTTCGAGCTACCGACGTAGGCGGTATCGAAGCCACTGTTGCGCCGAAACAGCCACGCTTTGGCGTGTAGCCGCGTGGACCGGATCTCGTAGTTGACCTTTACCTCGGCGCCGAAGTCGCGAACAAGGCGGTCGAGCGCGAGTCGATCAGTGGCGCCTATGTAGGTCGTCGTGATGACACGGATCGGCACGCCTCGCTCCTTCGCGGCGCGCAACGAATCTTCAAGGACGCGAATGCCGTACCACTTCACAAATGCGCAGAGCAGGTCGATACGGTCCGCTGTGGCAAGCTCGGCCCTCAACTCCGCGCCCAGGCTGGGATCGTCCGGGGAGTTGGTGATGAGCGAGGTTTCCGAGAGGGGTGTGAGTGGGCGTAGTGCGTAGACACCTGGAGCTTCTTGCTCTGCAAGGGTCAGGAGCTGCCGCGGGCCCTCGACGATGGAGCCGACGGTTTCGTCCGGGTCGGGCGCACTCACGGCCAGCGACTCGAGGATCTGGTTCGCGACGGCGACCTGCTTGTCGTGGGGGAGCTGGCTCAGCCTGCGTCCGACGGTCTCACCGATATAGCGAGCCAGCACGTGCGGGGACGATTCTGCGCTGACTTCCGAATGGATGGCCTTCCAGCCCGCTGCTTCGAGCCGCTCTATCTCACCGTGCAAGCTGCGCGTAATGAGCTGCTCGTAGACGCCTGCGACTGGCTGCGTCAGGTCCCCCGGTTCCGCCACCGATGCTCCCTCGATTTCTACGCCGATAGGGCTCTGTTCTAACAGCAGCCACTGACAGTCGAAGGCGTTGCGGCGAAAAGTGATCGTTTTCGAGCCCTCTACTTTCGTCGGTCCCGATCCCGGCGCTCCTGGTGCACCGCCGCACTTACCGTCGCCGCGACCTCTTCCGGCGGCACAACCGCGCCTACCTGCGCAAACACGGGATCAAGGCGACCATACGGTCCCTGCCGACCGCGTCCGCAACCGTTAGAAACTCGGCTCCCGAGGCGGCCGGCCGCCGAAGTTCGGCAAGACCGACTACCGCGAGCGGCATGCCGTCGAGTGCGGAATCAATCGCCTTAAGCGCAACCGGGCCGTGGCCACGCGATACGACAAGCTTGCCGTCCGCTACGAGGCGACCGTGCTGGTCGCAGTCCTCAACGAGTGGCTGTGACCAGCACTTTCCCATCACTAGGAGCGGATGAGCGTGCGGGCTTGCTCGATCCACCCCGACACGGCCTTGGCACCGCAGCTCTCGGCGACCGACTGCGCTTCGTCGAGGTGGTGGGGCGCCGCCGATGGGTCGCCGGTTTCGGCCGCGAGGTAGGCCAGTGCCACCAGGCCAGCCGCTTCCCCGGGCCTGAAGCCGATCTCCCGGCGCAGTGTCACCGATTCGGTCAACCGCTTGCGGGCCTGATCGAAGTGGCCTGCGTCCTTGTCGGCGAAGCCGAGATGGCGAATCGCATAGGACATCGTCATCCGGTCGCCGACGGATTTCGCCAGCGCGTAGGACCGCTCGAAGTATGGCCTGCCGGTGGCGCCGTCACCCTTGACCACCTGGTGCCAGCAGCCAACCCAGAACAACGCGTCCGCCTCACCCGACGCGTCCCCCAGACGCTCGTACAACTCGGCCGCGCGCTCGAACAGCACCATTTCCTGGCTGTTCTCTTCACGGTCGCTGAGGAAGCGGACGTGCAGTACCTTGCCCCGCGCCATGGAAAGCGGCGCCTCGACTGCGTCCAGCACGTCATCCGACAGGTCCAGCGCGGACGTGTCCCCGCCGAACATCGCCGCTTCGAACAGCTCTCCCGCACTTTCGATCCAGTCCTTAGGGGACAATGAAGGCAGACGCCCCGTCGACTGCTGAGGTTGCCGCAGCAGCCTGGTGTAGAACGCTCTCGGGGCCGAGCACAGAGAACCCGTCATTGCCGCCCGGCCAGAACAGCGCAATGCGGCGGTCGCTTCCGGCCGCGTGGAGTAGCCGGTTCACCTCGGCGGCAGGCTCGACGGTGCAGTCCATCCACGGGTCATCGGTCAACGGCACGCGCGGGTCAGCCGGGTCGACGGTGTACAGGTTGAGTGCAGTGCCGTTCACCGTCACTGTGTAGCGGGCCAGGCCCTCATCGAACGGACCTGAGTCGGTCGCGACCGTCAGGTCGACCCCACAATCGTTGAGTGGTGCCGCCATGCCGCGCAGCCACACCTCGACATCACCGTCGGCAAGGTCTTCACCGTCAGCACGCCAGGCGCCACCAGACGCCCAAGCCGCGTCCTGGCCGGACATGAGCCTCCGGATGAGCGCGCGCGTCTTATCGGTCGAGACATCGCGCCAGAGGCCCGCCCCATCCAGGGCGTGAAGAAGGCGCTCGAAGGGGTTCACAGCGGTCATCCTGCCGCAGCCGACGTTGGTCCGCGTCCACACGGGACGCGAGGCTTGGCCAGACCAGCGAGACGGCATCGAGCTCAGAGATCCCGCCGGTCTGCGAGTCGGCTTCCCGACGCTGGGGTGCTGGGGCCAAGACGACACCTGGATCCCCGTGGCCAAGGGACGGGAGCTCGCCGCCCGAATCCCAGGCGCGCGACTTGAGCCAATCCCCGGTGCGGGCCACCTCGTCCAAGAAGACGCACCTGCCGAGTGAGAGTGAAGCGGAGGCGGTTCTTCGCCCAGGTAACCAGTTCGCCGCCGTACGCGGAGTCGGCCCGAGGTATTTCCCCAGCACGCCGAGGCGCATCTGGCCTGGAGCGTCATGGCCCTGATGACGCGCCGGCTGACGAAACCGGTGGCGGACTGGCGCGAACCCAAACGCCCGCCACCTCCACCGACCCCGCCCCTGCGTATCCGCCTGCGCCCTTGGACCGTCCGCCTCGCCCCCGCACCTCGGCGACCAGGCAGCCCGCCAAGCACGGCAATGGTTCCGCCGACCGGGTGACGGCTGCGAAGGGCTGCCGCTCCAGCGCGGAGGGCCTCGTGATTTGCGAGGCAAGGTGGCCGTGTTGTCCTTTCCATGAGGACACGGACAGGTGGCGGGAGTTACTTGGCCGTGGCTCCCGCCACGCCTATATCGGAGCAGCTCACGCCCGAAGCCATAGCCGGATCGCGGAACGGTCACATGATCCGTTGGACTGTGCCTAGCGATCTTCTTCGTCCTCCTGCCCGGCCACATCGCCGATGGCGACGCGCAGGTCATGCATGCCCTGGAGAATGTCGATGAGGCCCTCTTCTGCTCCGCCCAGAGCGCGCCGGGCTCTGTCCGCAGTTCCGTGAATCCCCAGGTCAGCGGAGTGAGCGACGGATCGTTTCGGCAGAGTATGTCCCGGCATGGCGAGTAAGACGGTCGAGGCTGTGCTGTTTCCCGGGATCGATGTGCGAGTGGAGCGCGTCAGCGACTCCTCCGACGTCCTCGTCGTGGAGGCGGTGTCCACCGCTCGCCCAGGCCGATGCCCGGACTGCCGGAAACAGGCGAGGCGCATACACAGCACGTACCAACGCGCCCTGAATGAAAGGCCGTTGGGATCTCGCCGGGTCATAGTCCGGCTGCGGGTCCGCCGGTACTTCTGCGACCGGAAGAACTGTTCCCGCAAGACGTTCGTCGAGCAGGTGCCGGGCCTGTCCGAGCGGCACCGCCGCTCCAGCACCGGACTGACAGTCTGGCTGCGGTCGATCGCGGTGGAACTGGGCGGACGTCCAGCCGCGCGGTTGTGCCGCCGTCTGCGGCTGGCCGCGGGCCGGACCCGGCTGCTCAGGCTGTTGACGGTGCCGGACCGTGCGCCGCGGGTGCTGGGCGTCGACGAATTCGCCTTCCGCAAGGGCTGCACCTACGGCACTGTGCTGGTCGACGTCGAGGCCGGCAGGGTCGTGGATGTACTGCCCGACCGCACTTCGGAGACGTTCGCGGCCTGGCTCACCGAGCATCCCGGTGCCGAGATCATCTGCCGCGACCGGGCCACCGCCTACACCAAGGAGGTCAGGGAAGCCGCCCCTCATGCCCTGGAAGTCGCTGATCGCTGGCATCTGTTGCAGAACCTGTCCGCGGCGGTGGAGAAGACCTGCCACCAGCACCGCGACTGCCTGCGCAAACGCGCCAAGGAGGAGACATTGACCAAGGTGTCGGAACCGCCCCCGATGCTGTTACCACCCGCGGAACTGCCCCGCACCCAGATCATCGAACGCACCCGCTACCGCTACGAGGACGTCAACCGCCTGCTGGAGAAACGCTGGACGATCAGCGCCATCGCCCGCCGTCTGAACCTCGACCGCAAGACCGTGCGCCGCTTTCGCGACACCGACCTCGACGAGCTGCTGGCCTCCGCCCGCGAGCGCCGCCCCAACGGCGTCCTGGAACCGTTCAAGGCATATCTCAACGCCCGTTTTACCGAAGCACAAGGACAGGTCAGCGGCACCCGACTGTTCCTGGAGATCCAGGCCCGCGGCTACCGCGGCAGCCGCCAGGTTGTCCGCAAACACCTCGCCGCCCTCCGCGCGGGCACCGCCGAACCGCTCCGGGCCGAAATCCCGAGCCCTCGCAAGATCACCTCGTGGATCATGCGGCCCCGGGAGACGCTCACCGACAGCCAGGACGAGCGACTCCTTCAAGTCCGGCTCGCCTGCCCCGACATCACCCGAGCCTGCGATCTCGCTCGGGCGTTCGCCGACCTGGTCCGTCACCAGCGCGGATACCTGCTGCTGGAGTGGATCCGGCATGCCGAGCAGGACGCACCGAAGCCCATGAAGGGCTGCGCCGGCTTCCTCCGCCAGGACCTCGACGCGGTGACCGCCGGTCTGACCCTGTCCTGGAGCTCTGGGGTCGTCGAGGGACACGTAAACCGGGTGAAAACACTCAAGCGAGCTATGTACGGCCGAGCCTCATTCGAACTTCTTAGGGTGCGGATCCTCACCCAGCCATGAGATTCACGGAACTGCGGACGTTGACGTGCCCAGAGCGCCGAGACCGTGGGCACGATCGCGGGGCGTTCATCGCGGCCGGAGGCTCAGGAACCAGCCACGTTTGTGGGCGCGGTCCAGCCGGTGGATCGGATCCACTCGGCCAGGTCCAGGGTGGCCGGCTCGATCGCCCGCACCACCGCAAGATCCGAAGGGTATTCCGCCGCCTCCGCGAACTCGCGGAACATCGCCCTGTCGAGGTCGCTGGGAAGCACGCTCAACGGGAGGGCCTCGTACCGTGCCGGGAGCCCGGCGCGCGCGCCGAACGCCGCGGCGATCTGGGGGCCCGTCAGCTCGTCGCCGACGAGCTCGACGGCTCCGCCGGGCGCCTCCGCGGTGTCGAGCAGGAGCGCGGCGGCGACCCGGCCGATGTCCCTGACTGAGATCATCTTCAGGGCGACGTCCTCTGGCAGCGGCAGCCTCAGCACGATCTCCCCATGCTCCAGGCTCGGTGCCATCACGCTCGCGAAGTTCTCCATGAAGGCGGTCGCGCGAACCATCGCGGCCCTCAGGCCGGACTTCCTCAGGTGCTCCTCGATCCAGTGCTTCGAGTCGTGGTGCGGCACACCCGACTCCCGGTCCGCTCCGCAGACCGAGTTGAACACGACGTGCGGGACGCCCGCCTCGACCGCCGCGTCGACGAGCGCGGTACCGATGCGGATCTCCGCCTCGACCTCTTCGAGGCTGTTCGCCTCCGGGGTCATGAAGTAGAACCCCTCGACCGTCGCCAGCGCGGCGGCCAGCGACGCCGGGTCGTCGGCCCGGATGGCCGCCAGCTCGACGCCGCGGGCGGCCAGCGCCTGAGCCCGGTCGGACTGCGGGTTGCGGACCAAAGCCCGCACCCGCGCCTTGTGGTCCAGCAGCGCGTCGACCACCGCCCCGCCCTGTTGCCCCGTCGCGCCGAAGACTGCGATCGTGCCGGTCGTCTGTGTGCTCATCGCTGCCACCCTTCACTAGTTCACGGCATGAACGAAATTAGTTCATGGCGTGAACTACGTCAAGGTGCGGGTGTAGCGGGACCTCACGGTGTGATGGGTTGGTTCGAGGTGGGCGAAGAGAGGTCCGAGGTGTCCACGATGGCGGTGGCCACGCGCTCGAAGTCGCGCTGGTCGTCGGCGTCGAGGTTCCTCGCGATCTCGGGCAGGCGCTTGGCGACCTCGGCGTAAACGGCCTCGGCGAGCACCTTCCCTGTGGGCGTCGCACTGAGCATGATGACCCGTCGGTCCTGCGCCGAGCTTGCCCGGCCGACCAACTCGCGCTGCGCGGTGCGATCGACCAGCTGGCTCAATGCGTTCTTGGTCATACCCAACGACGCGGCGAGGTCAGCCATCTGCCGCGGCTCGTTCCTGACTGCGCAGATCAGCGTGGCCTGCGAGGGGGTCAGGTCGAACTCGGCGCAGATCTGCGCGTACTTGCGTTGAATCACAACCGAGAGCCAGAAGAGCTTGTCGCCATAGTCCACGCCGGCCTCCCCGTCCGATGACGAACGATCAGCCTACTCGTCGCGGGCCGCCAACCACCTCGGAACGGTCCCCGCCCGGATCAGCGAAATCGAACGAGGAACCCGCCCCAACTACGAACTCGCCACCGCCTACCGGCAATGGCTCAACGCCGCTTGACACCAATAGGAGCATCATACTCTGCCGAAACGATCCGTCGCTCACTCCGCTGACCTGGGGATTCACGGAACTGCGGACAGAGCCTTGAAACTCCTCACTCAGTTGAACTCCGGACCAAGTGGGGCGACAAGTAGAACTAGTCGACCTCGACGATGCCCTGCTACTCGGCTGCGTCCTTGCCGGAAACACCCGGTCGGCCCGGCTCGGTAGCATGCAGCGCATGGCCATCAAACTGGAGAACGTCGGCATTGCCGTTCGCGACCTCGAAGCAGCGATCTCCTTTTTCACCGACCTCGGCCTCACGGTCGTCGGCCGTGACACGGTCAGTGGTGAGTGGACCGACACCGCCGTCGGCCTTGATGGCAATCACGCCAAAATCGCGATGCTCCAGACGCCGGACGGTCACGGTCGCCTTGAGCTCTTCGAGTACATCCATCCCGAAGCGATCGAGTCGGAGCCCACTCGTCCCAACGAGATTGGCATGCATCGCGTCGCCTTCTCAGTCGACGACATCGACGCAGCCCTTGAGACGGCCGCAAAGCACGGATGCCGTCCGCTTCGCGGTGTGGCGACCTATGAGGACGTCTACAAGCTCACGTACGTCCGCGGTCCCAGCGGCATCCTTGTGATGCTCGCCGAGGAGCTGAAGAAGAGCTGAAGAAGAGCTGAAGAAGAACTGATGGCTGATCGGGTCGATTAGCCAGTGCCGTGGCCTAGAAGGTTCGCAGGTTGTTGCTCGCGGGTCGCCACGGCATCGGTCCTTCGTCTGGTGGAATCCTGCGCGCGGGCGAGGGGCGGGCGTGGTCGGCTGAAGGCAGTATCACGCGGTGACGGCTTTGGCCTGGCTCGCTGACGGCCATCCGCGTGGGCGCTTCTCGGCACCGCGAAAGGAGCGGTCATGACCAGCCGCACAGTCCAAGACCGGCTGTTCATCGGCGGGGACATGGTCTCGCCTGCCTCGGAAGAGGTGATCGAGGTCATCTCTCCGGTCACGGAGGAGCGGATCGGTACCGCTCCCTCATCGACGCCTGCCGATATCGACCGCGCAGTACGCGCGGCGCGCGCCGCCTTCGATGATGGCCCCTGGCCCCGCATGTCTCCGCAGGAGCGTGCGGACGCGCTGGGTGCGTTCGGCGAGTACCTGCGCGCGCATGTCCCCGAGATCGCGCAGCTCATCACCACAGAGATGGGCTCACCGATCAGCTTCTCCAACCAACTCCAGGCACCGATTCCCGTGATGGTTCTGGACTACTACCGGGAACTTGCCGCCACGTTCCCCTTCGAGCAGCATCGAGCAGGTCTCAGCGGTCCCGCGCGGATCCTTCGCGAGCCTGTGGGCGTCGTGGGGCAGATCGTGCCGTGGAATGCGCCGCTCATCCTGACGATGGTGAATCTGGCTCCCGCCCTGATCGCCGGCTGCACCGTCGTGCTGAAGCCCGCGCCGGAGACCCCCTTGGACGCCTACCTGCTCGCCGACGCTGCCATGGAGGCCGGTCTGCCTCCGGGTGTCCTCAACATCGTGCCCGCCGACCGGGAGAACAGTGAGGCACTCGTACGGCACCCGCTGGTCGACAAGATCAGCTTCACGGGCAGCTCCGCCGTAGGACGGCGGATCGGCGCGCTGTGCGCCGAGCAGTTCAAGCGCGTCACCCTCGAGTGCGGCGGGAAGTCGCCCGCCATCATCCTCGAGGACGCCGACATCGACAGCGTCGTGCCCGCCCTCATGCCGTACGCGATCATGATGTCCGGCCAGCACTGCCTGGCACAGACCCGGATCCTCGCTCATCGCAGCCGCTACCAGCATGTTGTGGACGCGATCTCGCAATCAGCTGCCTCACTGCGGGTCGGCGATCCGGATGACCCCTCGACCGAGGTCGGCCCGCTGGTGGCCGAGCGCCAGCGGCGGCGGGTCGAGGACTACATCGCCGGCGGGCGGCAGGACGGCGCGACGATCACGGTCGGCGGCGGTCGGCCCGCGAGTCAGCCGACGGGCTGGTACGTCGAACCGACGATCTTCGCAGACGTCGACAGCTCCATGCGCATCGCGCAGGAGGAGATCTTCGGCCCCGTGCTCGTTGTCATCCCCTTCGACGACGACAACGACGCGGTCCGTATCGCGAACGACTCGAAGTACGGCCTGTCGGGAAGCGTCTGGACCAACGACCTGGACCGGGCCATGCGCATCGCTCGCCAGGTGCGCACGGGGACCTTGACGCTGAACGGATACCGGATCGAGTTCGCCGCCCCCTTCGGCGGATACAAGGAATCCGGCATCGGCCGCGAGTTCGGGCCCGAGGGACTCAGCTCGTTCCTGGAGTACAAGACGATCAATTTGCCGGGCGACCTGGTGCTGTGACCGGGAAAGGTCAGGTGGTCACGCTGCTGCGTGCCGCTGAGGGAGTGCCTTCCCCTAGCACCTAGCACCTAGCAGGCGACCAGGCCAGGGCTCGGCTCATCCACAGCAGGCCCCCCAGGCCGTCAGTCAGTCAGTCGGCGTTCCCATGGCACTCCTCGTACGTCCGCCCCGACCCGCACCAGCAAGCCGTCCCCCGCTGCGGCGGCCACGGAATCGCCCGCCCCCGGGCCGCCAACGTCGTCGCATACTGCGGCAGCAGCGACGCGTCCGCAGGCGATGCGAGTTCCGACGCCGCGAATGCCTCGTACGACGGGACCGTGCCCGGCACGATGCCCAGGTTCCCCGTTCCCGACGCGGCTAGCTCCCGCAGCGACGTCTCTATCGTCGCCAGGTGCTCCTCGTGGGACGGGTACTCGGCCTCCAACGAGGGGTACGCGGCGAGCAGTTCGGCCAGTTCGTCCGCCGGCCAGTGCAGTACCGCCACCGGGAACGGGCGGGACAGTGCCTCCCTCGCCGTCGTCAGTTCTGACTGGAGGCGGGCGATCTCGGCCTGGAGTTCCGCCGGGTTGTCGGAGCCCAGGGCCCATACGCGTTTGGGGTCGTGGAGTTCGTCCAGGGACACCGGGGCCTTGTGCAGGGTGTCTGCCAGGGTGTCCCAGTCGTCGTGTGGCATGCCCAGCATGCGGCGGACCCGGTGGCGGCCGAAGAGCAGGGGGTGGGTGGCGTACGGG
>NZ_JAAKZY010000104.1 GCF_011045015.1 Streptomyces scabichelini | reverse complement strand
CTGGGGGCGGAGCCCCCAGGGATGGGAAGGGTAGGGGCGGCGGGGGCGAGAAACCCCCTCCACCCCTCAGCGGCGAGCGGTAACCGTGCCCTCCACCGCGAACAACTGCTCCTCCACGTGATCGAGAGCGAGCCGCAGCGCCCCCGTCGCCACGGCGGCCTCACCCAGGAGAGAGAGCGCCACCCGCGGCGGCCGCAGACAGTAGCGCGACAACTCCTTGCGCAGCGGCTCCAGCACGCCGTCGATCCCCGCCGCCCAGCCGCCGACCACGACGAGCTCCGGGTCGAGGGCCAGGACCAGCGCCGCCACATCGTGCACCAGGCGCTGGATGAAGCGGTCGACGGCCGCCCGGGCCCGCTGATCGCCCTCGCGTGCGTGCGCGAAAACCTCCGCGACCGCCTGCTCGTCGAGTGGATGCAACGGCTCGTCGGTGGTGGACAGCAGCGTCTCCGGAGTCGCCTCGCGGCCCAGCAGATGCAGCGCGCCGATCTCCCCGGCCGCGCCCCCGTAACCCCGGTGCAGCCGTCCGCCGATCAGCGACCCGGCGCCCGGGCTCAGCCCCGCCAGCACGAACACCATGTCGTCGGACTCCGTGGCCGCGCCCTTCCAGTGTTCGGCGACCGCCGCGGCGTTGGCGTCGTTCTCCACCAGCACCGGACACTTGAAGGAGCGGCGCAGCCGCTCACCCAGGTGCAGCCCCGTCCACTCCGGCAGCGCCGCACCCAGGCGTACGGTGCCGTCCGCCTCGATGATGCCGGGTGTGCCCACACCCACGGCCCGCAGGGAGCCGCGCGCGACGCCGGCGTGGCGGAGCAGCTCGGCGACGGCGGTACGCAGCCGGTCCAGCCGTTCGTCCGCCGACGCCGTCTCACAGACGTCCTTGGCCGTCGTGCCCAGGATCCGGCCGTCCAGGTCGGCGAGGAGCGCGGCCACTCGGTGCGAGCCGATGTCAAGACCCAGCAGATGGCCCGCCTCGGCCCGGAAGCGATACCGGCGCGCGGGCCGCCCCTGGCGCCGGGCGGCGCCCTCCTCCGCCGCGGTCTCGACGACGAGGCCGCCTGCGACGAGCCCCTCGACGACGCCCTCGACGGTGGGCCGGGACAGTCCGGTCACCCGGGTGATCTCGGTGAGTGTCGCGCAGTCCGTGGCCCGCAGCGCGTGCAGCACCACCGCGGAGTTGATCCTTCGCAGCAGAGAGGGGTCCCCGCCGGTCAGCTGCCCCAACGTCCGTCCTCCCAGCTCGTGCGCGTGTTTGGCGGGATCGTACTCGGCGCGGCCGACCCCGGCGAGTGCCTGGCACCAGCCCCTTGCCGGGAGCCCCGGATCAACCGGGCGCCGCGAACCCCGACTCGTATGCCGCGATCACCGCCTGCGTCCGGTCCCGCGCACCCAACTTCGCCAGTACGGCGCTGACATGGGACTTCACCGTCTCGGTCCCGACGATCAGCCGCTCGGCGATCTCCGCGTTGGACAACCCCCGGGTCATCAGCCGCAGCACCTCGGCCTCGCGCTCGGTCAGAGAGGCCCGCTCCAGGGCCGCCCGCGCCGCGGGATTCCCGCCACCGTCCCCGTACTCGGCGGCCAGCTGCCGCACCGACGCCGGGAACAGCAGCGACTCGCCCTCGGCGACCAGCCGCACGGCGTGCACGATCTCCGCGGGCCGCGCCCGCTTCAGCAGAAACCCGTCGGCACCCGCACGCAGCGCCTCGTACACGTACTCGTCGTTCTCGAAGGTCGTCACCACGAGGATCTTCGGCGGCCGGTCGAAGCTCCGCAGCACCGCGCGCGTGGCCTCGATGCCGTCCAGCAGTGGCATACGTACGTCCATGGCGACGACGTCCGGCCGCAACTGCCGCACCAGCGGGATCACCGCGGCGCCGTCTGCCGCCTCGCCGACGACCTCGATGTCGGGCTGAGCGGACAGGACGGCACGCAGACCCGCTCGTACGAGGGGCTCGTCGTCGACGATGAGAACGGTGACCGGCATCCGGTCAGCGTAGGTCAGCGCAGCGGCAGCTCGGCGTGCACCTGCCAGTCGCCGTCGTCCGGGCCGGTTCGCGCGCCGCCGCCGAGCAGCGCCGCGCGCTCCCGTATGCCCCGCAGGCCACTGCCCCTGCCCGGCCCGGATATCGCCGCTGCCTCCGCCGTCAGGGGATTGCGCACCTCCAGGGACAGGGCCTGGTCCTCGACCGCGATACGCACCCGGACGGGTACGGGCCCCGCGTGCCGCAGCACATTCGTGAGCGACTCCTGAAGGATGCGGTAGCCCTCGCGTGAGACCGGGCCGGGAACGGTCTCCAGGGCGCCCGTCACCTCGGCGTCGACCTTCGCCCCGGAGGCGCGGGCCGACTCCAGGAGCCGGTCGGCCTCGGCCAGGGTCGGGCGGCGGCTCGCGGGCCGCTCCGACTCGCGCAGCACGCCCAGTACCCGCTCCAGGTCCTCCAGCGCGGCCCGGCCGGTGTCCTCGATGGCGCCGAGGGCCCGGTCGGTGAACTCCGGGTCGCCCGCCGCCCGCGCGGCACCCGCCTGCACCACGGCCACGGTCAGCGCGTGGCCGATCGAGTCGTGCAGTTCGCGGGCGATGCGCGTGCGCTCCAGGAGCCGTTCGGTGCGCTCCTCGAGGGCGCTCATCCGCTCGGCCGCCGACGGCCCGAGGAGACGGCGCGCGACGACCGTGATCAGCTCACCGAGACCGACCACCGCTCCATAGAGGGCGATCAGCGGTAACGGCACGAGCAGCGCGTATGCCCAGTGGGGGTGTGCCTCCGAGAGGAGCGGGATGTCGTCCGGCACATGACCGAAGGGAAGCTGGGCCAGCACCACCGCGAGGAGCGGCAGCCAGACAGTGGCCATTCCGGTCACCCATCCGAGGACCATGCGCGCTTCCAGCCACAACACGGTCCGTAGCCGGTCCCGCCACGTGGCCGACGGCGCGACGGAGATCGCCGCGTCCTGTCCACTCTGCGCGCCCGGCGTCAGCATCCACTGGGCCTGCACACCCTCGCCCAGGCGCACGGCCGGGACCAGCCCCAACGGAACCAGCGCCAGCGCGGGCACCCACGGTTTGGACGGGTCGATGAACATCCACACGCTGACGAACAGCATGGGAACCCACAGGTGCAGCAGACGGGTGTACGTCGTCCCACGGGTCAGCGGGCGCAGCAGGCGGGCCATTCCGTCATGGTGACAGCCGCCACTGACAACGGGCCTCCCCCGAGCGAGGGAGCCGATCTCCACCGGCGGGGGAGGCCCCGGGCCCCGCCTGACGGCCAGCCTTGAGCCATGACCAGCATCGACGTCCAAGACCTCACCAAGGAGTACGGCACCACACGCGCCGTGGACCGGCTGACCTTCAGCGTCGAGCCGGGCCGGGTCACCGGCTTCCTCGGTCCCAACGGCGCCGGGAAGTCCACCACCATGCGCCTGGTGCTCGGCCTGGACCGGCCGACGTCCGGTACCGCAACCCTCGCCGGCCGCCCGTACGCGACCCTCGAAGAGCCGCTGCACCACGTCGGCGCCCTGCTCGACGCACAGGCCGCCCACGGATCGCGTACCGCCCGCGACCATCTGCGCGCCCTCGCGGTCAGCAACCGCATCCCGGAGCGTCGCGTGGACGAGGTCCTGGAGGAGGCGGGGCTCGCCCCGGTCGCCCGGCGCCGGGTCAGGACGTACTCCCTGGGCATGCGCCAGCGCCTGGGCATCGCCGCGGCGCTGCTGGGCGACCCGCAGGTGGTGCTGCTCGACGAGCCGTCGAACGGGCTCGACCCCGAAGGCATCATCTGGGTCAGGGAGTTGATGGGCCGACTGGCCCGCGAGGGCCGAACCGTCCTCGTCTCCAGCCATCTGATGAACGAGACCGCGTCCTTCGCCGACCACCTCGTCGTCCTCGGCCGCGGTCGTCTGCTGGCCGACATGCCGATGCGGGAGTTCATCCACGCGCGCGTGCAGCCGCGCGTACGGGTGCGCACCACGGACGGTGCCGCGCTGCGGGGCGCGCTCGCCCGGCACGGATACGACGCCGTGGAGGGCGAGGACGATCGGTGGATCGTGCACCACGCGCGCGTGGAGGACATCGGCCGCGTCGCCTCCGGTGCGGGCGTACCCATCCTCGAACTTGCCGCGGAGGAGGGCACGTTGGAGCAGGCCTACCTCGATCTGACCGCCTCGGAGACCCAGTTCGCCGCCCAGACCTCGAAGACGTCCAAAACCTCGAAGACTTCCAAGACCTCGGACCAGCCGCAGGAGGCCTGACCATGCCGTTCGCATCCGTACTCCACTCGGAGTGGATCAAGATCCGTACTCTGCGGTCGCTGGTAGGCGGGCTCCTCGCGATCGTCATCGCCACCGCGGTCTTCTCCGCGATCGCCGGGCTCGACACCGAGGGGGACGACTTCGACCCGCTGTTCGCGGCCTTCTTCGGAGTCAGCTTCGGGCAGATCGCGGCGATCGCGTTCGGTGTGCTGGCCGTCTCGTCCGAATTCCAGGGCGGCGCCCTGCGGGTCACGCTGGCCGCCGTGCCCCACCGGGGGCGGTGGTTCGCGGCGAAGGCGACGGCGATCGGCGTCCCGGTCCTGGCCGTCGGCCTGCTCACAGGGTGCGTCAGCCTGGCCGTGGGCAAGGCGGTCCTCGGCGACCAGGCCAGCGGGCTGAGCTGGGGCGAGGGGCTGCGCGGCGTCGTGGGATGTGGACTCTATCTCGCCCTGATGGCCCTGCTCGCGGCCGGACTTGCCGCCCTGCTCCGCAGCGGAGTGGCCACCCTGAGCATCCTCATTCCGTTCCTGCTGATCGTTTCCTTCGTGGTCGGGGATCTCTCCGGCAGCGTCGCCGACTTCCTGCCCGACAAGGCGGGACAGACGGTGCTCCACGAGACGTCCGACGGCGCGCTCGGACCGTGGACCGGCCTTGCGGTGACCGCGCTCTGGGCGGCGGCCGCACTGCTGGCGGGGGCGTGGAGTGTGCGGCGTCGGGACGCCTGAGCAGCGGGTCAGTCCAGGTTGACGGTCCGCCAAATGTCAGAGCGGGCAGGTTTACTGGACCCCATGACCCTCGCGCAGCAACTTGCCACGATAGACAAGCTGTGCTCCCGGCCGTTTCCCGCGGAGCACGGCCGGTCGGACGTCGGCACCGAAGGACCCGGTTACCACATTGCCGAATTAGAGACGAGCGATGACTTCTGGGAGGACGACGGGACAGAGCGGGAGGATACTGCGGCACAGTACGAGGTCGACCGAGACGGCCTCTCCGAGCGGCTGACTGATCGCTGGGGTGAGCCGCAGAAATTCTCGCTGTGGAGCGTCCAAGAGCGCTCCATGGACGGCGAGGACATACCGGAACCGTGGGCTTCGCTCAGCGCCCACGTGCCGGACGTGCACCTGTGGAAGGACGACGAGACCGGCCGCTGGGTTGCCCTCGGGGTGTCCCAGTGGGACAAGGAGCTGCCGTTCCAACTCCTCGCCGTGGTCACCGAAATAGACCCACCGTGACCCACTAACACCGTGACCCACTAACTCTGCGAAGCCACCCGCAACCGCCCGAACTCCTCCGCCATCGTCGCCGCCGTCCAGTGCGCGTTCAGCCCACTCGGGTTGGGCAGGACCCACACGCGCGTGTCACCGATCATCCGCTCCTGCGGTCCCACCTGGGCCTTGCGGTCGTCGAAGGCCACCCGGTAGGCGGTCACGCCCACCACCGCAAGCCAGCGCGGGCGCAGACGCGTCACCTTCAGGCTCAGCAGGCGCCCGCCCTCCCGGTACTCCTCCGCGCTCAGTTCGTCCGCCCGCGCCGACGCCCGCGCCACCACATTCGTGATCCCGAGCCCGTACGAGAGCAACTCGCCCTGCTCCGAAGGCTTCAGCAGCCGGGGCGTGAATCCGGACAGGTGCAGTACCGGCCAGAATCGGTTGCCGGGACGGGCGAAATGGTGACCCGTCGCAGCGGTCATCAGACCCGGATTGATGCCACAGAAAAGAACGCGGAGGCCGTCCGTGACGACATCGGGCACGAGCCGGTCGCGGGCGGCCTCCAGTTCCGCGGGAGTGAAGCGGGTCAGAGGATCGCCCCCGGCGTGTAGCCCGCCGCCTCCGGGTGCTGCTTCACGATCTCCTCGATCCGGCCGACGACCGCGGCCACCTGGTCGGCTGCCGCGCCGGTGAAGGACAGCTTGTCGGCCATCAGCGCGTCGAGTCCGGCGCGGTCGAGCGGGATGCGCTCGTCCGCCGCCAGTTTGTCGAGCAGTTCGTTGCGCTCGGCGCCCTGCTCGCGCATCGCGAGCGCGGAGGCGACCGCGTTCTCCTTGATGGCTTCGTGCGCGACCTCACGGCCGACACCGGCGCGTACGGCACCCATCAGGACCTTCGTGGTGGCGAGGAACGGCAGATAGCGGTCCAGCTCGCGGGCGACGACCGCCGGGAAGGCACCGAACTCGTCGAGCACGGTCAGGAACGTCTCCAGCAGACCGTCCAGTGCGAAGAACGCGTCCGGCAGTGCGACGCGGCGCACCACCGAGCAGGAGACATCGCCCTCGTTCCACTGGTCGCCCGCCAGCTCGCCGGTCATCGAGGCGTAGCCGCGCAGGATCACCATCAGGCCGTTCACGCGTTCGCAGGAGCGGGTGTTCATCTTGTGCGGCATCGCCGAGGAACCCACCTGGCCGGGCTTGAAGCCCTCGGTCACCAGCTCGTGCCCGGCCATCAGGCGGATCGTCTTCGCGAGCGAGGACGGGGCCGCGGCCAGCTGCACCAGGGCCGTGACGACCTCGTAGTCGAGGGAGCGCGGGTAGACCTGGCCGACGGAGGTGAACGCCTGCGAGAAGCCGAGGTGCTGGGCGATGCGCCGCTCGAGATCCGCGAGCTTCGCCGCGTCCCCGCCCAGCAGGTCGAGCATGTCCTGGGCCGTGCCGACCGGGCCCTTGATGCCGCGCAGCGGGTAGCGGGCGAGCAGCTCTTCCACCCGGCCGTACGCGACGAGCAGCTCGTCGGCGGCGGTCGCGAAGCGCTTGCCGAGGGTGGTGGCCTGGGCGGCGACGTTGTGCGAGCGGCCCGCCATGACCAGCTCGCCGTACTCACCGGCCAGCTTGCCGAGCCGCGCAAGGACCGCCACCGTACGGTTGCGCACGAGCTCCAGGGAGAGCCTGATCTGCAGCTGCTCGACGTTCTCCGTGAGGTCGCGCGAGGTCATGCCCTTGTGGACGTGCTCGTGCCCGGCGAGGTCGTTGAACTCCTCGATCCGCGCCTTCACATCGTGCCGCGTGACCTTCTCGCGCTCCGCGATCGACGCCAGGTCGACCTGGTCGAGCACGCGTTCGTAGTCGGCGAGGGCGGCGTCCGGCACCTCGATGCCGAGATCCTTCTGGGCCCGCAGCACGGCGAGCCAGAGCTGACGCTCAAGCCTCACCTTCTGCTCGGGAGACCACAGGGTGGCGAGTTCGACCGAGGCATAGCGGCCGGCGAGGACGTTCGGGATACGGGGCTTTGCGGGCGCGGGAGTCACGTGTACGGAGTTTACCTGCCGCCCAGGGCGCCCCCTGCACGTCCACTCGGTCCATAAGACGCAGGTCAGGGACGTGACGCCGTACATCCTCGTGGTCCGGCGGTGTAGCCCGCTACACCATGCATTCGGGAGACCGGTCCCTCGTGACGTCGAGCGGGCGACGGGATCGTGGTCGGCGGAGAGCGCAACAGATCCACGGCCCGACATGAACCGACCCAAGTAAGGGACCACCCCATGACTGCGAACCGCCGACGTGCCCGCCGTACTGCCGTCATCGCCACCACCGTGGCCGGCGTCGCCCTGACCGCCGGACTCGTCACCGGCTGCGACCCCGACAGCATCGACAACTCGCTGAACTGTCTCCAGAACGCCGACACGATCTCCGACAGCCTCAAGGCAATCCATGAGGCAGGCCTCGACGCGGCGAAGGATCCCACGCGGACCGAGGAGTCCATCGACACCATCGAGAAGAACCTCGACAAGATCGATGACAAGGACAAGACCGACAACGACAAGGCCATCTTGAACGGCGACACCACCCCGGACTCCAGCAAGATCGACGCCGCGGTCGGCGCACTGAAGAACGTCTGTACGTCGTAGAGCTACGACCGCGGCTCGGAGGCGTCGGCGAGTTCCGCCAGCACGTCGGCGTGGCACAGCTCCGGTGCACACCAGCAGGCCAGCGTCTTGCCGTGCAGCTCGGGCACCAGGGCGAGGAGATCGGGGCGTTCGAGGAGGTACGCGCGGTACTTGGCCATGACCTCGGCGCGGGTTCCGTCGCGCTTCTTCTTGGCGGAGTCGGGGTTGAACGGGTTGTAGAGCGGATGCTGGGGGAGGTCCCAGCCGCCCCTGACCCAGCGGCGGCCGACGTACACGAGGTCCGCGGGGGCCTTCTCCAGCCGGGGGCCGAATTCGTGGATACGGCCCTTGAGGTTGATCACGGTGGTGGTCACGCGAGGCTCCCTTCGCGTTGCCGGACGACGCTCCCGATCATGCGCCGCGCGGCCGAACCACGCCATCGGCCGTCCGTACGCCGCACGTCAGGCTTCCCTTGCGGCACACGCGATGCTTCCCGTGCGCCGCACGCCGACCGGCCCTCGTACGCCTACGCCACCGACCCGTCGTACGGCAGCAGCTCGGGCCGTTTGGCCGGGCGGCCGTCACCCGAGGACCGGCCCGTCAGACGCCGTCCGATCCACGGCAGCAGGTACTGCCGGGCGAAGCGGACATCGGCGGTCCTGCGGGCGAGCCAACCGGGCGGCGCGCTCGCGGGCATCGGAGTGCGCCAGTCGGCGTCCTCCGCCTCGTGGCCGAGCGCCTGCCACACCGCCTCCGCGACGCGGCGGTGGCCCTCGGCCGTCAGATGGAGCCGGTCGACGTCCCACATGCGGGGATCGGCGAGCGAAGGCGCTCCGTAGAGGTCGACCACGAGCGCGCCGTGCCGGGCCGCGAGGTCGTCGACGCAGGCGAACAGCTCCTCCATGCGCGGCCGGAACCGTTCAAGTACCGGGCCCTGGCGTCCGGGGCTGCGCATGAGGACGAGCTGCTTGCAGGACGGGGCGAGGCGCTCGACGGCCTCCTCCAGGTGCCCGCGCACGCGTCCCATGTCGCACTTGGGCCGCAGTGTGTCGTTGAGCCCGCCGACCAGCGTGATCACGTCCGGCTGCATCGCCGCCGCCACGTTCACCTGGTCGGCGACGATCTGCCCGATGAGCTTGCCGCGCACGGCGAGGTTGGCGTACCGGAAGCCGGGCGCGCGAGCGGCCATCCGCCCCGCGAGCAGGTCCGCCCAGCCGCGGTACGAGCCGTCGGGCAACCGGTCCGACATGCCCTCGGTGAAGGAGTCGCCGACCGCGACAAGACTGGTGTAGATGGCATTCGTCTGCATGGCGGAAGCGATGGTATCCCGGCCACATACCCACCGGTCGGCCGCACCTCACGCCGCCGGCTGCCCGAACAACTCCCGCAGCACGTCCTCCATCGTCACCAGCCCCGCAAGGAGCCCGTCTGTGCCGCTCACCGCCGCCAGATGCGTACGACTGCGGCGCATCGCCGTGAGCACGTCGTCCAGCGGCGTGCTCTCCCGGACGCGGGCGATGGAGCGCATGTCCGCGACCCGGAACGGGAGATCGCGCGGCATCGCGTCCAGGGCGTCCTTGACATGGAGGTAGCCGACGATGCGCCGGCCGTCGTCCACGACGGGGAAGCGGGAGAAGCCGGACTCGGCGGACAGGGCCTCCAACTGCTCCGGCGTGACGCCCACGCGCGCGTAGACGATGCTTTCCAGCGGCAGGACGACGTCCCGAACGGGCCGGCGCCCCAGCTCCAGGGCGTCGTGGAGCCGCTCCTGGGCCCGGTCGTCGATCAGTCCCGCGGCGCTGGAGTCCTTGACCAGCAGGGCGAGTTCGTCGTCCGAGAAGGTCGCGGACACCTCCTCCCGTACGTCGACGCGCAGGAGCTTCAGCAGCCCGTTCGCGAACGCGTTGATCGTGAAGATCACGGGACGCAGCGCCCGGGACAGCGCGACCAGCGGCGGGCCGAGCAGCAGCGCCGAGCGCACCGGCTCGGCGAGTGCGATGTTCTTCGGCACCATCTCGCCGAGGAGCATGTGCAGATACGTCGCCACGGCGAGCGCGATCACGAACGACACCGCGTGACCCGCACCCTCCGGCACCCCGACCGCGTGGAACACCGGCTCCAGCAGATGCTCGATCGCGGGCTCCGCGACGACGCCCAGGACCAGCGTGCACAGCGTGATGCCGAGCTGCGCGGCCGCCATCAGCGCGGACACGTGCTCAAGGCCCCACAGCACGCTCCGCGCCCGCCGGTCGCCCTCCTCGGCATACGGTTCGATCTGGCTGCGGCGTACGGAGATCAGCGCGAACTCGGCGCCCACGAAGAAGGCGTTCACGACCAGCGTCGCCAGACCGATCAGCAGTTGTACGGCGGTCATCGCGTCCCCTCCTCCTGGTCTTCCTCGACGAACGGCGCGTGCAGCAGCACCCGTGCCGCCCGGTGCCCCGAGGCGTCCGTCACGTCGAGCCGCCAGCCGGCGACGTCGACGGTGTCGCCGACGGCGGGAATGCGGCCGAGTTCGGTGGCGACGAGCCCGGCCAGCGTCTCGTACGGCCCCTCGGGCACCCGCAGTCCGACTCGCGCGAGCTGGTCGGTGCGGGTCGCGCCGTCGGCCGAGTACAGAGCCCGGCCGTCGTCGTCCGTGCCGGCCACGGCCAGGTCGGGTGTCTCGTGCGGATCGTGCTCGTCCCGCACCTCGCCGACGACCTCCTCGACGATGTCCTCCAGGGTGGCGACCCCTGCGGTCCCGCCGTACTCGTCGATGACGACGGCCATCGTGCGCTTCCCGGACATCCGGTCCAGGAGCCGGTCGACGGTCAGCGACTCCGGAACGAGGAGGGGTTCGCGCATCAGCTGCGCGACCGGGCTGCGGGTCCGGCGCTCGGCGGGCACGGCCAGTACGTCCTTGATATGCGCGACACCCACGACCGAGTCGAGGTTGCCGCGGTAGACGGGGAAGCGCGACAGGCCGGTCGCCCGCGTCGCGTTGGCGACGTCCTCGCAGGTCGCCTGGACGTCCAGGGCGATGACCTGTACGCGCGGCGTCATCACGTTCTCCGCCGTGAGGTCCGCCAGGTTCAGGGTGCGCACGAACAACTCGGCGGTGTCGGCCTCCAGAGCGCCCTGCTTGGCGGAGTGCCGGGCGAGGGCCACCAGCTCCTGCGGTCCACGGGCCGAGGCCAGTTCCTCCGCGGGCTCGACCCCGAAGCGGCGTACGACACGGTTGGCGGTGTTGTTGAGGTGGGTGATGAACGGGCGGAACAGGGTGCTGAACCAGCGCTGCGGCGTCGCCACCCGCTTGGCCACCGCGAGCGGCGAGGAGATCGCCCAGTTCTTGGGCACCAGCTCGCCGACGACCATCAGGAGCACCGTCGAAAGGCCCGTACCGATGACCAGCGCGACCGAGGAGGCCGCGGAACGGCCCATGCCGGCCGTCTCCAGCGGCCCCGCGATCAGCTTGGCGATGGACGGCTCGGCGAGCATGCCGACGACCAGATTGGTGACAGTGATGCCGAGCTGCGCGCCGGACAGCTGGAAGGTGAGATTCCGTACGGCTTTGAGGGCGCCCGACGCACCGACCTCGCCGCGCTCGACGGCCCGCTCCAGCGCGCCTCGCTCGACCGTGGTCAGCGAGAACTCCGCCGCGACGAAGGCGCCACAGGCCAGTGAGAGCAGAACGGCCACCCCGAGGAGGAGCACTTCGGTCATCGGGTCACCTCCGTCCCATGGTCGGACACGGGCTGGGGGATCGCATGATGCCGGCGCGGCGGGAGGCCGCGCGGGCTGCCGGGACTGGGAGGCTCGCCCATGGGCGGACGCTCACACCTTTCCTGGAGACCTGGAGGAACGACTTGATCCCCTCATGGTAAAGGGGCAGCAAAATCGCCTGTGCCCCGGTCACTCGCCGAGCGGTTTCACCCACCTCCGCCAGTGTTCCTCGGGCGTGTACCCCGCCGCCCGCCACGCATGATGTGCGGTCTCGTTGCGCTCCAGCACCATGGCGTCGCCCCGGCGCCCGCCAAGGCGTACGAACCGCTCCTCCGCCGCGGCGAGGAGTGCCGAACCGACGCCCTGCCGCCGCTGCGCCGGGTGCACCGCGAGCCGGTACAGATGGCAGCGCCAGCCGTCGAAGCCCGCGATGACCGTGCCCACCGGCTCCCCGTCCGACTCGGCGATGATCAGCGCCTCGGGATCACGGGCGACGAGGCGCTCCACGCCGTCCCGGTCGTCGCTGATGCTGGTGCCCTCGGCGGCCACCTTCCAGAAGGCGAGGACGGCGTCGAGGTCGTCGGGCGTGGCGGCCCGTATCCGAAGATCAGTCATGGCCCGATCCCATCACGAGCGCGTGGGACGGACACCGGATTCCACGATCCGGACGGTCACTCGCCGCGCAGCGCCTCGATCACGGGCCCGAGGGCCTCCATGTACGGCTCCAGAACGGTGAGATACGAGAACCCGTACCGTTCCCGCTGCGCCCGCACCTGTTCGACGATCCGGTCCAAGGGCCCCACCAGGATGATCGGCAGCTCGAGGATCTGCTCCTCGGTCAGATGCGGTACGAGAGGCAGCCACTCCTGGACCGTGGCACTGCGGTCGTCGGTGACGACCACCATCTGGATGAGCAGATTCAGCTCCGCGGGCTCCTTACGGTCGGCCGCGAGGCGCCGGTACGTGGCCACGCGCTCGTCGAGTTCCTCGGCCGTGATCGGCGCCAGCGTTCCGGTCGGGCTGTCCGGTACCGCACGCGCGCCGGTGAAGGCCGCGATGTCGGCGTGCTCGGCGGTGAGCTTCAGCATGCGGTCGCCGTTGCCGCCGATGAGCAGTGGCACCCGCGGCTTCTGCACGGGCTGCGGTTGGTGGTCCGTCGAGCCCAGCAGCCGGTCCAACTCCTCGACCGTACGCACCAGATGGTCCACGCGCTCGCGCGGTGAGCCCCAGGGGAGGCCCGCGGTGTCATGCTCCGCCTGTACGTATCCGGTGCCGAGGCCGAGTTCGAGGCGGCCGCCCGTCAGCGCGTCCGTGGCGGCGACCTCGCGGGCCAGCAGTGCGGGGTTCCAGAAGCCGGCGTTGAGCACGAACGTGCCGAGCCGCGGTCGTTCGGTGGCCTCGGCCGCGGCGACCAGCGCCGGGAACGGGGCGACCATCCCGAGGTGGTCGGGGACCAGGATCACGTCGTAACCGAGTTCCTCGGCCCGACGGCACTTCGCTCGCCATTCCTCGGCGGGTGCTGGGGTGACCAGGTTGACGCCGAAGCGAAAGGGTCGGAGGGGCGCGGGATGCGACATGAACTCTCCTCGCCGACAAGGGGTTTGAGGCCGTCCGCGAGTCAATCACTCGTGAGCGATGGCCGCCAGCACGTTCATGCGCGAGGCACGCAACGCGGGCAGCAGCGCCGCCACGATGCCCACGACCGCCGAGCCCACCACGACCGCGACGATGGTGCCCCACGGGATCGCGAGCGCGTTCATACCCTGCAGGGCCAGGACCTGCTGCACGCACACGCCCCACACGAGCCCCAGCGCGAGCCCGAGGACCGCACCGAACACGGCGATCACCACCGACTCCAGCCGGATCATCCGCCGCAACTGCCGCCGGGCAAGACCGATCGCGCGCAGCAGCCCGATCTCGCGCGTGCGCTCCACGACCGACAGGGCGAGGGTGTTGACCACTCCGAGCACCGCGATCACGATCGCCAGGCCCAGCAGGGCGTAGACCAGATAGAGCAGTACGGCGATCTGGTTGCGGATCAGCTCCTTGTAGTCGGCCTGGTCGCGCACCTGCACCTGCGGATACGGGTCGAGCGCCTGCTCCAGGCGTTCGCGCAGCGTGTCGACGGAGGTGCCCGAGGCGGCGTTCACGTACACCGCCGAGTCCTGACCGCCGGGCACGTACCGCTCCATCGTCCCGAAGCCGAAGTACATACCTCCCTGCGCGCCGAAGCCCTCGCCGCCGTCCTGGTCGGTGAGCGCCGCCACCCTCAGTTCGGTCCGCCGGTTGCCCGGGAACTCGACGGGGATCGTGCTGCCGACGCGTACGTCGTGGTCCTCGGCGAAGTCGATGTCCATGGCCATGTTCCCGTCCGCGAGCGCGGCCGCCGTGTCGCCCTGCGCGTACGTGATGCGCGCGACCTCGTCGAGGTCGCGTTCGTAGCCCGCCGCGGCCGTCTCGACGCGGTCGCCGTCCGGCAGCCGGACCGCGACCGGCGCGAACCGCTGGCGCACGACGAGTCCCACACCGTCCGTGTCGTCCACCTTCTCGGTGACCTCCTGCGGGAACGGCTGGAAGTTGCTGTTCTGCACCACGAAGTCGGCGCCCAGCGTCTTGTCGATCTGCTCGTCGAAGGACTTGGTCATGGACGCGCTCGCCACGGACATCCCGCCGACCAGGGCGAGGCCGACCATCAGCGCCGCCGCGGTGGCACCCGTGCGACGTGGGTTGCGCAGTGCGTTGCGCTGGCTCATGCGGCCGATCGAGCCGAACACCGCTGGGAACACGCCGCCGAGGACGCGGATCACGGGGCGTACGAGGAGCGGCCCGGCGATCACGGTCGCGATGAGGGTCAGCACGACGCCGAGTCCCAGGAAGGAGGCGGCGGACGAGGTCTCCGTGGCGGTCACGCACCCGACGAGCGCGGCGGCGCCGAGCGCTCCGACGATCGTCCCCACCACGGCGCGAACCCGCAACGGCCGCCCCACACCGGCGATTTCGGCGTCGGCGAGCGCGGCCATCGGCGACACCCCGGCCGCCCGCCGAGCCGGCAGATACGCCGCGACGAACGTCACGCCGACCCCGACGACGTACGCCGAGACCGGAGTCGCCCAGCCGATGACCATCTCCGTCGACTTGATGTTCATGCCGAGCAGGCCCATGAGCTCGATCAGCCCGAACGCGAGCCCGATCCCCGCGGCCAGGCCGAGCGTGGAGCCCACGAGGCCCAGCAGGGTCGCCTCCGTGAGCACCGACCGGCGCACCTGCCGTCGGTCGGCGCCCAGCGCGCGCAACAGGCCCAGCTCACGGGTGCGCTGGGCGATCAGCATGGAGAAGGTGTTGACGATCAGGAAGACCCCGACCAGGACGGCGATACCGGCGAAGCCGAGCATCACGTACTTGATCACGTCGAGGAATCCGCCGAGTTCGGAGGCGGCGGTCTCGGCCTGCTCGTCGGCGGTCTCCACCTCGTAGGTGCCGGTGTCGAGCCGGTCGGCGACACGTTGCTTGAGCGCGGCGTCGCTCACGCCCTCCGCGGCGTCCACCTGGATGCTGGTGCCGACTCCGGTCCGGCCCAGCAGCTTGGTCTGCGCGGTCGGGCCGTCGAGGAAGACGAGCGCCGCACCGGGATTGGTGGTGGTGAAGGTCGCGATGCCGACGATCTCCACCTTGAACGAACCCGGCTGCGCGATCACGGTCAGCGTGTCGCCGATGCTGACGTCCTTCTTGTCGGCCGTGTCCGCGTCGATGAGTGCCTCGCCGGGCCCCTTCGGCTCATGGCCCGAGGTCAGTTCCACGGGGCTGCGGTCGGTGACGTACCAGTCGTTGGCGATGGTGGGGGCGCCCGTGGTCGGGCCCACCGACTCGTTGTCGCTGTCGACGACGGTGATGTTCTCGACCGAAACGTCCACATGGGTGTCGGCGACCCCGTCGACCTCGGCGATACGGTCCGCGAGGCTCGCGGGCACGGTCTCGACCGCCCCGGAAGGGAGCTGTGACTCGAGGTCCTCGCGCGGCATGACGGTCACGTCGGCCGACGTGGACGCGAAGAGCCGGTCGAAGGTGCGGGTGACCGTGTCCGAGAAGATCAGGCTGCCCGCGACGAACGCCACGGACAGGACGACGGCCAGCGCGGAGAGCAGCAGCCGTCCCTTGTGCGCGAGGAAACTCCGGAGTGTCGCCTTCAGCACGACGGCCTGCCTCAGTCCTGGTCGGGGGCGATGCCCGGGTCGGGAGCGACGCCTTGGTCGGGAGCGACGCCCTTGTCGAGTGCGACACCCTTGTCGGGGGCGATGCCCTGATCGGGGGCAGCGCCGTCCTCGAACGTCCCGCGGATGGTGTCGAACCTCTTCATGCGCTCCAGCACGGCCTCCGCCGAGGGCCGCGCCATCTCGTCCACGATCCGCCCGTCCCCGAGGAACAGCACCAGGTCGGAGTGGGCGGCCGCGCCCGGGTCGTGCGTGACCATGACGACGGTCTGGCCCAGTTCGTCGACGGCGCTCCGCAGGAAGCCGAGGACTTCGAGCCCGGCCCGCGAGTCGAGGTTGCCCGTCGGTTCGTCGGCGAAGATCAGCTCGGGGCGCGAGGCCAGCGCGCGGGCGCAGGCGACGCGCTGCTGCTGGCCGCCGGACAGCTGCGCGGGCCGGTGCTTGAGGCGGTCCCGCAGGCCGAGCGTGTCGATGACCTGGTCCAGCCACTTCTCGTCGGGCTTCTTGCCCGCGATGTCCATGGGCAGCGTGATGTTCTCGATGGCGTTCAGCGTCGGGATCAGGTTGAACGACTGGAACATGAAGCCGATCCGGTCCCGGCGCAGCCGTGTCAGCTCGCGCTCCTTCAGCCCGGTGATCTCGGTGTCACCGAGCCACACCTGTCCGGCCGACACGGTGTCGAGACCCGCCAGACAGTGCATCAGCGTGGACTTCCCCGAGCCCGACGGGCCCATGACCGCGGTGAAGCGGCCACGCGCGATGTCCACGTCGACCGAGTCGAGAGCGAGCACGGTCGTCTCGCCCGTGCCGTACGCCTTGGTCAGACCACGGGCGCGGGCCGCGATCTCCTCGGCGTCGGTGCGCCCGAGGACGTGCTCCGCAGCTGCTGTGGGCAAGGCCGCCTCCTAGGTCGGACTTCGGTGTCCGCGGGCGAGCCTAATGTGATCCCGCGCACACTTGGTATCCCTCCCAAGTCCGAGTCGGTCTCCGTCGCAGGTCGATGCCCCTGAGTTTGATGTAAGGGGCACCCTTAGTGGATGCCCCCTTGCTCTGCTAGCACCCTGGCGCTAGCTTCAAAGCATGGCGAAGACTCAATTGAACGTACGCGTGGACGAGGGCACCGCCCGGGCCGCGCGCGAGCGAGCCCTGGCCCGCGGCATGAGCGTCAACCGCTACATCGAAGAGCTGGTCAAACAGGACACCGGGGAAGTGGGCCACACCTTTGTCGAGGCCGCGGCCGACTTCATGAAGCAGTACGAGTCCGTGTTCGCCGAGGAGTTCGGCCCGGAGCGAGAAGGCCGTCGCTGAGCCCTTGAACGTCAGAGTCGATCTTGCCTGGCTGCTCATGGTCGCCGAACAGAAGACTCCGGGAGATCCCCAGGTCACCGACTGGGGAGCCCTCGTCGCCGCGGTCAGCCGGCACGAGGCGGAGATATTCGGCGTTCCCGTCTACGACAGCCCGCACGCCCGCGCCGCCGCGCTGCTTCAGCTCCTGCTGCACGTCCCGGCACTCGAACGCTCCAACGCGATGTTCGCCATGGCCGTCGCGTACGCCTATCTCGTCGCCAGCGGCCTGAAGGTCGTCACCTCTCCCGAGCAGGTCCGCGACCTCGCCCGCCTGGTGAAGACCGGCGATGCGACCGTGCAGGACATCACGCGCGAACTGCGGCAGTGGAGCCTGTGATCCTGAAGGGGCTCTGGTCCTGGAGGGAGCCCTGGTCCTTGTCCTTGAGGCTCTAGTCCTTGAGGCTCTAGTCCTTGAGGTCGGGGCGGCGCGCCGTACCGATCACGCAGTACGAGGACGGCGTACGCAGCCCCCTCTCGGGTACCAACACCCGCCGGTACGGGCCCAGTTCGTACCCGGCGTCCCGCAACGCGCCGAGGACGTCCCGGCTCACATGACAGCCGCCGAACAGCAGCGGCCACACAGTGTGGTCCAGGACCCGCTGGGTGACGCCCATCGCCGCGCCGCCGCCCTTGCCGTGCTCGAAGAACCGCAGCTCGCCGCCGGGGCGCAGGACGCGGCGTATCTCGGCCAGGGCCCTCGGCACGTCTCGTACGCTGCACAGCACCAGCGACGCGACCGCCGCGTCGAACGCCTCGCTCTTGACCGGCAGCGCCTCCGCGACACCCGGCACCACGTCGACGGGCACGTCGGAGCGCAGGGCCGCGGTCACCGCCAGCTGCCGCAGGCTGCGCTCGGGTTCGATGGCGACGACCTCCGAGACGGTGCTCGGGTAGTGGGCGAAGTTCAGTCCGTTGCCGGCGCCGATCTCGATCACCCGGCCCGAGAGTCCCGCCAGCAGCTCGTCGCGGTGCGGGCCGATGGCCGGCTCGGAGGCGACACTCAACTTGGCGTAGAAGCGGGCGAAGACCGGGTGGTGGACCGGGGCCGGTGCTATCCGGCCGGACTTGGTGGTCCGGGAGCCGCGTGGTCGCATTGGAGACCTCCCCTGGGCGACTGGGATTACCGCGATTGTCCCCCCGCAGGCGCCCGCTCACCCGTCGGTCGTCCTGTGTGGGCCCACCCGCGCGCCTGCTCTGCCGCCTGCGCCGCGGTGAACGCATCCGCATCCCACGTCCCACCCAGCGGCGGCGCCAGCCAACTCGGCGCGGCAGCCCGGAAGTCGGCGGGCCGCAGCCGCCCCACACCCTCGGGAACCGCCCCCAGCAGCGGGGCCCCCGCCACCGCCGGAAGGTCCGCGAGGTTGCAACGCGAGGCGAGATCCGGCTCGTTCGGCCAGCTGCCCACGACGACGCCGAGCAAGTGGAGCTGCCGGGCGCGCAGTTCGCGGGCGGTCAGCTCCGTCGTGTTGAGGGTGCCGAGTCCGGCGGAGGCCACCACCAGCACAGGTGCGTCCAGCAGGCGTGCCGCGTCCGCCAGCGTGCCGCCCTCGTCGTCGAAACGTACGAGCAGCCCGCCCGCCCCCTCGACCAGCACAAGGTCGTGCTCGGCGGCCAGCTTGCCCGCCGCCTCCGCCACTTCGGACGCCCGCACCGGCGCGAGACCGGCCCTCCGTGCGGCCGTCGCGGGCGCCAACGGCTCGGGAAACCGGGCGAGTTCGAGCGCCGTCACCGCGCCCGCGAGCCGGGCCACCTCGTCGGCGTCCCCGCGCTCGTCCGGACGTACGCCCGTCTGTGCGGGCTTGAGCACGGCCACGGACCGTCCGGCGGCGACGGCGGCCGCGGCGACGGCCGCGGTCGTGACCGTCTTGCCGACCTCCGTGCCCGTCCCCGTGATCACCAGTACCGGCATGGCATCTCCCCGCTCAAGCTCCCTGCTCACCCTTCCCGCGCCGCCGCGCACACCGCGCGCGCGATCCGCGCCACGTCCGCGTCGCCCGTGACGTACGGCGGCATCGTGTAGACGAGGTCGCGGAACGGCCGCAGCCACACACCCTCCCGCACCGCCGCACGCGTCGCCGCCGCCATGTCGACCTCGTGGTCCAACTGCACGACGCCGATGGCCCCGAGGACCCGTACGTCCCTGACACCCGGGAGCTCCGAAGCCGGAGCCAGCCCCTCCCGCAACCCCGTCTCGATGCGCTTGACCTCGGTCTGCCAGTCCTGGCCGAGGAGCACATCGATGGAGGCACAGGCCACGGCGGCGGCCAGCGGATTGCCCATGAAGGTCGGGCCGTGGGCGAGCACCGGGACCTCGCCCCGCGAGATCCCCTCGGCGACCCGTGACGTGCACAGCGTGGCCGCCATCGTCATATAGCCGCCGGTCAGAGCCTTGCCCACGCACATCACATCCGGCGTCACCCCCGCGTGGTCCGCCGCGAACAGCGCACCCGTACGCCCGAACCCGGTCGCGATCTCGTCGAACACGAGCAGCACGCCGTACGCGTCGCACGCCTCGCGCAGCACCCGCAGATACGCGGGGGAGTGGAACCGCATCCCGCCAGCGCCCTGCACCACCGGCTCCACGATCACCGCGGCCAGCTCATCGGCGTGGCGCTCGATCAGCGAGCGCAGCTGATCCGCGTACGCCTCCTCGTACTCGGGCGGAGGTGGATCCGCGAACACCTGCCGGGGCAGCACCCCCTGCCACAGCTCGTGCATCCCGCCCTCGGGATCGCAGATGGACATCGGCTGCCAGGTGTCGCCGTGGTAGCCGCCGCGCCAGGTCAGCAGGCGCTGCTTGCCCGGACGGCCGAGTGAACGCCAGTACTGCAGGCACATCTTGACCGCGACCTCGACCGAGACCGAGCCGGAGTCCGCGAGGAAGACATGCTCGAGGCCCTCGGGTGACATGTCGACAAGACGCTTCGCCAGGCGCACGGCGGGCTCGTGCGTGAGCCCGCCGAACATGACGTGGCTCATCCGCCCGAGCTGCTCGCGCACCGCGTCGTTGAGCACGGGGTGGTTGTAGCCGTGGATGGCCGACCACCAGGAGGACATGCCGTCCACCAGCTCGCCCGGCTCGCCGGCGATCCTCAGCCGTACCCCGCTCGCCGACTCCACGACGAGCGGTTCCTGACGGCCGGGCATCGGCCCGTACGGATGCCAGACGTGTCGCCGGTCCAGGTCGAGCAGCTCGCTCACGGAAAGCTCGGGCAGGTCAGGCAGGTCAGGCATTGGGTGCGAGATCCGTTCCGGCACCCCGGCGGCGTACGGCGACCAGATCCGTACGCGCTTCGGGGATCGCCTCCGAAGCGGAGGAGCCGGCGGAGGAACCAGCGGAGGAGCCGGCGGAGGAACCGCATGCGCCCTGCGAGCCGCACCCGCCGGGCGCCCGATGCTCGGGCAGCGTCACCTCGCCCGTGCCCTCCACCTCGAACCCGGCGTCCGCGATCATGTCCAGGTCAGCCCTGCCCGCCTGGCCCTCGCTCGTGAGGTAGTCGCCGAGGAAGATCGAGTTGGCGAGGTGGAGCGCGAGCGGCTGCATCGTACGGAGGTGGACCTCGCGGCCACCGGCGATGCGCACCTCGACGTCCGGGCAGACGAACCGGACCATCGCGAGGATGCGCAGACAGCGCTGCGGGGTGAGGTTCCACTCCTTGGCGAGCGGGGTGCCCTCGAAGGGGATCAGGAAGTTGACGGGGATCGAGTCCGGGTCCAGTGCGCGCAGCGCGTACACGACGTCGACCAGGTCCTCGTCGCTCTCGCCCATGCCCGCGATCAGACCCGAGCAGGCGGACAGGCCCGCCGCGTGCGCCTTCTGGACCGTGTCGACGCGATCGGCGTACGTGTGGGTGGTCGTGATGTCCCCGTACGTCCCCTCGGACGTGTTGAGGTTGTGGTTGTAGGCGTCCGCGCCCGCCGCGCGCAGCCGCTCGGCCTGGCCGTCGGAGAGGAGACCGAGGCAGGCGCACACCTCGACGCCCTCGTTCTGGTCCTTGATCGCCTTGATGGTGTCCGAGACCCGGTCGACGTCACGGTCCGTCGGGCCGCGTCCGCTCGCCACCAGACAGACCCGCTTGGCACCGCCCGCGAGCCCGGCGGCCGCGGCCTCCGAGGCCTGGTCGGGCTTCAGCCAGGTGTACTTGAGGATCTCGGCCTTGGAACCGAGGCGCTGGGAGCAGTACGAGCAGTCCTCGGGGCACAGGCCCGACTTCAGGTTGACCAGATAGTTGAGTTTCACCCTTCGGCCGAACCACTGCCGCCGTACCTTGCCGGCCGCGGCCACCACATCGAGGAGTTCGTCGTCGGAGGTGGCCAGCACGGCCAGCGCCTCGTCGCGGGTCGGCAGCTCGCGCCGAAGCCCCTTGTCCACCAGCGTGTTCAGCAGGTCCATGGGGTCAGATCCTGGCCTATCCGACCGGGCGGGGCCAAGGAGAGTTCGTACAACAGACGCGGTTCGACGTGTGGTTTTTTCCACATCATGGGTGGCTGGCCGCCCCGCTAGGGTCTGTGCACTGCCTACAAAAGGCACCCTCACGAAAGACCCTAGGCCCGGAGGACACATGGCCGGATCGCCGTTCGCGTGGATCGACGAACAGGCGCGTACGCGACGCCGGGCCGGACTCGTCCGCACCCTGCGCCCACGCCCCGCGGACTCCCCGCTGCTCGATCTCGCGAGCAACGACTACCTGGGCCTGGCCCGGCACCCCGAGATCACCGAGGCCGCCGCGCACGCCGCGCAGGTGTGGGGCGGCGGCGCCACCGGCTCCCGGCTCGTCACCGGCTCCACGGAACTGCACGCCGAACTCGAGCGCGAACTGGCCGAGTTCTGCGGCTTCGAGTCCGCGCTCGTCTTCTCCTCGGGCTATGCCGCCAACCTCGCCGCCGTCACCGCGCTGGCGCCGCACGGCTCCCTCGTCGTGTCGGACGCGGGCAACCACGCCTCGCTGATCGACGGCTGCCGTCTCGCGCGCGGCACCACACAGGTCGTCGCGCACGCCGACCCGGACGCCGTACGCAAGGCGCTCGCCACGCACTCGGGACCCGCCGTCGTCGTGTCCGACACGGTCTTCTCGGTGGACGGCGACGCGGCGCCGCTCGCCGAACTCGCGCGCGCCTGCCGGGAGTCCGGCGCCGGTCTGGTCGTCGACGACGCGCACGGGCTCGGCGTACTCGGCGACGGCGGCCGGGGCGCACCGCACGCGGCCGGGCTCGCGGGCGCAGGCGACGTCGTCACCACCGTCACGTTGTCGAAGTCGTTCGGCAGCCAGGGCGGCGCCGTCCTCGGCCCGGCCCACGTGATCGACCACCTGGTCAACGCGGCCCGCACCTTCATCTTCGACACCGGCCTGGCCCCGGCTGCGGCGGGCGCCGCCCTCGCGGCCCTCCGCCTGCTGCGCCGGGAACCCGAACGAGCCACGCGCGCGCGTGCCGTTGCCACGGCGCTGCACACCCGCCTGACGGCCGAGGGCCTCGAAGCGGTACGACCGGACGCCGCCGTCGTCTCCGTGCGCGCACCCTCCCCGGAGCAGGCCGTGCGCTGGGCGGCCGACTGCCGCGAGGCGGGACTGGCGGTCGGCTGCTTCCGTCCCCCGTCGGTGCCGGACGGCATCTCACGGCTGCGGCTCACCGCCCGCGCGGACCTCACCGACGAGCAGATCGACCATGCCGTACGGGTGATCAGCGAAGCTCGGCCGACCAGCGGAGCGCGACTGACCAGCGGAGCACAGCCGACTAGCGAAGCGTGGCGATAAAGCCCTGCCAGGCCGAGGGCGCGAAGAGCAGGGCGGGACCCGAAGTGTTCTTCGAGTCGCGCACCGCGAGGAGTCCGGCCCAGGGGCCGGAGCCCGGACGGGCCGTCTCGACGCAGTTGTTCATTCCCGTGCTGCGGCTGCTGCGCTGCCACCGCACACCGTGCAGACGGGTGCTCGAAGGTACGTACCGAGGCTGGGGGGTGGACATGGTGCCTCCTTACTCGCCGTCAGCTAGCCCGGCGATGAAACCCAACGATTCCTCGGGCGAAAGGGCGTGGATCTGAAGGGAGTTGAAGGCCTCGGCGTAGGCCCGGAGGTCCTCTTCCCGTTCGAGGTAAAGGCTACTCGTCAAGTGGTCTAGAACAACCACGTCCAGATCAGAAGTGGTCGGAAATGAAAAGATAACGAAAGGACCGGTCATCCCGACATGGGCGCCCCCACCGAAAGGCAGCACCTGAATCCGCACGTGAGGCAGCCGGGCCGCGTCCCGTAGACGCCTCAACTGCCGCGCCATCACCTCCGGCCCGCCGACCGACCGACGCAGCACTCCCTCGTCCAGGACCGCGCTCAGCCGGAGCGGCGTATTCGAACGCAGCACGTCCTGGCGGGCCAGGCGCACCTCCACGAGCGCGTCGACCTTGCCGTCCGGCAGCCCGTCCACGGCTGCCCGCGTCACCTCGCGGGCGTACTCCGGTGTCTGCAACAGCCCCGGGACCACGGAGTTCTCCAGGGTGCGCATCGCGCAGGCCTGGGACTCCAGACTGATGAAATCGCGGTACGTGGGCGGCAGCAGACCTCGATAGGCGTTCCACCATCGGTGCCGGCCGTCGCCGTCGGATCCCGCGAGTACGACGAGCAGTTCGAGCAGTTTCGGGTCCCGGACGTCGTACGCGTCGAGGAGTCGCCGTACGTCCGCCGGTTTGACCCCGCTGCGGCCCGTCTCGATCCGGCTCACTTTCGACTGGTGCCAGCCGACCAGCCGGGCGGCCTCGCCGCTCGTGAGGCCCGCGCGGGCGCGCAGCGCGCGAAGCTCCGCGCCGAGCTTGCGGCGGCGTACCGCGGGGCCGTACTGCATGGCCGTCTCCTTCCGACCGTCGCGCCGACGCTATAACGTTCGGCGTCACGCCGACGGTAGAAGACGAACCGGTCACCCGCCCGAACGACCACCCTCCGGCCCGCCCAAATACGGTCGGCCGTCGCAGAGTTCACCGCTTCGAGCGACAGATATATGCATATCTTGGTGGATCGCCACCGAGACCGGCGCGGTAGTGGCAGTCTGGCGCGCAGCACCAGTCCGGGACCGTACTCGAACCTCCGCTCCGTGTCGGACTCCGGTCCCGTGGGAAAGGGACGACGTCGCCATGGCAGACCACCTGGAAGCATCCGTCACTCTGCCGAGCGATCCCGCCTCGGTCTCCGCCGCCCGTACCTACGTCGCCAACGTCCTTGCCGAATGGGGCCTTCCGTCCGACACGGAACTCGCCGACACCGTCCGCCTCATCGTCTCCGAACTCGCCACCAACGCCGTGCAGCACACGTTCGGGCAGTCACCGACGTTCACGGTGGACGTCACGCTCGACCGTGACGAACAGTTGCGTATCGGTGTGACCGACAGCCATCCGCGCTTCCCGAAACGACTTCCCGCGGCCGTCCAGCAGGACAACGGCCGCGGCATGGTGATCATTCGCTTCCTGACCGCCGAGTGCGGGGGCAAGCTGACGGTCCGGCCCACTCGCGAGGGCGGCAAGACGGTGTCGATCATGTTGCCGTGGACGACGCCGGTGTCTGCCGACTGACCGGTGTCCGCCGACTGAGGGCCCGTCAGTTCTGCTGGGCCGCGCGGCCGAAAGCGCCGCGCAGCAGTGCGCGGAAGGCGTCGGCCGCGGGTGCCGTCTCGTCGGTGCGGTGGACGACCGAGATCGTGCGGCGCAGGTCTCCTGGTTCGAGGGCGCGCATGCTCACCGGAGTGGCGGCGGTCCTGGCGACCATCTCCGGTACCACCGCGACCCCGAGGCCCGCGCTGACCAGGGCGCACACCAGGGCGTAGCCGGGAGTCGCGACGAGGACCGACGGGGTGGCACCCGCCCGGGCGAGCGCGGCCTCCACACCCTGCCGGGCCGGGTGATCCGGCGCCATGCTGATCAGCTGCCGGCCGGCCAGCCCGGTCAGTGGAAGCCGGGACGAGCCGCTGGTCAGGGCGTGCCCGGGAGCGGTCACCAGCACCAACTCCTCGACCAGGACCGGCTCCGCGGACACGGCGGAGGGCAGCGGTACGGGCTCCGCCGGCTCGTAGCTGTGCGTCAGCGCCAGGTCCACCCGGCCCGCGGCCACCGCGGCGATGCCGTCCGGCGGCTCGTAGTCCGCCACGGTCAGCTCCACGTCGGGGTGCGCCCTGTGGAACGCGCTCAGCACCGGCGGCAGAAGGTGGATCCCGGCCGTCTGGAAGGTGCCGAGCCGCAGGATGCCGCCGGACAGCCCTGCCAGGCGCGCCAGTTCGTGCCGCGCCCGGTCCATCTCGTCCAGTACCCGCCGTGCCCTGGCCACGAGAAGCTCGCCCGCGCCGGTCAGCCGGGCGCCGCGGTGATGACGTACGAGAAGGGCCGTGCCCGCCTCCCGCTCGAGCTTGGCCAGCTGCTGGGAGAGCGCCGGCGTGGTGTATCCGAGGCGCTCGGCGGCACGGGTGATCGAGCCCGCCTCGGCGACCGCCACCAGTGCCGCGAGCCGCGTCGGGTCGTACATGCGACGGCCCTCCCACAGACTAAAGAGTTGCTTAAGGCAGATGAAGGATATTGCACATACCTGCTGAAGGCTCGGAGAGGGCACGCTGGTGCTCATGGACGGACAGCTCATCGCCTTCACAGGAATCGCCGCGGGCCTGGTGGCCATGCCCGGCGCCGACTTCACCGTCGTCGTGCGCAACGCCCTGGTCTCCCGCCGGGCCGGCATCGCGTGCGCGCTCGGGATCGCGGGAGCGCTGCTCGTCCATACGGCGCTGGCTGTCGCCGGAGTGGCCGCCGTGCTGACCGCCGTGCCCCCACTGTTCCGCGCGCTTCAGCTGCTGGGCGGCGCCTACGTCCTCTACCTCGGCGTACGGACACTGCACTCGGTGCGCAGGAGGCGTGCGGCGGGGACCGGCGATCCGCCGGTCGTGTCCGAGGCCGGAGCCCTGCGGCAGGGGTTCGTGACCAACGCCCTCAATCCGAAGGCGGCAGTCACCTTCCTCAGCCTGCTGCCGCAGTTCGTGCCGGCCGGAAGTCCCACGACGCCGCGGATGCTGGTGCTCGCGCTGATCGTGGTCGCACTCGCCCTGATCTGGTTCCCGGCGGTCGCCCTGCTCGTGGACCGGCTCGGCCGGTGGCTGCGCAGGCCGCGTACCGCCCGGGCCATCGAGGCCGTCACCGGCACCGCTCTCACGGCGCTGGGCCTGGGGCTCGTCCTCGAACCGCTGCGGGCCTGAGCCCCGGCCCGTCCGGCGCCACGGGAGGCCGGCCGTCAGGGTTCAGGAATCGCGCGGGCTCCGGCCGGCGCGCTTCACCAGCAACGGCACGACACCCCACAGACCGAGGCACACCACCAGGGTGCCCGCGCCCGCCAGAATCCCTCCGAGGCGGCCCGCCGTCACGTCCACGACCAGCAGGACCGACCCGGTGAGTGCGAACGCCAGCACGCCCATCCCGGCCTGGGCGAGATGCGAGGAGACGGCCACGATCTGAGGCTTGGCACCCTGCTGGAACAGCCGGCGGTGCAGAGCGGCCGGTGCCGTGAAGAGCACGGCGGCCAGCACGGAGAGCAGCAGCGTGGTGATGTAGGTGGCGCGTTGCACCGTGTCGAGGGACGGGAAGCGCGGCGTGAACGCGAGGGTCAGCAGGAACGCGAAGAGGATCTGTACGCCTGTCTGGGTGACCCTCAGCTCCTGGAGCAGCTCGGTGAAGTTGCGGTCGGCGCGTTCGAGAGGCGTCTCGTGCCGCTCCTTGGTGGGACGCCGGTCGGTGGGAGGTCCGTCGGCGGGACGCCCTTCGTCGGGCTGTCGCTCGTCGGGTTGTCGCTCGCTGGGTTCTCGCTCGCTGGGCTGTCGGTCGGCCATGGATCAATGAGTAACCCATCTGCGGCCCGCATCACGCCCCGTGGGGTGGCGGCGATGATCGTCGCCACCCCACGCGTGAGTCACCTGACCCGGCCGTACCAGACGCTCTTCGTCCAGATCTTCTGCAGCTTCACCACATCCCCGGTCTTCGGGGAGTGCCAGATCCGTCCCTTCCCGGCGTAGAGGCCGACGTGGTAGACGTTCCGACCCGAGTGGAAGAACACGAGGTCTCCCTGCTTGCGGTTCGAAGCGGAGATGTGGCGCGTCTTGTTGTACTGCGCCGCCGCTGTACGGGGGAGTTTCTTCCCCGCCTTCTTGAACGAGTAGAGCGTGAGCCCGGAGCAGTCGAAGCGCTTGGGCCCCGCGGCTCCCCACTTGTACGGGGATCCCTTCTTGGAGGCCGCCACCTGAAGTGCCTTCTTCGCAGGGGTGACTGCTACGGCGTCAGATGCGAAACCGGGGGCCACAACACTGCCCCCGACCACCGCGACGGTGAGAGCCGATGCGGTACCGGCCCTGGTCAACAGCGACGGGACACGATTGAGCGCAGTCATGCGCAACCCTTCGTCAGCCGCCTGTGAAGGATGACCTGTCGGATTCGGGCTGGCGAAGTTGCCCGGCCGCTTGCGCGGCTTCACCCCAAGGACCACTCGGATCTCTCCGGCGGCCCGTCGTGCTTGGGTCCTCCACTCCTGCCGATCCACTTCTGTCGACCCGTCATCCGGGCGGCGGCAGGACTCGGCGTCCGCCCGGACCGCCCCGCCGCTGCGGCGGGGGCTTGTCGTCGGAAGGGATCTTGACGCATGAATGTGAGAAAGTCCGAGCGGAATCGGTGATTTGTGGGGTTACTCACCACTCACCCGTTCGGGTGGACAGGTCTGTTTTCGAACGGCTGTCGAGGGGGTCGGGAGCCTCGCACCTGCACCGGAATGTCCGATTCCGGCGTGAGAGTAGGCGGGTTGCGCAACTCCTCTGGGCCTTTGAACGGTTGCCCGACTACATCAATCGGGGGTACATCATTTGGTCGGTTTCAAACCTTGCCCGGACGCCTCGTCAGCTGCCTGCGGGGCTCCCGGGCCGGTCTGTGTGCGTCAGCCGTCGGATGTGTGCGTCAGGCGTCGGAGCCGGGCGGCAGGACGACGCGGGCCGCCCGGCGTTCGCCGTCGAGCACCCGCAGCGCCCGCGTCAGGGTCGGGGCGTGCAGCTCGTGCTCACCCCGCTGGTGCATCAGGGTCAGTGCGTCACGCAGCGCGATGGCTTTGGCGACCAGGGCCTGTGCCGCGCGCAGTCCGCGATAGGTGTCCCCGGAGTGCGCCGGGTTGATCCGGCCGAGGAGATCGAGCACCTCCAGATAACGGTCGATCAGTTCGCCCTCTGCTCGGGTCAGGGCCGGCAGCGGGGGCAACTCGGGTGGGAGCATCCGGCCTTCACCTCGCGCCGGGTGCGGCCGGCGAGGCCTTGCGGCTGGGGATGATCCGGTCGACGAGTCCGTACTCCAGTGCCTCCTCGGCCTCAAGGATCTTGTCCCGCTCGATGTCCGCGCTGATCCGCTCCTTGGTCTGGCCCGTGTGCCGGGCGAGCATCTCCTCCAGCATCCTGCGGGTCCGCATCAACTCCTCGGCCTGGATGGCGAGATCGGACGTCTGTCCCTGCACCGGCTCGTGCAGCGAGGGCTGGTGGATCAGCACGCGTGCGCCCGGCAGCGCGGACCGCTTGCCCGGCGCGCCGGCCGACAGCAGCACCGCCGCGGCCGCCCCCGCCTGCCCCAGGCAGACCGTCTCCACTTCACAAGTGACGAACCGCATCGTGTCGTAGATGGCCGTCATCGCGCTGAACGAGCCGCCGGGGGAGTTGATGTACAGCGAGATGTCCCGGTCCGGCGACTGGTACTCGAGGTGCATGAACTGCGCCATCACGTCGTTCGCCGACGTGTCGTCGATCTGCGTCCCCAGGAAGACGATCCGCTCCTCCAGCAGCTTCGAGTACGGATCCATGGTCCGCTGCCCCGCGCTCGTGCGTTCGGTGAACTCGGGCAGGACGTAGCGGGCGGACGGTCGGGTCATGACACACGCCTCCTCCGGGTGAGGTCCTGTAAAAAATGTACAGGACGTACATGACGTTATGATGGGGAGCATGGCCTATGAGATTCCGGTGACGCAAGCCAGGGCTGAGCTCGCCGACCTGATCAACCGAGTGGTGTACGGCAATGAGCGCGTCGTCGTGACGCGGCACGGGAAGCCCCTTGTCGCCCTTGTCTCCGCAGCTGACCTGCAACGACTCGAGGAACTTCAGGACCCTGCCGAGGAGCAGGTGATCCGCGCCGTCTCCAGCGTCCGCGAGGTCACGTCCGCTCCCCGCGAACAGCAGCGCTTCGGCATCGCGGCGGAGCACCGGGGGCCCAACGCCTCGTAATCGGGGGCCCAACGCCTTGTGGGGTGCGGCACTTCGAGCACTTCGAGCAGTTCGAGAGGGTGCGGGACGTCGAGAGGCTGCGCCACCTCAAGATGGTGTGGTGCTTCGAGTGCGCGTGCTTCAGGCGCGCAAGAAGACCGTGCGCCCCCGTCCGCTACTGCGGGGACGCACGGTCGGTCCTGGATGGTGATCGGCTGACCGTCAGCCCACCGGGACGGGCTTCCGCTCGGCGGCGGGACTGGCGGCTGCCCTCGGGCGCTTGAGTGCGCTGCCCAGCAGGACCGCGCCAAGGCCGAGCGCCGCCCACCAGGTCAGCGTGAGCGCGGGACCGGCCGCGGCGGCTCCGTCGAAGAACGAGACCGAGCGCAGCAGTGAGGCGCCCGCCCCCGGCGGCAGCCACTGGCCGATCACGCCGACCGGCTCGGGCAGCATCTCGGGAGCCGAGCTCGCACCGGAGAACGGATTGCCGAGCAGTACGACCACCAGCGCGCCGAGGCCGATACCCGCCCGGCCGAGCAGAGCGGCGATGCCCGCGACGGCGGCACTCACCGCCAGCGTCGACAGGCCGAAACCGGCGGCCTCGGCCCACCAGTTCCCGGCGAGCACGCCCAGCCAGCTGTCGGCGATCGCGGCGGCCGCCAGACCGACGAGCACAGCGGCGCCGATCAGCGCCACGACCGCGCGCCAGCCGCGCAGTCCCAGCAGGGTCACCACGGCTCCCGCCGCGACTCCGGCCAGCGCCAGCGGAAGCACGCTCGAATTCAGCGCCGCCCCGCGCGGATCGTCGGCGGGGGCCGGCACCACATCGACGGTCTGCACCTGGGCGCCGCCCGCCTGTTGCGTCACCGACTGCTGGAGCATCTGGGCGACGACCGGACCCGCGGCCGAAGCGGTGAGCAGCTTCGGCCCCTGCTCGGTGACGACGACCGCTCCGTATACGGTCCGGTCCTCGATGGCGTCCCGAGCGGCACTCTCGTCGGCGTAGCGATGGACGTCGAAGGCGCCCTCACGCTTTTCGAGCTGCTGCTGCACCTGGGCCGTCGCGGTGGCGGGACCCGCCACGCCGAGCGGCAGATCGTGCGGCGCGGTACGGGACGCGGGCCAGGCGAACGCCCACAGTGCGAGGGCGACCAGGGCGGGGACGAGCACGATGACGGCGACGATACGGCGGCCCTGCGCCGGCCGTGGTCCTGTGCCAGTGGCTGTGGTCGAGGTAGCGGACATGGTTCCTCCCGGTTCCTTTCTGTTCCCCTGAAGTCAAAAAGAAGGATCGTTCGTTTTAGGTGCGGTGCCACCATCCTGCGGGTGCGCGGGGTTGTCAAGAAGGAATGTTCGTTTTACGTTTCTCACCATGGCCCGCGTATCCCAAGAACACCTGGACGCCCGCCGCCGTCAGATCCTCGACGGCGCGGCCCTCTGTTTTGCCCGCAACGGGTTCCACGCCACGTCCATGCAAGACGTGCTGAAGGAGGTGGATCTCTCGGCGGGCGCCGTCTACCGCTACTTCAGCGGCAAGGAGGAGCTGATCGTCGCGATCGTCAGCGAGGTGCTGGAGGAGGTTCGCGAAGGCTTCGAGGCGGCCGCCGGGCAGAGCCCGCCCCCACCGCCCGACGTGCTGGTGGGGAAGGTCATGAGCAAGGTCCTCGGCGCGAGGTCCGAGTTGATCCACGACGGCCGGCCCGTCTATCCCCGGCTGATCCTCCAGGTCTGGACGGAGACCCTGCGCAGCGAAGAGCTGTCGAAGCTCATCAACGACGGCTACGACAAGGTGCGGGTGGCGTGGATGAAGGTCGTCCAGGGCTATCAGGACGCGGGCATGATGCGGGACGACGTATCGGCCGAAAGCGTCGCGCGGACCATGATCTCCTTGGCCCAGGGCTTCGTGGCACACACAGCGGTATTCGGTGCTGTCCCCTTGGAGACGTTGCAGGAGGGGTTGCGGGGCCTGATGAGCATGGGGAACCCCGACGCACGGACATGAGCGGCCGGAGGCTGGTTAACGTCGCTGAAACGCCGTCCAATTAGCCTGCGCCTCCACGCCACCAGGGATTTTGCCCGGCGGCTGCGGCAACCGGACCCCGCACGGTCCGGAGCGAGGATGTGAGGTGGGACGCCGTGCAACTGACCCCGCACGAGCAGGAGAGGCTGCTCATCCATGTGGCCGCCGACGTGGCCGAGAAGCGCCGGGCCCGCGGACTGAAACTGAACCACCCCGAAGCCGTCGCGCTCATCACGTCGCACATCCTCGAAGGCGCCCGTGACGGCCGTACCGTGGCCGAGCTCATGGCCTCCGGGCGAAAGATCCTCACCCGCGAGGACGTCATGGAGGGCATCCCCGAGATGATCCACGACGTCCAGGTGGAGGCCACCTTCCCGGACGGCACCAAGCTCGTCACCGTCCACGACCCGATCGTCTGACGGGGGAGCGGCAGCCATGATTCCCGGAGAGATCCTGTTCGCCGACGGACCCGTCGCCTTCAACGAAGGCCGCGAGGTCACCCGGCTCACCGTCCTCAACGCCGCCGACCGGCCCGTCCAGGTCGGCTCCCACTACCACTTCGCCGAGGCCAACCCCGGTCTGGACTTCGACCGCGCCGCCGCGCGCGGCAAGCGCCTCAACGTCGCCGCCGGCACGGCCGTGCGCTTCGAGCCGGGGATCCCCGTCGACGTCGAACTCGTTCCGCTCACCGGCGCCCGTGTCGTGCCCGGACTGCGCGGTGAGACCGGAGGTGCCCTCGATGGCTGAGCTCTCGCGTGCCGCGTACGCCGATCTGTTCGGCCCCACCACCGGCGACCGGATCCGGCTCGCCGACACCGATCTGCTGGTGGAGATCGAGGAGGATCGTTCCGGCGGGCCCGGACTCGCCGGTGACGAGGCGGTGTTCGGCGGCGGCAAGGTCATCCGCGAATCCATGGGCCAGTCGCGTGCTACGCGCGCAGACGGCACTCCGGACACCGTCATCACCGGCGCCGTGATCGTCGACCACTGGGGGATCGTCAAGGCCGACGTCGGCATCCGCGACGGCCGGATCACCGGTATCGGCAAGGCGGGCAACCCGGACACGATGGACGGGGTGCACCCGGATCTCGTCATCGGGCCGGAGACGGAGATCATCGCGGGCAACGGGCGGATTCTGACGGCGGGGGCGATCGATGCGCACGTACATCTGATCTGTCCGCAGATCGCCGACGAGGCGCTGGCCTCGGGCATCACGACCCTTGTCGGCGGCGGCACGGGTCCGGCCGAGGGCTCCAAGGCCACCACCGTGACGCCCGGCCCCTGGCATCTGGCGCGGATGCTGGAGGCGATGGAGGAGTACCCGCTCAACTTCGGTCTGCTCGGCAAGGGCAACACCGTCTCGCACGAGGCGATGCTGTCGCAGATCCGCGGCGGGGCGCTCGGTCTCAAGCTGCACGAGGACTGGGGCTCCACGCCCGCCGTGATCGACGCCGCGCTGACCGTCGCCGACCGGACCGGCATCCAGATCGCCATCCACACGGACACGCTCAACGAGGCCGGGTTCGTCGGCGACACGCTCGCCGCGATCGGCGGGCGCGGCATCCACGCGTACCACACGGAGGGTGCCGGTGGCGGACACGCGCCGGACATCATGAGCGTGGTCTCCGAGCCGCACGTCCTGCCCAGCTCCACCAACCCGACCCGGCCCTACACCGTCAACACCGCCGAGGAACACCTCGACATGCTGATGGTGTGCCACCACCTCAACCCGTCCGTGCCCGAGGATCTGGCCTTCGCCGAGTCCCGGATCCGGCCCTCCACCATCGGGGCCGAGGACATACTGCACGACCTCGGCGCCATCTCGATCATCTCGTCCGACTCCCAGGCCATGGGGCGGGTGGGCGAGGTCATCATGCGTACGTGGCAGACCGCGCACGTCATGAAAGGGCGCCGGGGCGCGCTGCCCGGGGACGGACGCGCGGACAACCATCGTGTACGTCGCTATGTCGCCAAGTACACGATCAATCCGGCCCTCGCGCAGGGGCTCGCCCGCGAGATCGGCTCCGTCGAGACCGGCAAGCTCGCCGACCTCGTCCTGTGGGAGCCCGCCTTCTTCGGGGTCAAGCCGCATCTCGTCGTCAAGGGCGGGCAGATCGCGTACGCGCAGATGGGCGACGCCAACGCGTCCATTCCGACGCCGCAGCCGATCCTGCCCCGGCCGATGTTCGGGGCGATCGGCCGGGCCCCCGCGTCCAACTCCTTCAACTTCGTGGCGCCGCTCGCGATCGAGGACGGGCTGCCGGAGCGGCTCGGGCTCGGGAAGCGGTTCATGGCGATCGAGTCGACGCGTGGGGTGACCAAGGCGGACATGCGGGAGAACGCCGCGCGGCCTCAGGTGCGGATCGATCCGGACAGCTTCGCCGTGCACATCGACGGGGAACTGGTCGAGGCCACGCCGGCCGCCGAACTGCCCATGGCCCAGCGGTACTTCCTCTTCTGAGGGGCGTCATCATGTCCCGAGCCGCGCTTCTCGTTCTGGCCGATGGCCGCTTCCCCGCCGGTGGACACGCCCACTCCGGCGGGGCCGAGGCTGCCGTCAAGGCCGGGCGGATCACTGGGGCGGGGAGTCTGGAGGAGTTCTGCCGGGGGCGGCTGCACACGGCGGGGCTGGTGTCGGCGTCGCTGGCCGCGGCCGGCGCCCTCGGGCTTGATCCGGTCACCCTGGACGCAGCCGCGGACGCGCGCACGCCGTCGCTCGCGCTGCGGGTCGCCGCGCGGAAGCTCGGGCGGCAGCTGATGCGGGCGGCTCGGGCGACGTGGCCGTCCGCCGAACTCGACGCGCTGGCGCGGGAGTTTCCCAAGGGGGCCCATCAGCCGGTCGTCCTCGGGGTGGTCGCTCGGGCCGCGGGGCTCGGGGCGGTGGATGCCGCGTACTGCTCCGCGTACGAGAGCGTCAGCGGGCCGGCCACCGCGACGGTGCGGTTGCTCAGCCTTGACCCCTTTGATGCCACCGGGGTGTTGGCTCGGCTGGCCCCGGACCTGGATCGTGTCGCTGATCAGGCTGTGGAGGCTGCGCGGTGTGCCGTAGACGATGGGGTCGACGCACTGCCCGCGGCTTCCGCTCCGCTGCTGGAGATCAGTGCGGAGGTGCATGCGGCTTGGCCCGTGCGGCTGTTCGCGTCGTAGGAGGGGCCCGCGGCGGAGCCGCCGATGGATGCGGTCGCCCCCGCCGCCCCTACCCGTCCCATCCCCGGGGCAGAGCCCCGGGGATGGGA
>NZ_JAAKZY010000103.1 GCF_011045015.1 Streptomyces scabichelini | reverse complement strand
CGATCAATAAGGCGTATGGCACGTCGTTGACTGCGACGCGGTTGTACGACTACCCGTCGGTCGCGGAGTTGGCTGCTTATGTAGCGCAGTTGATACCGGCCGAGGAGGTCGCTTCGCCGGTGGTGGATCCGGCTCCGGCCCCGGAGCCGAGTTTCGTGCCGGTGACGCCGGAACCGGTGCCAGAGCCCGAGCCGGTGTCTGTGCCGGAGCCGGACCCGGAGCCCGAGCCTGCGTGGGAGCCAGCGTTGCCCGCGGACGCTCCGTACACCGCCGGCCCCGGTAACCGCGCGGCCATTGTCGGAATGTCCGGGCGCTACCCGGACGCGGAGAACCTCCGCCAGTACTGGGCCAACCTCCGCGACGGCCGTGACTCCGTGCGGGAAGTGCCCGCCGACCGGTGGGACGTCTCTCGCTACTACGACCCCCGCCCCGGCCAGAAGGGCAAGACGTACTGCAAGTCGATGGGCTACCTGGAGGACGCGGACTGCTTCGACCCGCTGTTCTTCAACATCTCGCCGGCCGAAGCGGAAGGCATCGACCCGCAGCACCGCCTGTTCCTGCAGGAGGCGTATCGGGCCTTCGAGGACGCGGGCTACGACCCCGGGTCTCTGAGCAAGATGAAATGCGGTGTTTATCTGGGCATCAGCGGCAACGAGTACAGCTTTCTGGTGTCCGGCAACGACAGCGAGGAAGACACCGTCGCGACGAGCAGCAGCAGCGCGATCGCCGCTGCACGCATCGCCTACTTCCTCAACCTCAAGGGCCCGGCGATCGCCCTCGACACCGCCTGCTCGTCCTCTCTCGTCGCGCTGCACCTCGCCCAACAGGCCCTGGCCAGTGGTGAGATCGACCTCGCCCTTGTCGGAGGTGTCTCGCTGTACCTGCTCGCGGGCAGCTACGTCAGGATGTCGGGGGCGCAGATGCTGTCGGCACGGGGACAGTGCCGGTCGTTCGACCAAGGAGCCGACGGCTTCGTGCCGGGCGAGGGCGTCGGAGCCCTGGTGCTGAAGCGGCTGAGCGACGCCGAAGCCGATCACGATCACATCTACGGCACGGTACTGGCGTCAGGCACGAACCAGGACGGCAAGACCAACGGCATCACGGCTCCCAGCGCCAACAGCCAGATGGAACTGCTGCGTACGGTCTACGACCGGCACGGCATCGACGCGGCGTCCATCGGTTACGTCGAGACGCACGGTACGGGGACGAAGCTCGGTGACGCGATCGAGCTCGACGCCCTGAGCACGGTCTACCGCGAGCGGGGAGTCGCCGCGGGGGCGTGCGCCATCGGCTCGGTGAAGAGCAACATCGGACACACGTCCGCCGCCGCCGGCATCGCCGGCGTACACAAGGTGCTGCTCGGCCTGCGCCACGGCCTGCTCGTACCGTCTCTCCACTTCGAGACGCCCAACGAGCTTCTCGACTCCGACGGTTGCCCGTTGTCCGTCAACAAGGATCTCCAGTTCTGGGGAGCGCGGAACGGCCAGGAGCTGAGGCGGGCCGCCGTCAGTTCTTTCGGATTCAGCGGGACGAACGCCCACGTGGTGTTGGAGGAGTATCGCTATGCGTGACACACGTGAGAACGCCGAGTCATCGGCAGTCGTGATCGTCCTGTCGGCAGTGACAGAAGAGCAGTTGGACACCCGGGTACGTGATCTGCTCACCTTCGTCGAGGAGCAGCCGCGGCTCGATCTGGTCGACCTGGCCTTCTCGCTCCAGGAGGGGCGGGCGGCGCTGGACTGCCGGTTGGCCTTCACCGCTGACTCCCTCGACGCGGTGGCCCGGGGGCTGAGGACCCATCTGGGACAGGACGGCAGTGTCGAGGTCTTTCGCGGCCGGGTACCGGAGTCGCAGGGCTGGGACGAGCAGAGCGAGGACGACCGCGACCTGGTCCGCTCACTGATCTCCGCCCGCGCATGGCGCCGCATCGCGGAGGTCTGGGTCGGCGGCGGTGCCGTCGGCTGGGCTCGGCTCTACGCTCCGCGCAAGCCCTTCCGCATCCCGCTTCCCACGTACCCGTTCGCCAAGGAGCGGTACTGGGTGACGGCGAGCCCACAGGCGCGGGCCAGTTCCGTACCGCCGTCGGCTGCCGCGCCCCATCCGCTGTTGCACCGCAACGCCTCAGAGCCCGGAGGCTGCCACTACAGTGCGACCTTCGTCGGCGAAGAGCCGATCCTGAAGGATCACGTGGTGCACGGGATGCGGACGCTGCCCGGAACCGCGTACCTGGAGATGGCACTCGCGGCGGCGGCCGACTTCAGGGGAACGGTGGTGGCGGGCAACGCCGGCGTCGCTCTCACGGACATGGTCTGGATCCGGCCGCTCCGCATCGACGACCATCCGCGCGAACTGCACGTGGTGCTCCGGCCCGATTCCGCGGACGCGGTCCACTTCGAGATGTCCGTCGCCGACGAGGGCGCCGATGCCGCTCTGCTGTGCACGGGCTCGGTGGTGCCGTGTGACGCGTCACCGGCCTCCGTGGACCTGACGAGGCTGCGGGCCGCGTGCGGCGAACGGCGGTTGCACGCGGCGGAGATCTACCGCGGGTTCCGCTCCGCCGGGTTGGCGTACGGCGATTCGTTCCGCGGCATCGAGCATCTGCTCCTCGGCGAGTCCCAGGCGCTCGCACGCCTGGTGCTGCCCGAAGCGGCACGCATCGACGCGGAGGGCTGCTGTCTGCCCCCGAGCCTGATGGACGCGGCTCTCCAGACCTTCGCAGGAGTGATGGCAGGGGAGCCGGACTCCCGGACGCAGGCGTTCGTGCCGTTCGGGGTCGATCGGGTCGAGGTGCTCGCCGCCCCGGGCGAAGCCCTCTGGGTCTGGGCCCGACGTAGCGCCCGGGATGAAGTGGGCGGGGCCACCCGTTCCTTCGATCTCGATCTGTGTGACGACGCCGGACGAGTCCAGGTACGCGTCCGGGGCCTCTCGGTACGGGCGCCGCACTCGGAGACGGCAGTCGAGGCGCCCGTCGCGCGTGCGGACGGCGAGGTGTTCGCCGCTCCGCGCTGGCAGCGGAGCCCGTTGCCCGACGCGGCGGTCCCCGCCGTCGGCGGGCGGGCCGTGGTGTTCGCCGAGAGCGGCGCACTCGTGGACGGTGCCGCGGCGGATTCGGGCTGCGAGGTGGTGACGCTCAACTCCCGGGCCACCACTGTCGACGCCCGCTACACGGATTACGCGCTCCAGCTGTTCGAGAAGACGCAGGAGCTGTTGCGGGACGGCACGCAGACGAAGTACGTCCTCCAGATCCTGTTGACCGATCGACCGGAGTCGGCGGTGCTGACCGGTCTCGGCGCGCTGCTGAGGACCGCGGCTCTGGAGAACCCGCGGATCACCGGACAGGTCGTCGTCGTAGCCGCCGAGACACCGGTCGAGGCACGGCTCGATCTCCTCGCGAAGGAGCGGCGGAACCCCGTCGACGCCACCGTGCGACTTCGCGGAGACGGGCGCGAGGTGCTCACCTGGGCCGAGGAGTCCCCGGCCCAGGCCCCCGGCTCGCCGTGGCGGGCCGGAGGCGTCTACCTCATCACCGGCGGCATGGGCGGCCTCGGCCGCATCTTCGCGGAGGAGATCGCCGGGCAGGTGAAGGACGCCAGGCTCGTCCTCGTCGGCCGCTCTCCGGAGAAGGAGCAGCCGCGCCGGATCCTCGAGCGGCTTCGGGCATCGGGCGCGGAGGTGTCCTACCAACCAGTCGACGTCACCGACCGATTCGCGGTCAAGGCCCTGGTCGACGGGATCCGGCGTACCGCGGGGACGATCCACGGCGTCATCCACAGCGCCGGCGTGGTCGAGGACGACTTCATCCTGCGCAAGTCCGAACGGGCGTTCCGTGAGGTTCTGGCACCGAAGGTGACCGGCCTGGCGAGCCTCGACGAAGCGACCCAGGACCTCGATCTGGACTTCTTCGTGACCTTCTCCTCCGGTGCCGCCGTCACGGGGAACGTCGGTCAGGCCGACTACGCGGCGGCGAACGCGTTCATGGACGAGTTCGCCGAGTACCGCCAGGGTCTCGTGGCCGACGGACGCCGGTCCGGCCGCACCCTCTCGATCAACTGGCCGCTGTGGGCCGAGGGCGGCATGGGTGCCGACGCCGACACCAGGACGGTGTTGCGCGACCGCTTCGGGATTTCCCCGCTGGAGCGCGGCGCCGGCGTCGGGGCCTTCGCCCGGTGCCTCCAAACGAACCATCACCAGGTACTCGTCGCCGCTGGGCACACGGATCGGATCAGGGAGACACTGACGATGCAGCAAGCCGGAGAGCACACGGCATCCGCGGAGACCGGAACTCCCGGCCGTCCGGCGGCGGGCCGGGACGACGGCCTGGCGGAGTGGACCATCACGTACATCACCTCGCTGCTTTCGGACGTGCTGAAGGTGCCGGCACAGCGCATCGAGACGGGCAGCCGGCTTGAGCGCTACGGCATCGACTCGATCCAGGCCATCAACCTCACCGCCCGGCTTGAGGAATCCTTCGGGAACCTGCCGAAGACGCTGTTCTTCGAGTACCGGAGCATCAAGGAGCTGAGCCAGTACTTCATCGAGGCCCACGCGGACCGGCTGCGGGAGTTGAGGGGGACCGGACCCGCCGCCACGGCGCCCACTCCTCCGGCACCGAGGGAGCCGTCGGCCTCGTCTGCCCCGTCCATCCCGTCCGTCCCGTCTGCCCCCTCCGCACCGGGCAGTACGGAGATCGCTGTCATCGGCATGGGCGGTCGCTACCCGCAGGCACCCGACCTGCGGACGTTCTGGCGCAACCTCGCCGAAGGCCGGGACTGCGTCACCGAGGTCCCCCAGGACCGCTGGGACTACCGCGCCTACTACAACGCGGACCGTTCCAAGCCGGGTACCACGAACGCCAAGTGGGGCGGCTTCCTCGACGACGTCGACCGGTTCGACCCGCTGTTCTTCAACATGTCGCCGCGTGAGGCCGAGTTCACCGACCCGCAGGAGCGCCTGTTCCTGGAGTGCGTCTACGAAACGCTCCAGGACGCCGGATACACCCGCCAGGACCTGACGGCGCCCTCCCCGAACGGAGCCGGGGGCAACGTCGGAGTGTTCGTGGGTTCGATGTACGACGAGTACCAGCTCTTCGGCGCGACCGAGCAGGCGATGGCCGACGGAAGGCCGGTTCCGGGCAACGCCGCGAACATCGCCAACCGCGTCTCCTACTTCTGCGACTGGCAGGGACCGAGCCTCACCGTCAAGACGATGTGCTCCTCGTCCCTGACGGCTCTCCACCTCGCCTGCCAGAGCCTGCAGTTGGGCGACTGCGAGGTCGCCGTCGCCGGTGGCGTCAACCTGTCCCTGCACCCCGCCAAGTACCTGCTGCTGGGACAGGCCGGCTTCGCGTCCGGCACGGGCCGCTGCGAGAGCTTCGGCCGGGGCGGCGACGGCTACGTGCCCGCCGAGGGCGTGGGGGCTGTGATGCTCAAGCGGCTTGACCGGGCCATCGCCGACAACGACCGCATCCACGGAGTCATCAAGGCGACGGCGGTGAATCACGGTGGCCGGACGAACGGCTACACCGTCCCCAACCCGAACGCCCAGGCCGAGGTGATCGCCCGCGCCCTGGACAGGGCGGGAGTCGACGCGCGCACCATCAGTTATGTCGAGGCGCACGGTACGGGCACCTCACTCGGGGACCCGATCGAGATCGCCGGTCTCGCCAAGGCGTACTCACGGCACACCGGTGACCGGCAGTTCTGCGCGATCGGCTCGGTCAAGAGCAACATCGGGCACGCCGAGAGCGCCGCGGGCATCTCGGCCTTCACCAAGGTGCTGCTGCAGCTCGCGCACGGCCGCCTGGTGCCCTCGCTCCACTCGGAGACGTTGAACCCGCACATCGACTTCGGCGAGACGCCCTTCCGGGTGCAGCAGGAGCCGGCGGAGTGGCGGCGGCCGGTGATCGACACACCCGACGGACCTCGGGAGTATCCGCGTCTCGCCGGCATCTCGTCGTTCGGCGCCGGCGGCTCGAACGCTCACGTCATCGTGGGGGAGTACGTACCGGACCGGCCCGCGCCGGCCGACGATCCGGCGCTGGGGCCCTTGGAGTCTGTCATCGTGCTCTCGGCGCGCACCGAGGAGCAACTGCGCGAGCAGGCCCGGCGCCTGCTGGACTGGGCGCGCGAGGAGCAGCTCGAGGATGCCGACGTGCCCGCTGTCGCGGCCACTCTCCAGGTGGCCCGCGAGCACATGGTCGAGCGGCTGGCGTTCCTGGCCGGCTCGGCGGCTGAGCTGACGGCCCGTCTTGGCGACTACGTCGAGTGCAAGGACAACGCCGAGCTGTACCGGGGCCGCGGCAGGCGCTCCAAGGACGTCGTCTCCGTCCTCGTCGAGGACGAGGACATGGAACGCACCATCGCGGCCTGGGTGGACAAGGGGAAGTTCGCCAAGCTGCTCGAACTGTGGACCAGCGGTCTTGACCTGCCGTGGCGCAGCTACTACCCGGACTCGCTGCCGCGTCGGATCTCACTGCCGACCTACCCGTTCGCCCGTAACCGGTTCTGGATAGCCGACGGTGCTCGGTCCGGCACCGGCACCGGCACCGGGACCGCCGACCGCGACGCGGTCACGCCGGCCGAGTCCGCCGAGCCCGAAGTGCGCCCGGCCGTGTCGGCCGCGGCCGCGCCGAGCACCGCCCCGGTGTCCGGCACCCGGATCATCGCGAAGCCCCGCGGCATCGGCCTGACGCCCCTGGACGCCGGTTTCGGGCACAGCGGCGGGCCGGCGCCCGCGCGACCCGCTTCCCTGGGCTCCGTCGCTCTGGTGCCAGAGGGGCAGGCCGAGGAGACCGACGCAACCGCGGTGACCGGTGCGGAAAGTGTCCTGCGCCCTGCCCCGGCAGACCCGCTCGGCCCGACGCCCGGCGCGCTCCTTCCTCCGGCGCCCGCCGTTCAGGACCAGGAGGGCCTGATCCGCGAGTTGGCGGCGAGCCTCGCCGACGCCCTGTACATGCAAGAGGAAGAGATCGATCACGACACGAAGTTCACCGACATCGGCCTGGACTCCATCGTCGGCGTCGAGTGGATGAACGCGGTCAACAAGCGATTCGGACTGGATCTGACGGTGACCCGGCTCTACGACCATCCCACCGTCGTGGAGTTGTCGGACTACATCGCCGGGGAACTGGCCAAAGGAGGCGCCCCTCAAGGGCGACCCTTTCGTGAGGTGACCGAGCCTGTCGCCGAGCCGGAGCCGGAGCCGGTCAGGGTTGCCGAGATCGAGCCGATCAAGGTTGCCAAGTCAGCCGACGCGATCGCCGTGGTGGGTATGTCCGGCAGGTACCCGGAGTCCCCGACCCTGCACGAGTACTGGGACAACCTGGCGCAGGGCCGCGACTGCGTGGACGAGGTCCCCGATTCCCGGTGGCACGTCGCCGATCACTACGACCCGCGTCCTCACCAGGAGGGCAAGGTCAACTGCAAGTGGCTGGGGCACCTCGACGACATCGAGATCTTCGACCCGTTGTTCTTCAACATCCCGCCTGCGGAAGCGGAGTCGATGGATCCGCAGCAGCGGCTCTTCCTCGAGGAGGCGTACCACGCGTTCGAGGACGCGGGATACGACCCCAGCTCGCTGAGCGGAGGCAAGTGCGGTGTCTATCTCGGGATCATGAGCAGCGAGTACGGCATGCTCATGCAGCGGCACGGCGATGAGTCGAGTGCCGCGGCCACGAGCGGAAGCAACGCCATCACCGCCGCGCGTATCGCCTACTTCCTCAATCTCAAGGGTCCGGCCATCGCGCTGGACACGGCCTGCTCGTCCTCTCTGGTGGCCACTCATCTCGCGACGCAGGCCCTGCGGAGCGGTGAGATCGACATGGCCCTCGTCGGTGGCGTCACCCTCTATCTGAGCCTGGATTCGTACCTCAGCATGTCCAGCGCGGGCATGCTGTCCCCGGACGGCCGTTGCAAGGCGTTCGACAACAGTGCGAACGGGTTCGTGCCGGGCGAGGGCGTGGGCGCGCTCGTCCTCAAGCGTCTCGACGACGCTGTTCGCGACGGTGACCACATCCACGGCGTGGTCGTCGGCTCCGGCATCAATCAGGACGGCAGGACTAACGGGATCACCGCGCCGAGCGTCGTGAGCCAGATGGAGCTGGAGCGCGACGTCTACGAGCGGTACGACATCGACCCGGCTGGGATCGGCTACGCCGAACTGCACGGCACGGGCACCAAGTTGGGCGACCCGATCGAGCTGGAAGCCCTTGCGACGGTCTACCGTGAGTGGACCGACAAGACCGGGTACTGCGCCATCGGCTCGGTGAAGAGCAACCTCGGCCACACCTCGGCCGCCGCGGGCATCGCCTCGATCCAGAAGGTGCTGCTGTGCATGCGCAATGAGCAGCTGGTGCCAACGCTGCACTTCGACCGACCCAACCAGCACTTCGACTTCGAAGGCTCTCCGTTCCGCGTGAACACCGAGCTCGCGCCGTGGAAGGCCGAACCGGGCTCCCCGCGACGCGCGGCCGTCAGCGGCTTCGGCTTCAGCGGTACCAACGCCCACCTGGTCGTGGAGGAGTATCCGGCGGATGCCGCGGAGCGGCCGGTCGGTGGCCCGCAGGTCTTCGTGTTGTCGGCCAGGAGCGAGGAGCAGTTGAGAACGTCGGCCGCCCGCCTCGCGGCGCACCTGCGCGCCCACCCGTCGCTGGCCCTGGCGGGCGTCGCCCACACACTGCAGCAGGGCAGGGAAGCCATGACACGACGGCTGGCCGTCGTGGCCACCACGCCGGGAGAGCTGGTGGAGAGGCTGACGCGGTACGCCGAGGACGGCAGGGCGGACGGCATGTCCACCGGCCAGGTCGGCAAGAACCGGGCAGGCCGGACCGAGCTGACGCCGCGGGTCGATCCGGACGGCACGGTCTCGGTGACGGAGGCCGAGCGGCTGGCCGCGGCCTGGACCGACGGAACGCCCGTCGACTGGGCGCGGCTGTCCGCGGGGAACCAGACTCGCCGGGTCCCGCTGCCCACGTACCCCTTCGCCCGTGAGCGCTACTGGTTCGACGACGCCCCGGCGTCCCGGGAGCCCGCGGTGTCCCTGCCGTCACCGAGCCCCGTCGTCGCCGAGGAACAGCACGCACCGGCCACACCCGACGACGAAGTTCCGGGCGGGGCGAACATCCTGTTGGCGCCGGTCTGGGACGCGGTCCCCAAGAACGCGCCGCAGGACGTCACCCTCCCGTCCAGCCGAGTCGTCGTGATCGGCCGCACCGCAGAGCACTGGGAGCGGATCCGAGACGTCCATCCAGGTGCCGAACACCTGCCGCTGGACCCCGCGGACACGACGGAGACCATCGCCGCGAAGATCGACGCCATCGGCGAGCCCCTCGGGCATCTGGTCTGGCTGGCTCCCCGGGAGACGGCCGCCGACGTCGCGGACGACGCGCTGGTGGACGCACAAGAGGTCGGTCTGTACGCCTGTTTCCGCACGCTGAAGGCGCTGCTGAGCCTGGGGTACGACCGCCGCACGCTCGACGTCACGGTCGTGACCGAGCGGACCCTGCGGGTCCGGCGCACGGACGCCGTGGAGCCGACCCACGCCGGACTGCACGGACTGCTCGGCTCGGTGGCGAAGGAGTACCCGGGCTGGACGGTGCGCCTGGCCGATCTCGACCCGGACCGCGACTGGCCGGTGGCGCAGCTGTTCGCACTGCCCCGCGAGGAGAGCGGCACCGTGTGGGCGTACCGCCGTTCCCGCTGGTACCGCCAGAGCCTCGTGCCCGTGCAGGACACCGCGACGGAGCGCACCCGCCCGGCGGTGTACCGGCAGGGTGGCGTCTACGTCGTGATCGGCGGCGCGGGAGGCATCGGCGAGGCATGGACCGAGCACATGATCCGCACCTACGGCGCGCACGTCGTGTGGATCGGGCGGAGGGCGGAGGACGACTCGATCCGGGCGAAGCTGCGGCGGCTCGGCGAGCTCGGCCCCCGACCGCACTACGTGCGGGCCGATGCCACCGACCGGGCGGCGCTGGAACGGGCGTACAAGGAAATCAAGAGGATCCATCCGGTCGTGCACGGTGTGGTGCAATCCGCGATCGTGCTGCTCGACCGGAGCCTTGAACGCATGGACGAGCAGCGCTTCCGCGCCGCGGTCACGGCCAAGGTCGACGTGAGCGTCCGGCTCGCCCAGGTCTTCCGGCGCGAGCCGCTGGACTTCCTCCTCTTCTTCTCCTCGATGAACTCGTTCCTGAAGGCTTCGGGGCAATGCAACTACGTGGCGGGATCCGTGTTCGAGGACGCCTACGCCCACCGCCTCGCGAGCGACTTGGACATTCCTGTCAAAACCATGAACTGGGGCTACTGGGGCACCGTCGGCATCGTCGCCGCACCCGAGTACCGGGAGCGCATGCACAAGGCCGGTGCCGACTCGATCGAGCCCGCAGACGGGATGGCGGCTCTCGACGTCCTCCTTTCGGGCACGTTCGACCAACTCGGGCTGATCAAGGCCCACGGGGGTAATTCCTGACATGCTGAACGACATTCGGCGCGAAGCCATCACGATGGTGCCCGAAGGCACGCGGGTCCCCCTGCACCGACTGTGTCAGGAGTCGGCCGGTACGGCCGGCCCGGCAGCGGGCACGCAGGACGGTGCCACCGCGGGCGTGGACGAGGAGCTGCTGAGCCGCCTGCTCCTCGTTCAGGTCGAGAGCGCGGGGCAGTTGTCCGGCGAGGCCTGCGCCCCGCTCCCCGACGGTGCACTGCGGCGCTGGCTGGACGAATCCGTGCGGCGGCTGCGCGCTCGCGGGCTCCTGTACGGCTCCCCCTCGCAGCCGGTCCCGGCGGCGACGGTGAACAGCTCGGCCGCGTGGTCGGATTGGGCGGACCACGGCGTCGACTCGCAGGGTGACCCCGCCCTGCGAGCGCAGTTCACCCTGCTCGACGCCACACTGCGTGCGCTGCCGGGCATCCTGAGCGGCGAGGTGCTCGCCACCGACGTGATGTTCCCCGACTCGTCGATGGAGCTGGTCGAGGGCATCTACCGGGACAACCCCGTCTCCGACTGCTTCAACGGGATCCTGGCGGACACCGCGGCCGCCGTGGTGCGGGAGATCGTGCGTGCCGACCCGGCCGCCCGCGTCCGCATCCTGGAGATCGGCGCGGGCACCGGCGGCGGGAGCGTCACCGTCTTCGAGCGTCTCGAGCCCTTCGCGGAGCACGTCTCGACGTACTCCTACACGGATCTGTCGAAGTCCTTCCTGATGTACGCGGAGGAGGAGTACGGGCCGCGGTACCCCTATCTGGACTACCGGTTGTTCAACGTCGAGGAGCCGCTGGCGGCGCAGGGCATCACACCCGGTTCCTACGACCTCGTCCTTGCCACCAACGTGCTGCACGCCACGAAGGACATCCGCCGGACGCTGCGCAACGCCAAGGGCGCGCTCAAGCAGCACGGTGTCCTGCTCGCCAACGAGCTCTCCACCCACTCGCTCTTCACGCACCTCACGTTCGGCCTCCTCGACGGCTGGTGGCTCCACGAGGACGACGATCTGCGCATACCGGGCGGCCCCGGCCTCTCCCCTGAGTCCTGGGAGGAGGCGCTCGACGACGAGGGATTCGGCTCCGTGTCCTTCCCGGCGCGGCGGCTGCACGAGCTCGGCTACCAAGTGATTGCCGCAGAGAGCGACGGCCTCGTCCGGCAGGAGGCGCAGGAGGAGCCCGCAGCCCCGACGGCGGAAACGGTCGGCGACGGCCTCGCCCGACAGGGGATCCAGGAGCCCGTTGCCTCCGGCGAGGCGCTGGAACAGCACGTCAGGGACACGATCTTCGAGCAGCTGCGACTGTCGTTGAAGATCGACCGGACACAGATCGCCGCGGATGACGCCTTCATGGACTACGGCGTTGATTCGATCATCGGTGTGCGGCTGATCCAGGAGATCAACCGTGCGCTCGGCACCGACCTCTCCACGACCGACCTCTTCGACCACGGTTCCGTCAGCCGGCTGACGCGGCACATCGTCGACCACGCTCATCCGAACGGTCCGGCCGCCCTGCCGGATGCGGCGCGGACAGCCGAGGGTGCCCCGTCCAGAGAGCCCATCGCCGTCGTCGGCATGAGCGGCAGGTTCGGCGGCTCGGCCGACGTCGAGCAGCTCTGGGAGCACCTCGCACAGGGCCACGACCTCACCGGGCCCGTCTCGCGCTGGGACCTGTCGCAGTACTACTCGGCTGATGAGCGGAGCTGCGAACGCGGCAGCTTCATCGACGGGATCGACCGTTTCGACCCGGCCTTCTTCAACATCTCGGGTGTCGAGGCCACCTACATGGACCCGCAGCAGCGGCTCTTCCTCGAAGAGTCGTGGAAGGCGCTGGAAGACGCCGGCTACGCGGGCTCCGACACCCAGGGGCGGCGCGTCGGCGTGTACGTCGGCTGCCAGGAGAGCGGGTACGCGCAGCTGTTCGGCGCCGAGGCGCCCCCGCAGTCCATGTGGGGCAACGCGCTGTCGGCGATGCCCGCGCGCATCTCGTACCACCTCGACCTCCAGGGCCCGGCGATCGCGGTCGACACGGCCTGCTCCAGTTCGCTCGTCGCCATCCACCTCGCCTGCCAGGGGCTGTGGGGCGGCGAAACCGAGATGGCCCTGGCGGGTGGCGTCTCCGTGCAGTGCACGCCGCAGTTCTACATGCTGGCGGGCCGGGCCGGCATGCTCTCCCCGAGCGGCCGCTGCCACACTTTCGACGACCGGGCCGACGGCTTCGTGCCCGGCGAGGGCGTCGGAGTCCTCCTCCTCAAGCGGCTCAGTGACGCGCTCGCCGACGGCGACCACATCCGCGGCGTCATCAGCGGCTCCGGGATCAACCAGGACGGCGCGTCGAACGGGATCACCGCGCCGAGCGCCGCGTCCCAGGAGCGTCTTGAGACCTCGGTCTACGACACCTTCGGGATCAGCCCCGACGACATCCAGATGGTGGAGGCGCACGGCACGGGCACCAAGCTCGGTGACCCGATCGAGTACCGGGCGTTGAACCGGGCCTTCCGTCGGTACACGGACCGGCGGGACTACTGCGCACTGGGCTCGGTCAAATCCAACCTCGGCCACACCGTCACCGCGGCCGGCGTCGCCGGAGCCATCAAGGTCCTGCTCTCGCTCGAGCACCAAAGCATCCCGCCTTCGATCAACTTCGAGCAGGCGAACGCGCACATCGACACGTCCGACAGCCCCTTCTACGTGAACACGGCGAACCGCCCCTGGACTGCCGGGAACGACGGCACACGACGTGCCGCGGTCAGCTCCTTCGGAGTCAGCGGGACCAACGCCCACATCGTGTTCGAGGAGGCTCCGGGCGCGGTCCGCCCCGCCACCGCGTCCACCGCACACCTCGTCACCCTCTCCGCGGTCACCGCCGGGCAACTGGTCGAGCAGGCCGAGCGCCTGATCGACCACTGCGAGCAGCGGCTCGAGCTGGACGCGGGCGACATCGCCTTCACCCTGCTCCTCGGCCGCAAACACCTTTCGCACCGGCTGGCCTTGGTCGTACGCGACCGTGAGGAACTGGTCCAGAGCCTGCGCACCTGGCTCCAAGGGGGGCAGAGCCCCCGCGTGCGCGTCGGCGAGGTCCCCGCGCAGGGGCTCGACGAGCGTGCCGCACAGCGGAACCTCGGCAATGACTGCGTCCGGCGGGCCGCCACCGACCCGGCATCCCGCACCGAGCTCCTTTCGACCGTCGCGGACCTCTACGTCCAGGGGTACGGCTTGGAGTACGCCGGCCTCTTCGCCGAAGACCGCCACAACCGCGTACCGCTGCCGACGTACCCCTTCGCCCGTGACCGGTACTGGGTGCCCGAGCAGCGGGCGCTCGTTGCGGCTCGCCCCGGCACGGCCGAGCCGCACCCGCTGCTGCACGAAGACGCCTCGGACTTCGACGCCCGGCGCTACCGCACGCGGTTCACGGGCGAGGAGCACTTCCTCACCGACCACGTGGTCAAGGGGCGGAAGGTGCTGCCGGGCGTCGCCTGCCTGGAGATGGCGCGGGCCGCCGCCGCCCTGACCCTGGGCGCGCCCGGGCCTGACGGCATCGCCCTGCGCAACGTGGTGTGGGCGCGGCCCGTGGCCGTGGACGCCGAGCCCGTCACCCTCGTCACGTCCCTCATACCCGGGGGCCCCGACGAGGCCGACTACCAGATCACCGGTACGCCGGACCGGGCGCCCGGCGCCACCCCGGTGGTGCACAGCCAGGGGCAGGTGGTGCGGAGGGCGGTGGAGCCCGCGCTGCTCGACGTGTCGGCCCTGCGGGCCGCATGCGACCAGGGGGAGCTGACCGCGGCCCAGCTGTACCGGGCGTACGAGGCCATCGGGTTCCGCTACGGCCCCTCGCACCGGGGTCTGGAGCGGTTGCACATCGGCCGCGGCCAGATCCTGGCCCGCCTGGTGCTGCCCGGCTCGGTACGCGCCGCTCGCGACGAGTTCGTCCTGCACCCGAGCCTGCTCGACGCGACCCTGCAGGCATCGTTCGGCATCGGTCTCGCGACCGGGACGGCCGAAACACTCGACACGACCGGCATGAAGCCCTCCCTGCCGTTCGCCCTGGACGAGCTCGAAGTGCTCGGCGACTGCCCGGAGTCGATATGGGCCTGGATCCGTTCCAGCGAGGTCGCCCGGACGGACGGCCCGGTCCTCAAGCTCGACATCGACCTCTGCGACGACCAGGGACGGGTCTGCGTCCGGATCCGCGGTATGTCCTACCGCGTCCTGGAGGGCGAGGTCGACGGGACCGAGCCGGACGCGGTGTCCCGCGTCAGCTTCCTGCCGGTCTGGCGGGAAGCCGTCCCCGGCGACCCGGACGCCGAGCCGCGGGACCCCGTCGTCCTGCTGCCCGACCTGCCTGCCCTCGGCGAACTCCTCGCCCGGCGGGATCCGGCGGCGCGGCTGCTGCACCTGACCTCTGCCGCCCCCGGGATCGCGGAGCGGTTCACCGAGTACACCGTCCAGGCCCTTGACCACCTGCGCCGCCTCCTCGCCGAGGGCGTGCGGCACGGGGCCCGCGTCCAACTCGTCGTCCCCGACGAGGCCGGACTCGCCACCACCCGCGGCCTGTCGGGGCTGCTGAAGTCGGCGCAGGCGGAGGAGCCCGGGCTGCTGCCGCAGGTCGTGCTCGTCGACCCGGCCGAGACCACCGAGCAGATGATGACCCGGGTCGTCGCCGCCCGTCGGCATCCCGACGAGTCCTGCGTACGTTTCCGGGCCGGCCGCGTCGAGGCCCTCGCCTGGCGCGAGAGTGATGCGCCCGCAGAGGTCCGGGTGCCCTGGCGCAGTGGCGGGGTCTACCTCGTCACAGGCGGCCTTGGCGGCATCGGCACGCTCGTCGCTCAGGACATGGCCGCCGGGGTGGGCGACATCAAGCTCGTCCTGGTGGGCCGCTCGCCACTCGGCCCCGAACAGGAGTCCGTCCTCGACGCGCTGCGCGGCCAGGGCGCCGAAGTTCGCTACGCGCAGGTCGACGTCGCCCAAGCCGCCGCCGTGCGCTCCCTGGTGGACGGCATCGTGCGGGAGCACGGCGCCCTGCACGGCATCATCCACGCGGCAGGGGTGCTGCGCGACGGCCTCGTGCGGGGCAAGACCGCCGAGGAGTGCCGCGCGGTCCTCGCGCCGAAGGTCGCCGGCCTGGTGAACCTGGACGAGGCCAGCAAGGACGTACCGCTGGACTTCATGGTGTCCTTCTCCGGCGCGGCAGGGGTGTTCGGCAACGCCGGGCAGAGCGACTACGCGGCGGCCAACGCCTTCCTGGACGCCTACACGCACCACCGGCGCCACCTGGTCGACCGTGGTGAGCGCTCGGGGGCCTCCGTGTCGGTCGACTGGCCGCTGTGGGCCGAGGGCGGGATGCGGATGGATCCCGGTACCGAGGCGATGTTGAACGCGCGCCTTGGCATGACGCCCATGCCGACCGCCGCGGGCATGGGCGCGCTGTACGCCGCGCTGGAGGCGCCGCACAGCCAGGTTCTGGTCGTGGCGGGCGACGCGGACCGGATCCGACGCACCGTGCTGGACCGGTCATCGGCGCCGGAGGAGTCCCGGCCCGCACCGCTGCGGTCGGCCGCTCTGGTGGAGGGCCCGGCTGCCACCCGATCCCTGCCCGCGACGGGCACCGAGGCCGACACGGTGCGCGCCGCCCTGGTGGCCCATCTCCGGAAGACGCTGAGCGAGGTCATCCAGGTGCCCGCGCACCGGATCGACCCGGCGGCGCCCTTCGAGCGGTTCGGCATCGACTCGGTGCTTGCGCTCTCGGTCACCAACCGCCTCGAGGTCGATTTCGGCTCGCTGTCGAAGACGCTGTTCTTCGAGTACGAGAACGTCCACGAGCTGAGCGCCTACTTCCTCCGCGCCCACGCGGACGCCGTGCGGGCAGTCACCGGCATCCACGGCGAGCCCGACCCGTCGCCCGTACCCGAGGCCGCGGCCCCGGTGGCCGTCGCACAGCTCCCCGTGCCGGTCGCGGCGCCGTCACCGGCCGAGCCGGTGCGGCCCGCGGCCCGCGAGGACGCGATCGCCGTGATCGGACTCGCCGGCCGCTATCCCGGCGCGCAGGACCTGGACGGGTTCTGGGAGAACCTGGTCGCGGGACGGGACTGCGTGACGGAGGTGCCCAAGGACCGCTGGGACCACAGCCGCTTCTACGACTCCGAACGGAACCAGCCCGGCAGGACCCCCACCAACTGGGGCGGGTTCCTCGACGGCGTAGCCGATTTCGACGCGCTGTTCTTCAACGTCTCACCGCGCGAGGCCGCGATCATGGATCCGCAGACGCGCCTGTTCCTGGAGTGCGTCTGGACCCTGCTGGAGAGCTCCGGCTACACCCGGGACCGGCTGCGCGACGTACATGGGAACCGGGTCGGCGTCTACGTCGGCGCGATGTACCAGCAGTACCAGTTGCTGGCGTCCGACATCGTGCACGAGTCCATCACGTCGGTGATGAGCTACAGCGCCATCGCCAACCGGGTCTCGCACTTCTTCGACCTGCAGGGGCCGAGCCTCGCGATCGACACCACCTGCTCCTCGTCGCTCGTCGCGATCCACATGGCGTGCGAGGAACTGCGCAGGGGCGGCAGCGACATGATGATCGCCGGTGGCGTCAACCTCTCCCTGCACCCCAAGAAGTACCTGGGGCTGAGCCTGACCGGTCTCACGGGCAGCGACCCCGACAGCCGCGCCCTCCTCGACGGGGACGGTTTCATCCCCGCGGAGGGCGTCGGATCGGTGCTGCTGAAGCCGCTGTCCAAGGCCGTCCGCGACGGGGACGAGATCCTCGCCGTCATCCGGTCGAGCGAGACCAACCACAAGGGCCGCACCAGTGGCCCCATGGTGCCAAGCCCTGACCGGCAGGAGCGGCTGATCGAGGAGAACCTGGAGCGGGCGGGCATCCACCCGCGCACTATCAGCTACGCCGAGGTGTCGGCCAACGGTTCCCAGATGGGCGACGCCATCGAGTTCGCGGCGCTGCGGGACGCCTTCAGCGAGCACACCCGGGACGAGCGGTACTGCGCGGTCGGCACGGTCAAGTCCACGCTGGGCAACCTCGAGGCGGCCTCGGGCATAGCCCAGCTGAGCAAGGTCGTCCTGCAACTCGGTCACCGCAGCCTCGTCCCGTTCGCCGGGGGCGGTCGACTCAATCCGGGGGTGGAGCTCGAAGGCACCGCGTTCTATCTGCCGCAGGAGGCGGAGCCGTGGCACCGGCCCGTCGTGAACCTCGACGGCCAGGAGCGGGAGTACCCGCTGCGGGCGACCATCAACTCCTTCGGAGCGGGCGGTTCCAATGCCCACCTGGTCGTGGAGGAGTACGTGGCGGAGCCCGCCGCCGATGACGCCGCCGCACCGGCATCCCGGGACGACGACCTGATGCCGCAGATCGTGGTCCTCTCCGCCCGCACCGAGGACCGGCTGAGGGCTGTCGCGAGCCGGCTCCTGGAGTTCCTGCCCGCGCAGAAGGACCTGTTTCTCGCGGACCTCGCCCACACACTGCAGTGCGGGCGCGAGGCCATGGACTCCCGGCTGGCGCTGGTGGCGGGGAACCTCAAGGAGCTCGCCGCGGGCCTCGCCCACTACCTCGACGGTTCCGAAGAGACCGCCCCCGTACCGCTGTTCACCGGTAACGCCGGGCGGGCCGACTCGGACCTCGACCTGCTGCTCAGCGGACGGGCCGGGGACGCGCTGGTACGTGAACTGCTGGCCGAGAACCATATCGAGAAGCTGGCTCTGTTGTGGGCGCGGGGCGGGACGGTGCCCTGGGGGTCGGTGCCGCGCGGCGACCGAACCCCGCGGATGCTGCGGTCGCTGCCGACGTATCCCTTCGACCGGAAGCGGTATTGGGTGCCCTCGGCCCCGGGACGGGATGCCGTGACCGCTCCCGCGCCCGAGACCGCGATCGAGGACGCGGCTCCGACGGCGGTCACCGCTCCACCGGCCGCTGCTCCGGCGGACGGAGCCGCGGACCGGATCACGGCCGTCGTCGCCGAGTTGCTGGGGATGCGGACGGACGAACTCGACCCCGCGACGCCGTTGGCGGACCTCGGCTTCAGCTCGATCCACGCCACGCAGCTGCTCCAGGCACTGCGGGCGGAGTTCGACCCCATGGCCGATCTCGGCGCGCTGAGCGAGTGCCGGTCGACCCGGGACCTGCTGCGGCGCTTCGGGTCCGGAGCCGGCGCATCCGCCGGGGCGGGGTCGGCGGATGCCGCTACGGTGCGCATCCCGGAGGTCGTTCACCTCAACGCCGGAGGCGAGGGCCGGCCGGTCTTCTGGTTCCACGGCGGGCTCGGCGGGGTGGAGGTCTACGCGTCGATCACCGACAGCATCGAGCGGCCCTTCTACGGGATCCAGGCACGTGGCTGGATGACGAACAGCGAACCGCTGCACGGGATTTCGGCGCTGGCGGAGCACTATGCGGAGATCATTCGCACGGTCCAGCCCGAGGGGCCCTACGACCTCGGCGGCTATTCGTTCGGCGGCCTGATCGCCTACGAGGTGACGCGGCGGCTCCAGGAGCAGGGCGCGACGGTCGAGAGCATCGTCATGGTGGACACGTACGACGACAGCGTGGGAGACGTGACCATGTCGCGTACCGACATGCTGTTGCAACAGGTCAACGCCCTGCTGTTCGCCGCGTCCAAGCCGGCTCCGGAGGACTTCGCCACCACGTTGGTGCCCGTCCGCGAGGTCGTCTGGGACCAGGACGAGGAGGGCCTGCTCGACCAGATGCTCACGCTGGCGCGCGGGCGCGGCCTGAAGGGGGACGCGGAGCTGCTGCGCGACCGGGTGCTGCGCAACCTGCGCGTCCAGGAGGCGTACGGACTGCTGGATTACGACATCGCGCCGCTTCCGCGGCCGGAGTCGGTCACCTGCTTCTACTTCCGCAACCGGAGCGGCCTGTTCTACGGGGAGATGGAGCCGCTGTTCTCGACGCAGGAGGACGGCGCGGTCCTGGACCACGGCGTCTACTGGGCAGAGTGGCAGCGGCAGTTGCCGAACTTCCACCAGGTCGACGTGGACTCGGCGAACCACTTCGTGATGCTCGGCGACCCGGCGGCGCTCAGCACCGTGCGGTCCTTCTGCAAGCTGTTCTACTCCGGCAAGCGGGACAAGCGGCTCCCGGTGGCGAAAGCCTGGGTCACCCGCCACCAGAAGGCGCGGGACACGAAGTGAACGCGACAGGAGAACGTGCGCAGGACACGGCAGGGCGGCTCGGCTGCGCCTCGTTCCGCCGGGACTTCGGCGTCGACTACGCCTATCTGTCGGGGTCGATGTACCGAGGTATCGCCTCGAAGGAGCTGGTGGTCGCCATGGGGCGGGCGGGCTTCATGGGATTCCTGGGCGCCGCCGGCCTGAGCCCGGAGCGGGTGACGGACGACATCGCCCACATGCGGCGGCACCTGGCGCCCCATCAGCCCTTCGGCGTCAACCTGCTGTGCGACCTCCAGCACCCGGAACGGGAGACGGCCAACGTCGAGATGCTGCTCGCCCACGGTGTGCGCGTCATCGAGGCGTCGGCCTTCATCAAGGTCACCCCGGCCCTGGTCCTGTTCCACCTGTCGGGACTGCGGGCTCGGCGGGGCGGCGGGGTCGACCGTGACACGCGGATCGTCGCCAAGGTCTCGCGGCCCGAGGTGGCCGGCGAGTTCCTGCGGCCCGCGCCGCAGGAACTCGTCGCGCAGCTGGTGGCCGAGGGCCGGGTCACTCACGAGCAGGCCGAGCTGGCCCGGGGGATTCCGGTGGCGCAGGACCTCACCGTCGAATCGGATTCAGGGGGCCACACCGACCGCGGGGTGTCCACCGTGCTGCTGCCGTCGATGCAGAGCCTGCGGCAGCGTATGACGCGGGAGTTCGGCTACGGCGAGGAGATCCGCCTCGGGCTCGCCGGGGGGATCGGGACGCCGCACGCGGTGGCCGCCGCCTTCGCCATGGGCGCCGACTTCGTCATGACCGGTTCCATCAACCAGTGCACGGTCGAGGCCCGCATCAGCGACGCGGTGAAGGACCGGTTGCAGACCATCGACGTCCAGGACACCGATTACTGTCCGGCGGGCGACATGTTCGAGATCGGCGCTCAGGTCCAAGTCCTGAAGAAGGGCGGGCTGTTTCCCGCCCGAGCGAACCGGTTGTACGCGCTGTACAAGAGCTACGACTCCTGGGAGGAGATCCCGCAGGAGGTTCGCCGGCAGATCCAGGATGCCTACTTCAAGAAGAGCGTCGACGAGGTCTGGCGGGAAACCTGCGAGCGCCTCCTGAAGACGGGCCGTGAATCGGAGATCGAGCGTGCCGAGCGCAGTCCGAAGCGGCGCATGGCCCTCATCTTCCGCTGGTACTACGGCTACAGCAGCCGACTCTCGTTCTCGGACACCGATTCCGACCGGGCGAATGTTCAGATCCACACCGGTCCTGCCCTTGGGGCTTTCAACCAATGGGCGCGAGGCGGTCCGTGGGAAAGCTGGAGAAATCGGCATCCGGACCGGATAGCGCGGGAGCTGATGCGCGAGGCATCCTCGATGCTTTCGCAGTACAGGTAGGCATCGGAACAGATTTTCTGGCAGGGTAAAGGCGGCATCTGATCGCGGGCGTCGCAACACCAGATGTGGAAGATGACGAGAAAGGATTTCCCATGCGGACCTACGTATTCCCCGGGCAGGGGGCGCAGCAGAAGGGAATGGGTTCTTCCCTTTTTGACGAATTCAAGGATCTCACTCGCACGGCCGACTCGATCCTGGGCTACTCCATCAAGAACCTCTGCCTGGAGGATCCGGACGGACTGCTCGACCAGACGCAGTACACCCAGCCCGCGATGTATGTCGTCAACGCCTTGTCCTACTACCAAAAGCTTCGCGAGACCGGCGTGGTCCCGGACTTCGTCGCAGGTCACAGTCTTGGCGAGTACAACGCGCTGCTGGCGGCCGAGGTCTTCGACTTCGAGACCGGCCTGCGCCTCGTGCAGAAGCGCGGAGAGCTGATGGGCCGGGCTTCGGGCGGTGGAATGGCAGCCGTACTGAACGCCTCGGAGGCGGAGATCCGGACCATCCTCACGGAGAACGGGCTCGACTCCGTCGATCTGGCGAATTTCAACACTCCGTCACAGATCGTGATTTCAGGACGTGCCGAGGACATCGAGACGGCGAAGCCCCTTTTCCAGACCGGAAACCACCTCTTCGTACCGCTGAAGACGAGCGGGGCCTTCCACTCCCGGTACATGGAGTCGGCCCGAGAGGAGTTCGACGCATTCCTGGCAGGAATATCCTTCTCGAAGCCGCGCATACCCGTGATTTCCAATGTGACCGGGAGGGCTTACGAGGACCACCTCGTCAGGGAGGCCCTGACGAAACAGATGGTCAATGCCGTGCGATGGTCCGACACGGTGGAGCACCTCCTCGAACAGCCCGGAATGGAATTCGATGAGATCGGCCACGGCACTGTTCTGACTAAAATTGAGAAAAAGATTCGCCGAGAACTCGTGAGTGAGAAGAAGGCGCCGCTGCGCACCGCGCACAAATCGACCGAGAGCGCCGTGGAAATGGTCCGGAAGTGGAATGAGCGGTATGCGATCGGCGCTTGTTTCCGGTCCACCTCCGGCAATTACGGGGACCTTGAGACCGCCACGGCGGCAACTGTTCTCTTCGGTCACCGAGCCGCCGTCTACATGCACGGTTACCGAGGATATTTCGACCTCCAGGAACTGGAGCCGGTCGCAGCGTGAACCGGACCGAACCGACCAGCAAGCCCCAGTGGGAGAACTGATGACGACTGTTGGAATCGAAGCGATGAACATCTTCGCCGGTACCTGCTACCTCGACGTGGAGAAGCTGGCGATCCATCGAGGGCTCGACACCGCGAGGTTCGACAACCTCCTCATGAAGGAAAAGTCCGTCGCGCTGCCCTATGAGGATCCGGTGACGTTCGGTGTCAACGCTGCCAAACCCCTCATCGACGCCATGTCGCCCGAGGAGCGGGATTCCATCGAGCTGGTCATCACCGCGACCGAGTCGGCCTTCGACTTCGGCAAGTCCATGAGCACGTACTTCCACGACCTGCTCGGGTTGAACCGGAACTGCCGCCTCTTCGAGATCAAGAACGCGTGCTACTCGGGTGTCGCGGCGCTGCAGACAGCGGCGAACTTCATCCTGGCGGGCACCTCACCGGGCGCGAAGGCGCTGGTCATCGCCACCGACATCACGCGCTTCATGGTCGCGGAGAGCGGCGACGCGCTCTCCGAGGACTGGTCCTTCGCCGAGCCGAGTGGCGGCGCCGGCGCCGTGGCGATGATCGTCAGCGACACCCCGCACGTCTTTCAGATCGATGTCGGCGCGAGCGGCTACTACGGCTACGAGGTGATGGACACCTGCCGTCCCCTGCCCGACAGCGAAGCGGGCAACGCGGACCTGTCCCTGCTGTCCTACCTGGACTGCTGCGAGAACTCCTTCCGCGAGTACCAACGGCGGGTCGGCGACGTGGACTTCGTCTCGACCTTCGGCTACCTCGCCTTCCACACGCCCTTCGGCGGAATGATCAAGGGCGCGCACCGCAATCTGATGCGCAAGGTCGCCAAGGCGCGCCCGGCGGCCATCGAGGAGGACTTCCAGCGGCGCATGCACCCCGGCCTGACGTACTGCCAGCGCGTCGGCAACGTCATGGGGGCGACCACGATGCTGTCGCTGGCCAGCACCATCGACAACGCGGACCTCTCCAGCCCCCAGCGCATAGGCGTCTTCTCGTACGGCTCCGGCTGTTGCTCCGAGTTCTTCAGCGGCGTGTCCCGCCAGGAGAGCCAGGACCGCACACGCGATCTCGGCATGGAGAAGCACCTCAGCAGCCGGTACGAGCTGACGATGCCGGAGTACGACTCGCTGCTGCAGGCCAATCACGCGGTGAAGTTCGGTACCCGTAACGCCCTGCTGAACACCGATATCGTCCCGCAGGCCCGGACCGGGCTCGGCCAGGAACTCCTGTTCCTGAAGCAGATCGACGAGTTCCACCGGGAGTACCAGTGGGTGTCCTGAGCCCGTCGGGATACGAGACCGTCAAGGTCCGCTTCGAGAAGGAGATCTGCTTCCTGCAGCTGCACCGGCCGGAGGCGGGCAACACCATCAACTCCCGCCTGGTCGAGGAGTGCGCCGACGTGGTGCGCTTCGCCGAGGAGCATGCCAAGATCCTCGTCCTTGAGGGCCTGCCCGACGTGTTCTGCTGGGGCGCCGACTTCGGGGAGATCGCGGCGGGGGACGGGGACGGCCCGCCTGAGGGATCGCCCGCGACCGACCTGTACGACCTGTGGCTCTCGCTGGCTTTCGGGTCGTTCGTCTCCGTGGCGCATGTGCGCGGCAAGGTCAACGCCGGGGGAGTGGGGTTCGTGGCCGCATGCGACATCGTGCTGTGCGCGGACACCGTGACGTTCAGCCTGTCCGAGTTGCTCTTCGGACTGATGCCGGCCTGTGTCCTGCCCTTCCTGTCCAGGAAGGTCGGCCTGGCCAAGTCCAACTTCATCACGCTGACGACCCAGCCGTTCACCGCCGAACAGGCCGTGAACTGGCAACTCGTCGACGCCAGCGCGGACAACAGCGAAAACCTGCTGCGCCGGCACCTCCTGCGGCTGCGCTATCTGCCCAAGACGGGAGTGACCCGCTACAAGAAATACCTGCGCAATCTCGATGACATTCTGCTCCCCTCCCGGGACAAGGCCGTCGCGGCCAACCAGGAGGTGTTCTCCGACAAGGAGAACCTGCTCAAGATCGAACGCTACGTGAAAACAGGGCAGTTCCCCTGGGAAGGAGAGTAGGAATGCAGAGCCCGCCCGTGGAATATCGGGAGATCACCCCCTCCATCGTCCAGATCACGATGCAGGACCAGGTGCACAAGAACACCTTCTCCGATCAGCTCATCACCGGCCTGCAGGATGCCTTCGCGAGGGTCGGGGAGAACGACCGGTGCAAGGCGGTCGTGCTCACCGGCTACGGCAACTACTTCGCCAGCGGCGGTACCAAGGAGAGCCTGCTGCTGATCCAGGAGCGGCGCATCAGCTTCACCGACGCCGACATCTACGGTCTGGCGCTGAACTGCCCCGTACCCGTCATCGCCGCGATGCAGGGCCACGGCATCGGCGGCGGCTTCGCCATGGGGATGTTCGCCGACTTCGTGATTCTCAGTCAGGAGAGCATCTACACCACGAACTTCATGAAGTACGGGTTCACTCCCGGCATGGGCGCGACCCTGGTCCTGCCCAAGAAGCTCGGCTTCAGCCTGGGCGGGGAGATGCTGCTCTCGGCGAACACCTATTACGGCCACGAGCTGAAGGACCGGGGAGTCCCCTTCCCGGTCCTGCCACGCGCCGAAGTTCTGCAGCACGCTATCGAACTGGCCGAGAGCCTTGCCGAGAAACCCAGGATCTCCCTGGTCACGCTCAAGAGTCATCTCGTGTCCGAACTCCGCGCCGAACTCCCGCGCTACATCGAGCGCGAGGTGGCCATGCACGAGAAGACCTTCCACCAGCCCGAGGTCCGGGCCCTCATCACGTCCCACTACACAGGAGGCTGACCACATGTCCGACCGCCACGTACTCGATCTGATCGTGGAGCACACCCGCGAAGTGATCCCCGAACTGGAAGACCACCGTTTCGAACCCTCCAACTCGCTGCGCGACCTGGGAGCCAACTCCATCGACCGGGCAGAGATCATCGTCATGACCCTGGAGTCACTGTCGGCGAGCATTCCCTTGGTCGAACTGGCGGATGCGAAGAACATAGGCGAGCTGGCGGGTCTCATCCATGGCAAGTCCGCACTCTGACGGCCGCGACGTCGTCGTCACGGGCCTGGGCGTCACCACCGCGGTGGGCCAGGGCAAGGACGACTTCGTCGCAGCGCTTCTCGACGGCCGCCATGCCTTTGGGTACCTGGAGCGTCCGGGCCGACGGCCTCCGGGCTCCTCGGCCGACGGAACGGCACCCTTCCTGGGCGCTGAGATGGGGGAGCTGAGCTTGCCCGGGAGCATCGCCGCGCGCACCGTGCGCACGGCGTCGCTCTCGGCCAAGGCGGCCCTGACCACGCTGCACGAGGCATGGCACGAGGCCGGGCTCGACGAGGCCGATCCTTCCCGCATCGGGCTTGTGGTCGGCGGATCCAACGTGCAGCAGCGCGAGTTGACCCTGCTGCACGCCCGCTACGCGGACCGCCCCGAGTTCCTGCGCCCGACGTACGGCATGGGCTTCATGGACTCGGACCTGTGCGGGTTCTGCACCGAGCAGTTCCCGATCCGGGGGTTCGCCCATACGCTCGGCGGCGCTTCGGCCAGCGGTCTGCTCGCGGTGCTCCAGGCCGTGCGGGCGGTGCAGTCCGGCGAGGTCGACGTCTGCATCGCCCTGGGCGCGCTCATGGACCTGTCGTACTGGGAATGCCTCGCGTTCCAGGCCATGGGTGCCATGGGCTCCGCCCGCTGGGCCGACGCCCCCGCCGCGGCCTGCCGCCCCTTCGACCGGAACCATGACGGCTTCATCTTCGGCGAGGCCTGCGCCGCGGTGGTCGTCGAGCGGGCGGACGGGCGCCCGCATCCGGCGCCGTACGCGCGCTTCCGCGGCGGCGGCAGGGCGCTGGACGGCACCCGCAATCCCCACCCCTCGGTGGAGGGAGAGGTGGCCGTCATCCAGGCGGCGCTACGGGAAGCCGGCCTGTCCCCGTCAGCCATCGACTACGTCAACCCGCACGGCACCGGATCGCCCACCGGGGACGCGGTCGAACTGCAGGCGCTCGCGCGCTGCGGGCTCAACCACGCCCGTATCAACGCGACCAAGTCGATCACCGGGCACGGGCTCACCGCTGCGGGGGCGGTGGAGATCGTGGCCACGCTCCTGCAGATGAGGGAGCGGAAGCTGCATCCCACCCGCAACCTGGTCGATCCGCTGGACGAGGCGTTCCCATGGGTGCGCGAGAAGGCGGAGGACTGCGCAGTCCGGACGGCTGTGAGTCTCAGCATGGGCTTCGGCGGAGTCAGCGCGGCGATCTGCCTTGAGAAGTGCTGATGGCGACGGCACCCCTGTCCCACGACCGAGGCCTCGCGAAAGGAGCGGCGATGACGAGACCGACCGTGTTCATGTACTCGGGGCAGGGCTCCCAGTACTTCCACATGACCCGCGAACTCTACGAACAGCACCCGCGCTACCGGCTCTGGCTGGAGCACTGCGACGACATCGCCTTCCCCGTTCTCGGCAGGTCGGTGGTGGACACGATATTCGACCAGGACCGCACGAAGAGCGATCCGTTCGACTCGCTGGCGGACTCCAACGCGGCGCTGCTGTGCGTGGAGTACAGCCTCACGCGGGTCGTGCAGGAGATGGGATACCGGCCTGACGTCCTGGTGGGCTACAGCCTGGGCGAGATCACCGCGGCCGTGGTCGCGGAGGTGCTTTCGCTGGAGCTCGGGATCTCCTTCGCCGTGGAATTCGCCCGGGCGCTGGCGGACCGGACACCGCTGTCCGGGATGCTAGCGGTCCTCGGTACGGAAGAACTCCTGCGCAGCCATGTCGGGTTGTTCGCCGACTGCTGGGTCACCGGACGCAACTTCGACGGCAACTTCGTGGTCAGCGGTCGGGTCGAGGCGGTGGATCGGCTCGAACGCTCCCTGGGGCAGGAGGGAATCGTCTGCCAGCGGCTCCCGGTCAACCACGGCGTGCACACCGAACTCATCGACCCGGTCGAGGAACAGGTGCGCGGCATCCTCGGCACCGTGACCTTCGCTCCGCCGAAGATCCCGATCGTCTCGTCCGCCTCGACGGACCGGGTCGCCGACGTGACGGCCGACGGCATCTGGGCCGCCATGAGAAGTCCGGTGGATTTCGCGCAGACCATCGAGAAGCTGTCCGCCGCCGGCGACGCGACCTTCATCGACCTCGGGCCCAGCGCGACACTCGCAACGTTCGTGAAATACATCCTGCCGCCGGGCAGCGGCTCTGTGCAGGCGCACACCATCAATCGTTTCGGACAGGACCTGAAATCGCTCCGCGAGTTTCAGGAGCAAACAGCTTCCATACGTGGCTGAGGACGAGTACGGGATCCAGGAAGGACATCCGGTCATGTCGACATCGAGCGAGATCAGAATCTATCGGGACGCCACGGCGATCATCACGGGCGCCGCGTCGGGAATCGGCCGTGCGCTGGCCGAGGAGCTTGTGGCCCGAGGCTGTGAGGTCGTGCTGGCCGACCTCCAGATCGAGCAGGCCGAGGAGGTGGCCGCCGCTCTTCGGGAGGCCGGCGGGAAGGCGACCGCCGCCTGGCTCGACGTCACCGACCATGCGAAGTTCGAACAGCTCGTCAAGGACACCGCCGCGCGGACCGGACGTCTGGACTACCTGTTCAACAACGCCGGCATCACCCACGGCATGGGTGCGGGCGCCCGGCACTATCGCATCGAGGACTGGCGCCGCATGATCGACGTCAACGTCGTCGGTGTCGTCAACGGCGTTCAGGCCGCGTACAACCTCATGATCGACCAGGGCTTCGGCCACATCGTGAACACCGCCTCCCTGGCGGGTCTGGTCCCGAGTGCGGGGACGACCTCGTACGTCACCACCAAGCACGCCGTGGTCGGCCTCTCGCACAATCTGCGTATCGAGGCGGCCCAGCTCGGAGTGCGTGTGAGCGTGCTGTGCCCGGGCGTCATCCGGACCCCCCTCATCGAGGGCGGCGTGTACGGCCGCAGCGTCGCGGGAGTGACCCGTGAGATGACACGGGACATGTGGGAGGAGCAGAAGCCGATCTCACCGGAGGAATTCGTCAAGAAGTCGCTCGACGCGGTCGCCCGGAACAAGGGAATCATCGTGGTTCCCGCGGTCTGGAAGCTGTTCTGGTGGCTCTTCAGACTGTCGCCGTCGCTCTGCCTGAATATTGCGACGAAGAAATTCCGGGACCTCGGGAGGAGTGAGACTTCCGGCCGCTGACATCGGAGCCTGCCGTACACCGGATCCAAAGACCTCTGCCAACCGTACGAACAGGGAGTGCCGATATGATCAGTGTGTCCACGAGTGTTTCCACGGCAGCCGTGCCCCCGTCCGGGATCATGGGCTGTTTCTACTCGACGGCATGGGTCGAGGCCGAGGGGGCCTCAGGGGTTTCGCTGCCGGGTCCCCATCTGCTGCTGTCCGCTTCGGACGTCGACGTCGATCTGCCGGGCGGGTGGGTCAACCGCGTGGTCCGCGCCTCGGATTCGCTCGGCGATGTGCTCCTCGAGCGGGCCTGGGGCTGCGTCGTGGTTCTGAGCGACGGACGAGAGGCTGATGTGGCAGCGGGGCTGCGCGTTCTGCAGGCCTGTTCGGAGGGCGTGCTGTCGCCGCCGCGCAGGGTCGTGTTCCTGCCGGCGCCGGGTGCGGTCGACGACGCCGGGTTATGGGGGCTCGGCCGGACCGCCCGGTGGGAGCGGTCCGACCTGTCGGTTCACTGCATCGAGGCATCGAGGGAGCAGCTTTCACGAGCGTTGACCCTGAGTCGGAGCGACCGTCTGGAGGAGGACTACCGGTTCACCGGGTCCGGCGTTCTCCAGGTGCCGCGCCTGCGGCGGCACACCGTCGGCGACGATGGCTTCACCGCCCGTCCGGATGCGACGTATGTGGTGAGCGGGGGTTCGGGTGCTCTGGGTCTGGTGGCGGCCGAGTTCCTGGTGGACCGGGGGGCGCGGCATGTGGTGCTGCTGTCCCGGTCGGCGCGCGTGGGATCTCCTGTGCCGCCCGAGGTCGCGGAGCTGCGTCGATCGGCGCGGGTCGAGTCTGTGACGTGTGATGTGAGCGACCCGCGGAGTGTTCGCCAGGCGCGGGACGCCATGACGACGGCCGGTATGCCGGCGGTGGCGGGAGTGATCCACGCCGCAGGTGTCCTGGCCGACGGGGTGCTGGCGAACCAGTCGGAGCAGAAGCTGAGGCAGGCCTACGGGGCCAAGGTCGAGGGCGCGAAGAATCTTCGGAGCGTGTTCGCTCCACCGGACTTCCTGGTGTTGTTCTCCTCGGCCGCCTCGATCTTCGGGGCCGTCGGTCAGGCGAGCTATGCCGCGGCGAACGCCACGCTGGACGCGTTGGCCGAGTCGTGGTCGCTGTCGGGTGAGTCCGTTCTCTCGATCCAGTGGGGCGCGTGGTCCGATGCCGGCATCGCGGTGCGTCATGGAGCGGTCGAACGTGCGAGGAGCGCGGGGTTCGGAGCGATCGGCAACGATCTCGGGGTGACGGCGCTGAACCGGCTGCTCGCCGGGAACGAGCGGGGCGCGGTCTGCGTCTCCCCGGTGGATTGGGGCACGCTGTCGCTGAGGAACCGTTTCGTTTCACGCTTCACCCCCCGGCAGGCGGTCGATGCGCCGGTGTCGCCACCGCTGCAGGGCAGCGTGGAGCAGGTCGTTCGCACGGCGGCCCGGGAGGCCGTGGGACGACAGGTCGAGGACAACGCCACGCTGTCGGAATCCGGTCTGGACTCGTTGGGCAGCGTGCTGCTGCGCAACAGGATCGCGTCCGACCTGGAAGTCGTGCTGCCGACGGAATACGCCGTTGAGTCGGCAGATGTTCGCTCCCTGGTGGGATACGTTTTCGAACAGATGCGGAAACGGTCGAGCGAGCGTGTCCCGGCTCGGCGGGAACCCGTGCGGCAGACGCCTGTGCAGCAGAAGCCCGCGCACCGTACTCCTGGCGCTACGCGGGAGCCCGCCCCGCCGCGTCTGCCGGTTCTGGTCATAGGGGCGGGCCTGGGCGGTATCGGCTTCGCTCGACGACTCGAGAAAATGGGCGTCGCGGCGATAGTGATGGAGAAGCGGGACCGGGCCGGCGGTGTGTGGAGCACATTGGCCAACAAGGAGTCCCGAGTTCAGATCGATTCCCCCGCATACAGTTTCGACAGTGCGTTGCCCACGGTGCCCGACGACCATCGATGGCGATCGGTGTTCCCGGACAGGGACGAGGTCCTGCAGCAGGCGAACGCCGTGTCGTCCGAGCTGAAGGAGCCGATTCGCTTCAACTGCGAAGTGGTCTCCGTCAGGAAGGTGCGGGAGCAGGAATACGAGGCCGTGTACCTGCAGGGAGGCGTCACCAAGTCCGTCCGCGTTTCCGGTGTGGCGGCCCTCACGGGCGGGCTCCACCGGCCCGCGCGGCAGCGTTTTCGTGATGAGCACGTCTTCACGGGGCATATCGGGCTGGGGGTCGCCGACGACACACCGCCGGAGAAGTTCACCGGCGCGTCGGTCGTGATCGTCGGACACGGCGCTTTCGCCCTGGAGAACATGCGAACGGCCCTTGAGAACGGTGCGCGCCATGTGACGATCGTCTGTCGGCGACGCAACCTGGTCGTGTCCACCCTCTGCAACTGGGTGATCAATTCGAGCGAGGGAGCGACACCGCTCAACGACGTCGTCGACATCATGCGGCCGTTCTACGAGCTCTGCGGCGTGGACATGGAGTCCCTTCCTTCGCTCTCCCGGGACGCGGACGGAAGTTTCGTCCTGGACCAGTCGACGGTCCCGGCTGCCTCGGACGTCTATTTCCTGGCACAGGCGCTCGGCAAGGTGACCGTCGTGGAGAGCGAGATCGATCATCTGTCGGCCCGCTCGGTCGTCACCGAGAGCGGGCAGGAGGTGAAGGCCGATGTGCTGGTCAAATGCCTGGGATCGACCACGGACCGGACCATCCTGTCGAGGATCTTCGGTGAGGACCGCGAGGTGGAAGGGCTCTGGATCGACGGGGACCCCAACCTGTTCGCCTACAACGACGGTGCACAGATCCCCCGCAAAGCGAAATCCCTGCTCTGCTCCAGCTACGTGTTCTTCCTGCAGGCATTCGCCGAAGTGTATGTGCACTTCCGTGACAACCCCGCGGAACTGCAAACGCTGTTCGCCAGAATCGCTGTCGAGGATTCGAGCAGGTCGTCCTCCGAGCGGCTGCTCGTCGAATTGTGGGATTTCATCGAGCGCGCGAAGAGGAACGTCGCCTCGCGCACCGCGGAGCTCTGCCCGTTCGACGGCTTTCAGAGGGAGCGGGAAGCCGAGTGGCAGGCGTACTCCGCGCTGATGGGCGAGACGGCGACCGAGGGGGAGGGGCTTTGGAGCATGATGCTCCCCACCATGTCGCTGCTGCACCGGCGGGATCCCACGTCTCCCGTGGAGCGACGTGTCAGGCACGACGACTTCGGCTCGGTGAGCATCTATGCGCCGCGTCGCCACAGGGTGCTGTTCCTGCCGGGCCGGGGAACCGACGGGCGCCTCGCCCGAGCCATGCTGAAGAAGGCCGGTTGGACCAGGCGCGAAGACCTCGAGTACGTCATTCCCGACGCGCCTTACACGATGCCGGCGTTCGCCAGTGCGGAGCAACTCGAGATCCGGGGCCTGGACTCCCTGGCCGAGGAGGGGCTCTACGACGTCACGGGAACCTACCGGGAGTGGAAGGCGGGTTTTCCGGAGTTGTGGAACCGCTACCACGGAACTCCTGCCGACATGGATGACGCTGATCCCGGGACGGCTTTGGACTCGGTCCTCCGGTACCTCCGATCGGTCGCGGAGGCGCATGGACCGTTCACCGGTGTCGCCGGATTCGGTGAAGGCGCTGCGACAGTCTCTGCGGCCCTCCACCGTCAGGCTCTGGGGATCGATGTGGGGCTGGGCGACGTACGGTTCTTCATCGCGATGTCCGCGTGGCGGTCACCCGCCCACGAGCGGGCCGGGGTTTTCGAGAAGACCCGGCCGATCGATGTTCCCGTCCTGCAGACTCTGGGTGAGAGAGAGATGGACGTGTTCCAGGCTGCTGCTCCGGTCTTCGGCCGGGACTTCCGCAGGGTATTCGAACACAGGCACCTGGGAAAGCACGCCTACCCTTCCCTCACGCGCAGTCTCGATCAAAAGCTCAATCGCCTGCTTCACGCCGCATTCAGTACTCGAGCAGCAGATCGTGATCTTCATGTTTGAGCTGTGGCTGTCGGCGGTGATGGCTGGTCTCTGATCGTGCTTGGTGGCGGCGTCGCCGGTCGGTGCAGCCGAGCCGGTGGGCGAGGTCGTTCCGTGGCCGGACGGTGATGGCGAGGAACAGTTGCTGGCTCTCGTTGCAGCTCAGCGGGGCCAGGTCGTCCGGCTCAGCGCGACGTGTGTGCTCGTCTGCGGGCACTGCGGCAAGGAAGGCGTGGGCGAACATGGCGAGGGTGACCCAGCGGCTCCAGGATGGGTAGCGGCGGACCTGGTGTTCATCGAGTCCGGCCAGGCCTTTCGTGGCCTGGAAGGCCTCCTCTACCCGCCACCTGAAGCCGACCGTCCTGAAAAGGGTATGCAACGGGACTGCCGTGGTGGAATGGCCCCGGTCGTAGGCGAGTTCGCCGATGGTGCGGACAACTGATCAGCGGACCGCCCCTCGACGAGCGTCTTGGCAGCGCGCCGGGGCCTGACCCTGACCTGTTCATCTCCAGACGCCTGAGGTCTCGGGCGAGGACTGCTGCGTTGGCGATGATGAAGGCGTCCTCGAAGCTGCGTGCACAGACGCCTGCCTGCTTTTCCGGGACCTGGTAGGCCACCGGCACGTGACCGTACTCCTTCTCGTCCGTGCCGACGTCGAGAAGCTTCACGGTGCTGGATTGACCCGGAAGTCAGTTCTTCAGTGTGAAGTTCGAGGTGACCGCCTGCGCGGTGCTCGGCGGGCAGGCCTTCTGATCTGTGGGGCTGATGGAGTCGATGTCGGTGACGACCAAGGTCTTCACGTTGAGGAAATCGAGCAGTTCACGGAACCGGACCGCGTAGGCGTCACCGACCTCGATGACCGATACGTACTGGAGAAGGAGACCTTCGGCGCACCGACGGACCATCTCCGGCAGCAGCAGTCGTTCAGCCGTGCCCTCGATAAGGATCACCTTGTCGGCGAAGAACATGTCGCAACGGTGCAGGACCATGTACTGGCGTAGGAACCGCAGCGTCTCGTCACCTTGAGGAGTGGCCTTGACCTTCGCCTGGAAGGTGGAGAGGTCCTTGACCTTGCCGTCCGGCTCGGAGCGGTCGAAGTACCGCACCGTGTGAAACCCGCCGCTCGCGACGATGTGCGAAGAGTGCGTGATGATGACCACCTGCACCTTCCACGGGGCCCTGCGCTTGATGAAGTCCTGAATGTTCTTGATTAAGACCTCCTGTATCTGGGGATGCAGGTGGGCCTCCGGCTCTTCGATGAACAACACCTGGAGTGCCGGCTTCTGAGCAGCACGCTCGTACGCCTGGTGAAAACTGACCTCCATGAGAGACACGATGCGAGGTTTCTCGACGAGCCTGGGGCCTCCGGAGGAGCAGCTGTTTCTATAACCGGGCTGTCGCTGGAACTCCGAAGTGAGGTTCTTGAGCGGGCAGTTGGTCCGGCTGCTCGGTCATGGTGCTTCCGCTCGGGACTGGGTGAAGTTGGGCGGGTAGCCCTTGGCGCGGAGCCAGGTGTCCAGAGCCATAGCCACGATGTCCCCGTGCGGTAGGGAGGTGTCGGCGTGAAAACGGCGGATCCGGCGCTGGAGCTCCAGGGCCTCGGGAACGGCGTAGTTGAGTTGTCCGCGTTTGGTGTGCCGGTTGCTGATGACCTCCAGAGTGTCCAGGTGTGGCGTAAGAGCGTCGTCGGTTCGCTGGGGCTCAGCGTCGAGCGTGTCGGCGATTTCCCGCAGCCGGTGGGCGTAGAGGGAGTGATCAGGCACGCGAGCTGCTCCGGTTGGTCGGCTAGGCGGATAGCTAGCCGCCTGACGGGCTATTGGAATAGTCGGTGGGAAGGGGCGGTCGGACCCCGATGTGGGGGCAGCCGCCCCGAGCGTTTCGGCCGGGTTCAGAAGCGGCGGGCGGTGAGCCACTCGTCTAGCGCGACCGAGACGATGTCGCCGATGGGCAGGTGGTCGAGCTCGTTGTCCAGTGCGAAGCGCTTGATCCGCTTCTTCAGCTTCAGCGCGGCGGGAACCGACGAGTCGAGACTCTCGCGCGCGATGATCCGCTGGTTGAGAACGACGGCCGTCTCGGGAATGTCCTTGGGACGGCCGGGACCGTGAGCCCACGGTGTCCCCTCGCTGGGCGCTGCCTGCGATCGCGCGTCCTGTTCGTGGTGAGCCCCTGGAACATCGGTCCTGACCGGGAACGCTGTACCGCCTGCGGCTGGCGGAGCTGCCGGGCGAATTGCCACCTCGGCGGCCGGGGGTACATCAGAAACCGCGGACGGGACCTGGGACGGCCCATGCTGCGAAACAGATTCGGCCGGCTGCGTGGACTGGACCGCCGGATCTGCAGGCTCAGCAGCCGGGACCACCGGCTGCAGCTGCCGCTCCACCGGCTCCTCAGCGGCCCCCGTCTCCGCCTTGGGGGCGACGACGGCCGCGCGAGCCGGCTGACTGGCGACCGACTCCTGCACCGGACCGCTCGGCGCGACCCCAAGGGTCGGCTGGGCGGAAGTCTGTGCCACTTCGGGCACTGTCTCGGTTCGGCCCTGCGCCGATGTCTCGGCGGGAACGGCCGACGGAGCGGGCTGAACCTGCGGCTTGCCCGCAGCGGGGCGGTCTTCGCCCTGGGCGGCGGCCTGTTCGGCGGCGTACTGCTCGGGGGTGAGCTCGGCGGCCGGGGGAGGGGG
>NZ_JAAKZY010000102.1 GCF_011045015.1 Streptomyces scabichelini | reverse complement strand
CAGCCGACCGCAACCACTCCTGCTGTACCGGCCGCCGTGCCGGCCAAGCTGCCGATCGGCGCGATCGTCCCCTGGGCGGTCTTCTTCGGCATCCTGATGCTGGTCCTGCTCTACTTCGTCGGCGCCGCGTACCGACTCACCACCGTGCGGGGCGTACGACGGGTCCGCCAGCCATCGCGCGACCGCCTCCGGCTCGTCGGCACTCACCTCGGCCAGGGTCGCGCCACGCCAGCGGCCCACGTCCAGTCCGGCCAACTCCGACTCGGCGGCGGCATCGAGACCGAGCGCGGCCGCGGTCTCGCGGCAGCGCACGCCGGGGGAGACCAGGGCCCGGTCCGGAGCGGGCAGAGAACCCGCGGCCGTCTCGGCGAGCCGCAACCCGGCGGCGTCGACGGGGCATCCGTCGTCGAAACGCGCCTCCCGCAACGCGGCACTGATCGCTGGTGAGATCAACATCACTCGGCTGGTCATCGGCCCACTCTCGTGCTCAACACCTGCTCAAAAGCCTTGCCAGTACCGGGAATTGGCGGCGCGACCAGGGTAACGGCGCACGCTCCGGCACCCCGTGCGCCCTTGGCCCCCTCCCCGCTTCGCGGTACGGTCTCGTCGATATTGACGACGGTTCGACGGAAGCCGGTGAGAATCCGGCACGGTCGCGCCACTGTAAGCCCGTACCGACCGCCTCCCACCAGGGGCGGTGCAGACCGGGGCAAGTCAGACCCGTGGCCGTCGTCCTGTGCACCACCGAGATGGGACGCGAGTTCCCCAGGAGGTTCCGCCATGGCCCAGTCCATCGCTCAGCCGACCGCAACCACTCCTGCTGTACCGGCCGCCGTGCCGGCCAAGCTGCCGATCGGCGCGATCGTCCCCTGGGCGGTCTTCTTCGGCATCCTGATGCTGGTCCTGCTCTACTTCGTCGGCGCCGAGCAGGGCGCCACCTCCCTGCTCTCCGGTGAAGGCGTACACGAGTGGGTGCACGACGGCCGCCACCTGCTCGGCTTCCCCTGCCACTGAGGGCGACGAGGAAGCGTACGAGCACATGGACTCGGCAACTGTCAGAAATCTCCTGGTGCGTGGCATGCTCGCGGGTCTCGCCGCGGGCCTGCTCGCCCTGGTCGTCGCCTACTTCCTGGGCGAGCCGCGCGTCGACGCGGCCATCGCCTTCGAGGAGGCCCACGCCCACGAGCACGGCGGCGAGGAACTCGTCAGCCGCACGATGCAGTCCACCGCCGGGCTGAGTACGGGTGTCCTCATCTACGGGGTCGCGTTCGGTGGCATCGCCGCACTCGCGTACTGCTTCGCGCTCGGCCGGATCGGCCGTTTCGGGCCGCGCGCGAGCGCCCTGCTGCTGTCGACCGCGGGCCTGCTCGCCGTCTACGTCGTCCCGTTCCTCAAATACCCCGCCAACCCGCCCGCCGTCGGCAACCCCGACACCCTCAACCAGCGGACCACGCTGTACTTCCTGATGGTCGTGCTCAGCGTGCTGCTGGCCGTCGGCACGGTGATCCTCGGCAAGCGCCTCGCACCGCGCCTGGGCAACTGGAACGCCACTCTCGCAGCGGGCGCCTTCTTCGTCCTCGTCGTCGGCCTGGCGTATGCGTTCCTGCCGTCGTTCAACGAGGTTCCGGAGGGCTTCCCCGGCACCCTGCTGTGGCAGTACCGGCTGGCCGCCCTCGCCATCCAGGTGACCCTCTGGACCGCGTACGGCCTGGTCTTCGGGTTCCTCGCGGAGCGCGTGCTGGCTCCGCGTACGGCTGCCGCCCAGCGGAAGGGGAGCGCCCCGCAGGCAACTCCTGTGGCGCACTGAGCGGTTGAGAACGGGAAAGGCCTCCGGTCGCTTTGTCCGGGGGCCTTTCCCGTGTGCACTCGCTCCTGTCTGTTCCCAATCTGTTCCCAATTTCTGGAACACGTTCTACGGTGTGCGCCGTCAGGACCGGACCGGGCGGCCGGAGCAGCAGGCCAGTGGGAGCCCAGTGGGAGCCAGGAGGCGCCGTGCATCTCGAATACACGCCGGAGCAGCAGGAGTTGCGCACCGAACTGCGCGCCTACTTCGCCGAGTTGGTGCCGGAGAACGTCCATGCCCGGTACGGCGATCCGGCCGCGCAGAAGCGGTTCTACCGTGAGACCATCCGCCGGCTCGGCTCCGACGGCTGGCTCGGGGTGGGCTGGCCGAAGGAGTACGGCGGGCGCGGGCTGAGCCCGATGGAGCAGTTCATCTTCTTCGACGAGGCCGCCCAGGCGGGCGTACCCCTGCCGCTGATGGCGCTGAACACAGTCGGCCCGACGATCATGCAGTTCGGCACGGACGAACAGAAGGCGTACTTCCTGCCGAAGATCCTCTCCGGCGAGATCGACTTCGCGATCGGCTACAGCGAGCCCGACGCGGGCACGGACCTGGCCGCGCTCAAGACCAGGGCCGTACGGGAAGGCGACGAGTACATCGTCAACGGGCAGAAGATCTGGACGACGAACGGTGATACGGCGGACTGGGTGTGGCTCGCGGTGCGCACCGACCCCGACGCCCCACCGCACAAGGGCATCACCATGCTCCTCGTGCCGACCTCCGACCCCGGCTACTCCTGCACCCTGATCAACACGCTCGCCTCGCACGACACCACTGCGAGCTACTACGAGAACATCCGCGTCCCCGTCTCCCGCCGGGTCGGCGAGGAGAACAAGGGCTGGCGGCTGATCACCAACCAGCTCAACCACGAGCGCGTCACGCTCGCCGCGCACGGCACCATGGCCATCCGCGCCCTGCACGATGTGCAGCGCTGGGCCATGGAGACCAAGCTCGCCGACGGCCGCCGCGTCGTCGACCTGCCCTGGGTACGCCGCCTCCTCGCCCGGACCCACACCAGGCTCGACGCGATGAAGCTCCTCAACTGGCAGATGGTGACCGCCGTCCAGGAGGGCATCCTCACCCCGCAGGACGCCTCCGCCGTGAAGGTGTACGGCTCCGAGGCACGCCGCGACGCCTACGCCTGGCTCATGGAAGTCGTCGCGGCGGCAGGAGTCCTCAAGGAGGGCTCGGCGGGCACGGTGCTCCACGGCGAGCTGGAGCGCGGCTACCGCTCGGCCGTGATCTTCACCTTCGGCGGCGGGAACAACGAGATCCAGCGCGAAATCATCTCGTGGATCGGTCTGGGGATGCCGCGCGTACGGCGTTAGCCTGCTCGTGTCCCAACGACGAAGTCCTCCTCGTCGACGTCGCGAAGCCCGACCCGGACCTGGGGGATCAGACTGCGACATCTACCGCCGACCCCACGCCCGCGTCCGCACGTGGAGCGCCGCCATGCAAGACCGCAGTGCAGTCACCAACGTGCTCGAACAGCACACCTAGCGGCGATGTGGCCACGTGAGATGGATGACCCGCCGGGAAATGCGCCAGCCGTCATCGGTGCGTCGCAGGTCGTCGGCGTAGACGACGCTGGCGACACCGCCGCCCTCCAGCAGGCTCAGACCTTTGGATCGGGCCCGCACCTCGTCGCCCGGGCCTTCCGACACGACGATGTTCGTCGTGTGGTGGGCTTTCGCGTGTCCGGGGGCGTTCATGAAGGTCGCGATCGCGTCCAGCCCGACGACCGGGTCGCCGCCGAAGACGCTGCCGTCCCACACCGCGTCCTCGGTGAGGCATTCGCCGAGACGGTCCAGTTCGTGGTCGTCCATGATGTGCGCCCACAGCGCCAGGGCCATGCTGATTTCGACGATGTCTTCATGCGTGGGTTTCACGTTCGGCTCTCCATTTTGTGCGTTGCTGGATCAGGCCTTGGCGCCGCTCAGCATGGCCCGCACCTGGTCGTAGGCGCCGTTGGCCTCGGCGATACTCTCCTTCGCCGCAGGGGCCGGGCGCGCCCGGCAGTCTCGACTATGGGGGTGTATCGGCGGGGGCGGGAGAGGATCACCTATCCATGGACCGACGGTCCTCCCCGGCCGGCCACCATGGAGACCGTGCACAAGAAGGAGCTGCGGACCCTAGGTGGATCTGGCCGCGAGACGATCACCGGGCCTAGTGGGACTGGTGAGGTGTCTGTTGCCTAGCGTCATGGCTGTGGCAGTTGACTACCTTCCAGGAGAGCAGAAGGCCCGGTACGCGCGCTTCGCCGGCGAGCCGTCCGTTCAGGAGCTGGAGGAGTTTCTCCGGCTGGCCGGCCGACGTGCCGCCGGGGGGTGGCGGAGTTCGTCGCGGAGCAGCTGGAGACGGGGGGGCGAGACAAGAGGGCCTCTGACGGGTCACCGCGTCAGCCCCCGTCCCTCCTCACATGGAAATTGCGCGGTTCAGGCGGACAAGGTATTCCGCGTCCGGTTGCGTACCGGCCCCGAAGCGTTCCTGGACCACGGCGAGCCCGAGGTCGCGCCGCTTCGGTGATCGCGCCGCGTCGGCCCTCGCCAGTGCGTCCGGCAGCTCCTGACGGGTGAGATCCGTGCAGTAGGCGGGTGTGCCGGGCTGCTGTCGCCACGATTCCGCGAGCGGCCCCGCATCAAAGGCGTCGAACCCGGTGTCCTCAACGAGTGCCATGGCCAGGTCACGCTCTCGCGGACTGTCGGCCGCGACGGGGAGCGAGATGCGGTCCGCACTTCCCGCTGGCTTGTTCCTGTGCGCGAACGACTCGGCTCCGATCGAGTTCCACGCCTTGACGATGGGCCGGCCCAACTGCTTGGCAGCCCACACGCTCTCGGCCTGGCCGGCCTCGATCGCCGCGACTCCGCTGTCCCGATGCGGGAAGTAGTTCGACGTGTCGATGACAACCGTGTCAGCCGGCACCTTGGCTATCAGTGGTGCGACCTGCGGAATGCGGGCGAAGGGAATGGAGAGGATCACGGCGTCGACGTCCGCTACGGCTTCCGCCGCTGTCACTGCGCGTCCGCCCGAGGACAGCACATCCGCCTCGATCGTCTCCGGGCCGCGCGAATTGGCCGCCTTCACCTCGTGCCCGGCCGCGCTCAACCGCCTGGTCAACGTCTTGCCGATGTTCCCGGTGCCGAGAATGCCGATCTTCATGGTGAAACTCCTTGTCCGGAACGGAACCCCGGTTTCGGTGATCGGGGCTCCCGGGCTTGGTCCCTGCCGCGCGACCGGGGCTGCGGGCCGGCCGCGGACGCGGTGGTGTAAGTGGGTGATGACGACCTTGCAGAAGTGAGCGCCGCTCTTCGTGTTCGTCTTGTGTGTTCGTGGCGTGCCGGCGCTGCCGCTCTCGTGCTGTTGCGTGCCCGAGAGCCGCGTCGGGTGAGTCAGCGGTGGGCGGCGCGGTTCATCTCGACGACGTCGTCGACGGTGGGATTGGCACCGAGGGCGGCGAATCGTTCCGGGAGGCTGTCGCGGACGCGGGCGTCCTTGGCGCGGTCGGCCGCGGCCAGGGCCGCCGGCAGTTCGTCGAGGGTCAGTTCGGTGCAGTAGGCGGGGCTGTTGGGCTGCTGGCGCCAGGAGTCGGCCAGTGTGCCGGCGTGGTGCCGCGTGGCGTTGCGAGGCGGGGTGGGATGTTTGGTTACGCCTGGGTGTCCCGCTGGCGGTAGCCGCTGGCGATGAGGGTGCGGAGCCGGTCGAGGGGCTCCTCCTCGGTGCCGGTGCCCTTGATCCAGGCAATGGAGCAGGCCGCGAGGAACAGGTCGTTGCCCCGTACCGAGTCGCGTACGTGCCCGGTGAGCTGTGCGGCTCGTACGTACTGATCGGTGGCGGTGATGAGGATGTCGCAGGGGATGGTGAGCGGGTTGTCCGGTTCCTGGGCCCGGGCCGCGGCCATGAGCGGGTCCGGCAGGCCGCTGAAGGCGCTGAAGTACTCCTCCATCGCCCGCAGCCACTGTTCCAGTGCCTGGGCGGGGTCGCCGAGCTGGTCGATGTCCGCCTGGCGGGCGACCAGTTCCTCGGAGCGGGTCTGCAGCACGGCCGCCAGCAGTGCCTCCCGGGTGGGGAAGTGCCGGTACAGGGTGCCGGGCCCGACGCCCGCCTCCTTGGCCACCGCCTCGAGGGAGGTGCCGACCCCGTGCTGCAGGAAGTGACGCTGCGCGGTCTCCAGGAGGGCGGCGCGGTTGCGCTGGACGTCCGCGCGGGGCTTGCGTCCGCGCTGTTCGACGGCGCTCATGCGCCCTCCTGCCTGCCGTGATCGTGCGGCCGCATCAAAACGGATGCTGCCTCCGTACGCATTCGAGAGTAAAACGGAGGCGGCATCCGGTCAAATGGGCGGCCCGATCACGGAGCCCGGACAGCGCAGGGGCTGACATGTCTGGCCGCCGTAGGAGCGTGGCCAGGTGATCGGAACAGGCTCTGGCCAGCAGGGTTTCAGGCCGAAGCATTGGGCTGGCCGCCGAGAGCCTGGCGGGTCGGCTGGGTCAGGCGGCGTGTCATCAGGGTGATGGCCGCCCAGGTGATCAGTGCAGGAGACCGCTGAAGGAAGTGGGCGTAAGTGTTGTGATCGCCGCGTAATAGGCCCATAGGCCCCGGAGCGGGCGGTGATGAGCAGGTCGCGGTCGCGAAGGACGCCGTGCGCGGTCAGCAGGCCCCACTGCGTGTGAGCGGGCCTCAGACGCTCCTCGGGCAGCAGGGAGGTGTCCTGAGTTCGTACGGGGACCAGCAGAGGGCAGGGCTCGGTGACGCCTGCGGCCCGGATGCCGGCATCGGCACGTCGAAGCCCGCCAGCCGGCGCCCGGCCCTGCCAAACTCCCTCCCGCCGACACCAGGGGACGCAGCGCGGCCACCTCGGCGGTGGTGAAGGCGGAGCCGGGCCCACCCGGGGACTTCCTGTAGACCTGGAACGGTGCGTACACGCAGTTGGCGGACAGGTCCGCCAGCCCGCTGCGGGATCGGGTTTCCGGCTGCTGAGGTTAGCTGGCATCAGTGCAGGTCACGTACGTTGCCTGGTGCCTGCTGACGATCCTGGTCACAGGGACAGTCCCGCTCTGCGGCCGGCGATCGTCTTGGTCGAACCTGGTTCTCGACGCCTGACCGGCATCCGGTCACATGGAGGGGTCGGTCTCGTGCGTGACAGACCTGGCCTGGTGTGCGGCAACGGCCATGACGAGGACGGAGATCAGGGCGATGCCGGCGCCGACGTAGAGCGGCGCCGTGTAGCCGAGGCCCGCGGTGATGGCCAGGCCCCCGAGCCAGGCGCCAAGCGCGTTGCCGATGTTGGACGCGGACACGTTTGCGCTGGCGGCCAGCGCCGCCCCGTGGGCGAAGTCGGTGACGCGGGTAATCATGCCGGGCACGCCGGCGAACCCGGTCACCCCCATCAGAAACACCAGGATCACCGACGCGGTGGCGCTGCCGGCCAGCAGCCCGAACGCGGCCAGGGTGATGGTGAGTCCGAGCAGGGCGAGGACCAGGGCGCGGTCACGGTCACGGTCGGCCGCTCGCCCGCCGATCAGGTTCCCGACGACCAGGCCGACGCCGTACACCATCAGCAGCCAGGCGACATCGGCTTGGGAGAAGCCACTGACCTCGGTGAACGTGTAGGCGATGTAGCTGAACGCACCGAACATCCCGCCGTAGCTGAGCGCGGTGGCCGTCAGGGTCAGCCAGACCTGCCAGGACCGGAACGCCCGGAACTGGGTGCGCAAGTCGGTGGGCGGTATCGGATCGGTGCGGCCCGTCATTGCAGGTGGCCGCGTTTCTCCGGCCCAGCCGGGGACGAAGGCGACGATTCCCGCCAGCGCGAGCACGCCGATTGCGGTGACCGCCCAGAACGCCGCCCGCCAGCCCCAACGCTCACCGACCAGCGCACCGAACGGCACGCCCAGCACGTTCGCAACCGTCAGCCCGGCGAACATGACGGCCACCGCGCGGGACTTCTTCTCCGGCGCGACCAGACTGCGAGCGACCAGCGAGCCGATACCGAAGAACGAACCGTGGCACAACGCCGCGACGATCCGCCCGAGCAGCATCACGGAATAGCTGGGTGCGACGGCGGACAACAGGTTGCCGATGACGAACAACGCCACCAGGCAGACCAGGATCGCCTTGCGGGGCAGCCGCGCCGTCGCCGCGGTCAGCACGATCGCGCCGATCGCGACACTCAACGCGTACCCGGAGATCAGCCAGCCCGCGGCCGCCTCGGACACCGCGAAACTCGACGCCACCTGCGGCAGCAGCCCGGCGATCAGGAACTCGGTCAGACCGATGCCGAAACCGCCGAGTGCCAGCGCGACAAGTCCACTCGGCATCCGTCGCCGCTCCAGCAGGAACCCCGTGTCCCCGACCCCGACTTCGCTCATGGGTCCACGCTCACCCCTGGCGGCGGATCCGGGCCATGGACAAAGATCGACGACGCTTGGACGAAAATGAGGGCACCGTGGAGGCAAGGAGCTGCACCCGTTACGGTGCGCGGGACGCGGGACGGCGTGTATCCCGCGCACCGGAAACGGGTGATCGTCTGTCAGTTCCTGCCTACTGCCCTACATACGTGGCAGTCCGTGCTTACGGGTTCCCGTCGCTCCCCTCCGGCAGGATGCCGGTGCGGACCACATCGGCGTACCACCGCGCGCTGGCCTTGGGGATGCGCTTGCCGGTCGGGTAGTCGACGTAGACGGCACCGAAGCGTTTGCTGTAGCCGTAGCCCCACTCGAAGTTGTCCAGCAGAGACCACAGGAAGTAGCCCCGGACGTCGACGCCGGCCACGATCGCCCGGTGCACGGCCGACAGATGGCCGTGGAGGTAGGCGATGCGTTCGGGGTCGACCACCTCGCCCTCCGGGTTCACGTAGTCGTCGAACGCGGCCCCGTTCTCGGTGATCATCAGAGGCATCGCGGGGAAGTCCGCCTTGAGCCGCGTCAGCAGGTCGTACAGAGCGCTGGCGTCGACCGCCCAGCCCATCGCGGTGGTGCTGCCCGGCGGCCGGTGGAAGGCGACGTCGGCGCCCGGCCAGGGGCTGTGCTCACTCATCCCGTGGCCGTCGGAACCGTGGCTGACCTTGCCGGGGGTGGCGGCGGAAACGAGCGTGGGTGTGTAGTAGTTGACGCCCAGGAAGTCCAGCGGCTGATGGATCGTGGCGGTGTCGCCGTCCCGTACGAAGGACCAGTCGGTCAGGCTCGCCGTGTCCTGGAGGAGGTCCTGGGGGTACTGGCCTTCCAGCACAGGGCCGGTGAAGACGCGGTTGGCCAGTGCGTCGATCCGCCGGGCCGCGTCGAGGTCCTCGGCGGCCTCGGTGAGTGCGCGGACGTGGTGGAAGTTGAGTGTGATGGACGCCTGTGCGCGGGCGGGCAGTTCGGCACGCAGCGCCTGAACGGCCTTGCCATGGGCGAGGTTGAGGTGGTGCGCCGCGCGCAGGGCCGCGACCGGGTCGGTGCGCCCGGGCGCGTGGACACCCGAGCCGTATCCGAGGAAGGCGCTGCACCAGGGCTCGTTGAGGGTGGTCCAGGTCTTCACCCGGTCACCCAGCGCACGGGCCGCCAGGGTCGCGTAGTCGGCGAACCGGTCGGCGGTGGCGCGCTCCGGCCAGCCGCCCGCGTCCTCCAGTTCCTGGGGCAGGTCCCAGTGGTAGAGCGTGACGACTGGCTCGATGCCCTTCTCGAGCAGTGCGTCGGTCAGGGCGCGATAGAAGTCGAGTCCCTTCTCGACAGCCGGGCCGCGCCCGGTCGGCTGCACACGCGGCCACGACAGGGAGAACCGGTAGGCACTCACTCCGAGGTCGGCCATGATCGCGACGTCCTCGCGCCAGCGGTGGTAGTGGTCGGTGGCGACGTCACCGGTGTCGCCGTTGCGCACCCTGCCGGGCGTGTGCGAGTAGGTGTCCCAGATCGAAGGGGTGCGTCCGTCGGCGGAGGCGGCGCCCTCGATCTGGTACGCGGCGGTCGCCGCGCCCCAGGTGAATCCCTGCGGGAACCTCATGACGGTGGTGTTCTCCGGGGCGGGCGCGACACGTCGGGTTGCGGTGGTCACGTGGGTCCTTCCAGATGTAGGGCGGCGTGGGAGAGGCGAAGCCAGGTGGCGGGCGTCGGAGGGCCGCGGCAACAGGGGGACGGCACGGCATTCATCCCTTGACCGCTCCCTGCATGATTCCGCCGACGATCTGACGGCCGAAGACGATGAACATGGCGAGCAGGGGCAGCGTGCCGAGCAGCGCGCCTGCCATGATCAGCGACTGGTCACGCACGTATCCCGCGCTGAGCTGGGTGAGGGCGACGGGCACCGTTGGATTGCTCATGTCGAGCACGATGAAGGGCCAGAAGAAGTCGTTCCAGGCGTGCACGAACGTGATCATGAACAGCACGGCCATGGGAGGCCGGGCGATCGGCAGCACGATGCTCCAGAAGATGCGCAGGGAGTGCGCACCGTCCACCCGCCCGGCCTCGACGAGTTCGTCGGGCAGCGCCTCGGACAGGTACTGCCGCATGAAGAACACGCCGACGGCACTGACGAGCGTGGGGAAGATGACGGCGGGCAGCTTCTGGCCCCAGCCCAGCTCGGTCATCATCATGAACAGCGGTACGACGCCGAGCTGCGGCGGCACCATCATCGTGCCGATCACGAGCATCAGCAGGATGTTGCGGCCCTTGAAGCGCAGTTTGGCGAACGCGAAGCCGGCGAGGGTGGCGAACAGCACCGTGGACAGGGCGATCACCCCGGCCACGATCAGGCTGTTGAGCATGGCCTTGCCCAGCGCGGCGTCCTGCCAGGCCTTGCCGAGGTTCTCCAGAAGGTGGGGTCCCGGCAGGAACGGCGGAGGCGTCTGGGTGACGCGCGTGTTGTCGGTCGACGCCGCCACCATCGTCCAGTACAGCGGGAAGAGCGAGAACAGCGCCGCGATTCCCAGGAGGATGTAGGCGAGGGGACCCGCGTGGTGCTGACGTCCTGCACCCGGATGCCGGAACAGCTGGCGGCGCCGTCCGCCGGGCGGTGTGTCCTTTCGGGCCTTCTTCGCGACCCCGGGGCGCGCGTCCGTCGCCTGGACCGGGATGCTGTCTGTGGTCATGGAGATCTCCCGGTCAGGCCTTGCGCGCCATTACGCGCTTGACGACTCGTTGGACGATGAACACGACGATGAGCAGCAGGAACATCGCCCAGGCGACTGTGGCGGCCCGCCCCATCTGGTAGTTCTTCCAGCCCTCCTCGTACAGCAGCAGACCCAGCGTCTGGTACTGGTTGTCCGCTCCCCCCGTGATGCCGTTCGGGCCCTGGCCGAAGATCAGGGGCTCACCGAAGAGCTGTGTGGCGCCGATCGTGGACAGGACGATGGTGAAGACGATGGTGGAACGGATGCCGGGGACGGTGACCTTCAGGAACTGCTGCCACCGCGAGGCGCCGTCGATGGCCGCGGCTTCGTAGCGGTCGCGAGGAATCGCCTGCATCGCGGCGAGGTAGAGCAGGGCGTTGTAGCCGGTCCAGCGCCAGATGACGATCGAGGAAATGGCCGTCTGCGCGGCCCACTTGTTGTTCTCCCAGTCGATGTTGTCGACACCGACCAGGCTCAACATCCAGTTGATCATGCCGAAGTCGCGTTCGAAGATCATCGTGAACACGAGGGCCGCGGCACCGACCGACGTGGCGTACGGCGTCAGGGCGGCGACGCGGAAGAACGTAGAGCCGCGCAGCCGGTAGTTGAGCAGATGCGCAAGGCCGAGCGCCATCAGCAGCTGCGGCACGGTCGACAGGACGCCGATGGTGAAGGTGTTGAGCAGCGCGTTCCAGAAGCGGTCGTCGTCCCAGAGCGCCGTGTAGTTGTCGAAGCCGACCCACTCCATGAGGTTCAGGGTCGACAGTTCGACGCGGTGCAGCGAGATCCACGAGGTGTAGATGAGCGGGTAGAAGCTGAAGGCGGCGAAGACGACGAAGAACGGGGCGATGAAGGCGTACGGCGCGCCCCGGACGTCGAGGCGGTGCAGCAGCGTACGGCGACGCTGACGCTCCGCGCCGGTGCCGGGCGCACCGTCTGCGGGTGTCGAGGTGGAGATGGCCACCGGAAGGCGTCCTTCCTGGAGGGGTGAGGAGGCGGGCAGGGCCCGGCGGCCCACACGGGCCGTGCGTGGGGCGCCGGGCGAACGGGGGCCCTAAGCGGGTCCGGCGAAGTCCGTGCGGTTCGGCAGCGCCCCCAAAGGGGCGCGGGGAACTGCGCGACCAGCCACGACGGACCCGCGGCCGACGGACGCACCGGACTTCCAGCGAAGCGCTCGTCAGCCGGCGGCCTTCTCGATGCGCTTGTCAGTGGTCTTCCACGCCTCGTTCGGGCTCTTGTTCTGCGCCTCGATCAAGGCCAGGCCCTGCGAGAAGATGTCCTTGATGGTGCCGTCCTTGCGGCCGAGCACCTGCTCGTCCGGGACCTCCTGGGCCGCTGCGCCGAAGATCTTCCCGATGGGTGCGCCACCGAAGTAGTCCGACTTGGCGTCGACCACTTCGGGCATCTCCAACGCGGCCTGCGACGAGGGGAAGTTGCCGATCTCCTTGAAGAGGTAGGCCTGCTGCTCGGGGGCGGTGAGCCAGGCGACGAGCTCCTGCGCCTCCTGCTTGACGGGGCTCTTCTCCATCACCCCGAGGAACGATCCGCCCCAGTTGGCGCCCTTGGGCGCCTTGGCGACGTCCCACTTGCCCTTGTTCTTCGGTCCCGCCTTCTCGCTGATGTGCGCGAGCATCCACGCCGGGCAGACGGTGCTGGCGAAGGAGCTGTTGGCCAGACCGGGGTCCCAACCGGGCTGGAACTGGCGGAGCTTCGCGGTCAGATCGGACGTGGCCGCCTCGGAGGCCAGCTTCCACGCGTCCTTCACGACAGGGTTCTTGGCGTAGATCAGCTCGCCCTCCTTGTCGTAGAACTGCTGGGAGTCGCCGTAGATCATGGCGTTGAACAGCCCGCTGGAGCTGTCCATGAAGGCGACCTTGTCGTCCTTCGACTTCTCCTTGAACCGCTTGCCCGCGTCGACGTACTTCGACCAGTCGCCCTCCCACAGCTTGGCGACCTCGTCGCGTTCGGTGGGCAGGCCGGCCTGCTCGAAGAGGTCCTTGCGGTAGCAGACCGCCATCGGGCCGATGTCGGTGCCGAGGCCGATGACCTTCTTGTCCTCGGCGGTGACCTGATTCTGCTTCCACGGAAGGAAGTGGTCCGTCCCGGCCGTACCGGCCAGATCGACGAACTTGTCCTTCTGGGTGTCGGACAGTTCCTTGGCCCTACCAATCTCTATGCCCTGGATGTCCTTCAGTCCGCTGCCGGCGGCCAAATGGGTCTGCAGGGCGGTGTAGTAGGTCTGCTCGTCGCCCGCGACGTCCGCCTTGATGACGACGTTCGGGTTTTCCTTCATGTACTTGTCGAGCAGACCGGTCTCCTTGAAGCCCATGACGCCGTACAGCCCCATGGTGATGGTGACCTTGCCGTCCTTCTTCCCCCCACCGGTCCCACCGTCGCTGCTGCCCCCGCAGCCCACGACCAGGCCGAGAGCTGACACAGCCGACACGGCGGTCACGGCTTTGGTACGCAACTTCCTTCGGAACTTGTCCATTTCGTCCTCCTAGCGGCGGCGCTGACGCACCGGAGTTCGAGCCACACGGTGGGCTCCGTAGGCACGATTTGTCCGGTGGGTACGTTCCCAAACAGCGATGGGAACGTGCCCACTCAAGAGCTCGCAGCCTCGCCGCCACCAAAGGTGTCTGTCAAGAAGTTGAAGCCACTTCGTTGCCGAGAGATGTCGTGAGCCCACGCCCGGAACCTGCGGGCGCTCTCCGCAGGTCTGGCACAATGCGCAGGTGGAAGCCGTCCGGGCATCGCTGAGCGAGGGAGGCGTCGTGGGGGACAGGCAACGCCCGACCATCAAGACCGTGGCCGCGCGCGCCGGTGTCGGACGCACCACGGTTTCACGAGTCATCAACGGCTCCGAGCTCGTCAGTGAGAAGGCCAGGGCCGCCGTGCTCGCCGCCATCGCCGAGCTGAACTACGTTCCGAACTCGGTTGCCCGGGGCCTGGTGACGCGCAGGACGAACTCCGTGGCCCTGGTGATCCCCGAGTCGGAGAGCCGACTGGGCTCGGAGCCCTACTTCTCGGCGGTCATCCGCGGGGTGAGCGCCGCCCTCGCGGAGACCCGCACGCAGCTCCAACTGATGCTCGTACGCGACCAGGCCGAGCGTGACCAGCTCACCGAGTCGGTCGCGGAACGGCGTGTCGACGGGGTGCTCCTGGTCTCGGTGCACGAGCACGACCCGCTGCCGGGGCTGCTGGAGGACATGGGGCTGCCCACGGTGCTCGCCGGGCGCCGTTCCCCCGACGAGTCGCTCAGCCACGTGCACTCCGACAACGCGGGCGGGGCCGCAGCGGCCGTCAACCACCTCCTCGCGCGGGGACGGCGGACCGTCGCCACCATCAGCGGACCGCTCGACATGGACGTAGCGCGCAGCAGACTCCAGGGCTGGCGCGAGGCTCTCGAGAAGGCGGGCCACGACGCCACCGACCGCCTCGTGGCCTCGGGCGACTTCACCGAGGAGGGCGGTAAAGCGGCGATGCGTTCACTCCTTGAACAAGTCCCCGAGCTCGACGCCGTGTTCGTCGCCTCGGACGTCATGGCGGCGGGGGCCCTGGCGGAACTGCGCAGGCAAGAGAGGGGCGTCCCCGACGACGTGGCCGTGGTCGGGTTCGACGACTCCATCATCGCCCGGCACACCAATCCGCCCCTCAGCACCGTGCGTCAGCCCGTGGAGGAGATCGGCAGCATGATCGCCCACATCCTTCTGGAGGAGATCGGCAGTCCCGAGGAGCCGCGCCGGCGCGTCACACTTCCCACCGAGCTAGTCGTACGCGAATCGTCATGACCCCATGAGGGGTGCTGGTGGGCCGGGCCGGGCCGGGACAAGGGAGGCGGTCGCCGCCGGTCTCAATGGCCGCAGACGCCCGAGTGGTCGCAGAACGGCTGCAGTTGGCTTTGCCCGCAGCCGCACAGGGTGACTCTGGTCTCGGTGCGCGTCCCCTCCTCCGTGACCAACGACAGTTCGCCACGCACGATCAGCTGCCCGACTTGGGTCCGGGTGATCTGGGTGGGCCGGTCCGCGATCTCCGTCGCGCCGTTTATCAGCTCGTACTGCAGCGCGCCCGATGGGCAGCGGCGTACCACTTCGGTCAGGCGGTCGGCCGGGGCGGCGTCCGGCTGGATCCACGGGCGCCTGTCGGGGTCGAAGACCTCCGGCAGGCCGTTGATGCATTCTGCGGCGTGCAGACAGAGTCTCGCCTCGAAAGTCACGGTGATGCCCGGCGCCTTGTATGCCTTCCGCAGGGGTTTGCCGCTCATGCCTGTCTCCCTCACTGGGTTTGCAGCCGGTCAGTCGCCGACCTTGCTCCGGGCTTGGTACAGCAGGTCGGCGTACTCGGCGTGGCGGCTGATCCAGGTTGCGTAGAAGGGGCAGGTGGCCAGCACGCGCAGTCCCGCGGCGCGTGCCTCGTCCAGGGAGGTCCGAGCAAGTTCGGAACCCACGCCCTTGCCCTCGTGCTCCGGCGCCACCTCGGTGTGGACGAACGCGATCAGTTCCGCCGTACGGATGTACTGCGCGAAGCCCGCGACAGCGGCGGAATCCCCGTCCACCCGTGCTTCGTAGCGGCCTGCTTCAGGTACGTCGATGACCTTGATCGTCACTTGTCCTCCTTGACACCGGGCAACTGAAGGGAGCCACCGTCCCAGCACTCGGCTGCGAGTTTGCGATCACGGGAGCCGGGTGATTGATGCATCCACAAAGTAACCAAAATAAGTTGATGCATCAATCCGCTCAAGGACGGCAGGCTGCTCCCCGGAGTGGACGTCGAGGACATCGGCCGGACCGCGGCCAGGCCGCCTCAACTGCCCAGCATCTTGAGCGTCTGACGGTGCCAGACGAGCGGATTGCGGTCGTCGTCGGACATCATGGCGAGCACGCGCAGCACGATGATGTCGTGATCGCCGGCCGGGTAGCTGTGCTCGACGGTGCACTCCAGCCAGACCGGTGCGCCTTCGAGGAACATCGCGCCGGATGCCGCTTCCACCGTGCCGAGGTCCGCGAACCGGCCCGCCTTGCTGCGGGACGCGAGTTGCCGGGCCTTGTCGCTGTGTTCCTCGCCCAGGACGGAGATCCCGATCGCCTGCGCGCGCGACAGGACCGGCCAGGTCGTCGAGCTGTGCTGGGCGGCGAAGGAGACCATGGGCGGGTTGTAGGAGACCCCGACGGCGAACGACGAGACGATCATGACCGTCGGGTCGCCGTGGACGCGTGCCGAAAGGGCCGCGACTCCTGAGGGGAATCCGGAGAACGCCTTCTTCAGCTCGCCGGGATCCGAGGTGAAGCCGTCCATGGTCGTCCCTTCCATCGTCGTCATCGTGCGGCCCGCGCCTTCGCGGCGTCGAGGACGATCCGACTCCACTGCGCGACCCAGCGGGCGAGTGAGTCGTCCGTCGTGTAGGTGGAGTCGAGCTGGTAGAGACCCTGCGCGGGGCAGGTCGCACCGAGTTCGACGAGCACGGGTTTGAGGGTGAGTTCAGGGGCGAGCGCGTGTGCTGGGCCCGCGCCGAGCATGAGGGGCAGCGCCACCTGGCCCGCGAGGCCGGTCGCCGTGGGGAACTGGTCGAGGAAGACCTTGAGCAGGCCGGTGTAGGTGCCCTTGTAGGTGGGGGACGCCGCGATCACGACGTCGGCGGACCGCACCCGCTCGACGGCCGCGGTGACGTCCGGGTCGCCCCAGCCGAGCAGACCGGGCCCGAGCGCGGTGACTTCGAGGACCTCGCAGTCGAGCCCGAGGGCCGCCGCGAGGCGTTCGGCGGCATCGCGGGTGCGCGAGCCGGCCTTGGGGTTTCCGATGACAGCGACGGCCTTCATCAGGCGACTCCTGTGGGTAGTTGGGGCGCGGCGGCGGACGCAGTGGGAGATCCGGCCCCAGGATGGTCGACTCGGAGGCACGCGGACAGGAGGAGGCAGAGCAGTCCGACGGCGGCGAGGCCGCCGAGGGTGGTCGCGTAGCCGAATCCGGTCAGCAGCACGGCACAGACCGCACTGCCCAGCACCGCGCCGAGTTGCTTCATGGCGTTGAAGGTTCCGGACGCCGCCCCGACCTCTTCCGGAGCGACCGCGGTCACCGCCGCGATCGACAGGGGCGACCAGACGAACGAGTTGGCCACTCCGTACACCGCGAAAGCGGCGGTCAGGGCGGAGATCGGTGCGTCCATCGCGACGAGCACAGCCGACGCCCCGATGGAGAGGACGAGCGCGAGGGAGCCGACGACGGCGACCGCACGGGGCCCGATGCCGTTGTTGAGCCGGGCCGAGACAGGCGCGCCGAGCAGGCACAGCACACCCATCGGTACGAGAGTGAGGGCCGCCGCGCCGGGGTCGAGCCCGCGCTCCTGCTGGAGGTAGAGCATCAGGGGGATCATGGCCGAGCCGGCGCTGAAGGCCGCGGCGGCGGCAGCCCAAGATGCGGTGACGAACCCGCGGCTGTGCAGCAGCGCGATCGGCACCAACGCCCGCTGCCCGTCCCGGCGTTGCAGCCATACGACGCCCACGACGACCAGTGTGCCAACGGTGGCGAGCAGCCACCGGGGGACATCCAGCACGTACGCGCTCGCGGCGTCCGTGCCCTGGACGCCGAGGACGAGTGCGCCGACGCCGGTCGCGTTCGCGCAGATCGCCCACACCGGGATGCCCGCCTTCTGGCGCGGCAGGGCCGGTACGAACGCGGCCACGGCGACCATCGCGGCGACGCCGACCGGAACGTTGACCCAGAACACCGCGGGCCAGCCGCCGACGTCGACGAGCAGGCCGCCGAACAGCGGCCCGACGGCCACTGCGGCTCCGCCGACCGCGCCCCAGGTGCCGAGCGCGACGGCGAGGCGCGGCGGCTGGAACAACGCCTTGATGATGGTGAGGCATTGCGGCGTCATCAGCGCGGCTCCGATGCCCTGGACCACCCGCCAGGCGATGAGTGCCGTGATGGTGGGGGCCAGCGCGCACAGCAGCGACCCGAGGGTGAAGGCCGCGAGGCCGATCAGGTGGACGCGCCGGTGGCCGTAGCGGTCGCCCAGCCGTCCCGCGATGATCAGGGGCACGGCGTAGGCGATGAGATAGCCGCTGTTGACCCAGATCGCGAGGGTCTCGGTGGTGTGCAGGCCGGTGATCAGCGCGGGCAGCGCGACCGAGGTGATCGTGCTGTCAAGGAGCAGCATGAAGAACCCCGCGCACAGGCTGCCGAGGGCGAGCCATTGGCGTCGCTCGCTCGTCCCTGCGGTCATCTCACACCGCCAGGTTCTCGCGCAGCGTGGCGCCGGGGTAGGCCGGTGCCAGGGCGCCGCGGCGGCGCAGCTCCGGCAGCAGCAGCTCGCTGATCTCGGCGAAGCCCGAGGGCATGGCCAGCGGGCTGGAGAACATGTAGCCGCCGCGCGATCCGGTCGCCGCGAAGTTCTCCTCCAGTGCGTCCGCGACGGTGGCGGGGTCGCCGACGATGCTGTGGTCGAGCCCGGTCGCCCTCCCGCGGCCGTGCGCGAAGAACTCGGCGCGGCTCATCGTGTGGTTCTCGCCGAACTCGGCGATGAGCGAGCCGACGAGACCCGCGGGGCTCGCGTTGGCTGCCACGATCTCGTCGCGCAGCTCGGCCAGGGGGAACGACTCAGGCAGCGTCGAGAGGTCGTAACCGGCGTTGTGCGACAGGTAGGTGGCGACGGCCTCCTCGCTCCAGAACTCGTGCACCGCGTCACGACGCGCCTCTGCTTCGGCCGTCGTGCGGCCGACGATGACCTGCGTGGCCCAGAGGATGCCCACCTCGGCCGGGCCGCGTCCCTCGGCGAGGAGTGCCTCGTCGAGCAGTTTGCGGTGGCGGTGCTGGGCCATGAGGTTGCCGCCGAAGCCGAAGACGAGATCGGCGAGCCGGGCCGAAGCGGCAATGCCCCGGGGCGAGTTGCCCGCCTGGACGATGAGCGGGTGGTGCTGCGGACTGGGTACGGACGCCAGGGGGCCCTTGACGGTGAAGAAGCGCCCTCGGTGATCGATCGGGTGCACCTTCGAGGGGTCGGCGAACCGGCCCGTGTCCCGGTCCCGCACGATGGCGTCGGGCGCCACCGAGTCCCACAGCGCGCGGCAGACCGCGACGAACTCCTCCATCCGCTCGTAGCGCAGGTCGTGGTCCATCAGCTCCGCGAACCCGTAGTTCGCCGCGTCCGCGCCGCGTGTCGAGGCGACCACGTTGAAGGCGATGCGCCCGCCCGTCACATGGTCGAGCGAGTTGAGCAGCCGGGCCACGTAGAACGGATGCATGAACGTCGACGAGTACGTCAGACCGAAGCCGATCTTCTCGGTCACGGTGGACATCGCCGCGATGACCGGTGACATGTCGTGACGCGGCCATTGGATGCCCCACTCCACGGCCGGGTCGATGCTCCCGCGCCAGGTGCTGGGTATGCCGCTGCCGTCGCCGAAGAACAGCATGCCGACGCCGGCCCGCTCGGCCGTCCGCGCGAGTTCCATGTACATGCGTACGTTCGGGAAGTCCTGCCCGACCCACGAGCCCTGCCGGGCCCACGCCCCCTCGGTGTGGGCGAAGGAGAGGTCGAAGCCGATGTGCATGCCGTTCACCGCACGCCCTTCTTCCACAGTTCCTTCTGCCACAGTTCGACGACCTCGTCGGTGTCGCTGAGCACGGCCACGTTGAGTCCCAGCTGGACCAGGGCCGCGGCGTTGACGTCGAGGTCATAGGCGGCCGTCGCGTCCCGGGGGACGACGACGGGCCAGTCCAGCTGCACGGCGTCCTGGGCGGTCGCGTCGACGCAGCACTCGCTCGTCAGACCCACGACGGTGAGCCAGTCACAGCCGGCCGCGTGGAGCCGCGCGTCGAGATCGGTGCCGAGGAAGCCGCTGTACCCGCGCTTGACCACGCGCAGTTCATCTGTGGACGGCCGCATGCGGTACCACTCGGCCCCGGGCGTGCCGAGGACGCACGGCTCGTCCGGGCTCATGGGCGCGTCGTAGTCGCCTTGGCGCAGCCAGTTGCTCGACCGCCACGGCCGAGCAGGGTCACTGCCCAACTCGACCCAGACGACGGGCACTTCAGCCGCACGAGCGGCCTCGACGAGGTCGCCGATGCGGGTGACCGCCTGGTCGAGCGCTGCCAGGGCGGCATCCGTGAGGCCGTATTCGGCGAGGCGGTCCGGATCGGCGAAGTCCCGCTGTACGTCGACCACGACGAGCGCGGGCCTGCTGCCGGGCCGGGTGAGGTGGGCGAGTTGTCTGTCGCGCAGGTCGGACATCAGGCCGCCACCTCGTCACGCTCGCGCAAGGCGGGCAGTACGGTCTCGCCGAACAGCAGCATGTCCTCGTCGTACTCCGGGAAGATCAGCATGAGCCCGTCCAGGTCGGCCTCGCGCACGATGTACTCGATGTGCTCGGTGACCGTCCGCGCCGATCCCGCGACGTACGGGGTCTGGAACGCGGCCTCACCGCCTGCGCCCTCAGCCCAAGCGCGAGCCTGGTCCTCGGGTACGCCCCAGGTGCGGCGCATATGGGTGAGCGCCTCGCGGTCGAGGCCCGCGCCCCACTCCTTCACCTTCTTGGCGGCGAGCTCGTCGGTGTCGTCCTGGACGACGGTGAGCATCGAGTAGGTCTTGCAGACCCGGCCGCCCGCCTTCGCGCGCTGGTGGACGTCCGCCGAGAGCTGCCGCATCTCGTCGAGGCTCTCGGCGGCGAGGAAGGCCCCGTCGGCGTATGTGGCCTGGAAGCGGCGCGCCTCCTGAGACCGGCCCGCGTTGATGATGGTCGGCCGGATGTCCGGATGCGGGCGGGAATAGCAGTCGACGAGGTCGAAGTACGGCGTGCGCATGGTGACCGAGTCCTCGGTCCACAGCCGGGTGACCGCCTCCGTCCACAACTCCGTCATCTCGTAGCGGTCCGCGTGGCTGAGCTGCGGGTCCCACTCCCCGAACTGCTCGAACTCTCCCGCGTAGGAGCCGTTGACGATGTTCATGCCGGCGCGGCCGCCGGAGATGTCCTGGAGGGTGGCGAACATCTTCGCCGCGATAGCGGGGTTGTGGACGTTGGCGTGCAGGGTCGCCCAGATCTTGACCCGGCTGGTCGCCTCGGCGAGCGCCGCCATCATCGTCATCGACTCGAGCGAGCGACCCCAGTGGTCGGTGCTGCCGCCGAAGCCGCGCCACTTCGCCATCGACATGATGAAGTCGAGGCCGATGGTCTCCGCGTGCAGGGCCGCGCGCTTGTTCCACGCGTAGGTCGCCTGGGGGTGTGGCGCCGTCGTGGACAGCATCCATCCCCCGTTTCCGATGGGGAGGAAGATTCCGTACTCTTTCGCGGTCACGTTGGTGGGCCTTTCCGTGTGTTTGCTGATGCCGCGTGGGGAGCTGGGGCCGAGCGGGACGCGCCCCGGCCCGATGCGGCTACGGGGCGGGCCAGACGAGCTTGTCGGCGGTGTGGATGTTCGTCACGGGGGAGGTGTCGAACCATCCCTCGGCCTGAGCGGCGGTCACACTGTCGGGCACGATCTCGAACTGGTGCAGCATGTCGACGAGCCCCGCGACGTTCTTGGGATCGATGGCGCCGAACGGCTTTCCGGACGTCGGGTTGGCCTTGGCGACCTGCGTCTCGGTCTTCCAGATGGTCGCGTTCAGTTTCTTGTCGTACGTCGGTCCGGACAGCTCGGCCGCGTACCCGACGCACTCGGCGACCTGCTTGTCGTCGGCCGAGCAGTAGTCGTAGGCGTGCAGCGCGGCGCGCAGGATGTCCTCGACGGCGTGCGGGTTGGCCTTGGCGAACTTCGGGTTCACCGCCATCGCGCCGAGCGAACTCGGAACGCCGTAGTCGACCGGCTTCCACACGGTGACGTCTTTGCCGGCCGCCTTGAGCTGGTTGGGCTCGTTCGAGATGAATCCCGTGAGCGCTTCAAGACCGCCCTGCCTGCGCGGCAGTACGGAGGGGTCGTAGCCCTGCTTGACCAGCTTGAGCGAGTCCCACTTGACCCCGGCCTTGACCAGCATCGCCCTGACGCCGGCGGGTACGAAGCCCTTGTGGCCGACGACCTTGCCGTCGAGCTGGGTCAGGTCGGTGATGTCCTTGTTCGTCATCAGGATCTCGAGGCCGGCGTCCGAGTACGAGGAGATGCCCGTGATGTCGATCCCGTTGGCCCGTGCCTGGATGACGTCCTGCTGGGAGACAGGACCCACGGTCGCCTGTCCGCTGGCGAGCAGCTTGGTGTTCTGTGCCGTGTCGCCCGTGCCGGGCTTGAGGTCGACGTCGAGGCAGAGGTCCTTGAAGTACCCCAGCTTGTCGGCGGCGACGTACTCGAGGATCGACACCGACGACTGGTACTGGTAGCCCGACAGGTAGGTGATCTTGCCGGCGGCCTTGTTCTCGGCGCAGCGCTCGGCGGAGATCGCGGACCCTTCCGAGCCCGTCGAGGTGCTGTCGCCGGAGTCCGAGCCGCATCCCGCGACGCCGGCCGTCAGCGTGATGGCGGCGAGGGAGGCGAGTCCGGATCTGATGAGGCGGTTCTGCGTGGGTGACACGGCTGACATCAGTGACGTCGGTGACATGGGTGACTCCGAACTGGCGCTGGGCGCCGGGAAATGGCGTGGATGAGGGCATGGTGTGGATGAGGGCATGAGGCACTGAGTGCCCCGCCATCGCGGGTCACGGATAGAGCGACGTGAGGCCTTGAGCCGGTCGGTCGGTGTGAGGGGCGCGTCAGTTGTGCGCGCTGTCGTGCCAATGGAGCACGCGGCGCTCGACCACGGTCACGACGAGCAGCAGCAGTACGCCCATCACCGCGAGTACGAGAATCGAGGCGTATACGACCGGCAGCTGATTCATCGACGAGGCCACGCTGATCGCGGTGCCGAGGCCGCGAGTCGATCCCGACGCCGACATCTCGGCCACCACGGCGCCGACGATCGACAGCGGGAAGACGATGCGCAGCGCCGCGAACACGAACGGCAGCGCGTTGGGGATACGCACATGCCGCAGCAGCTCCAGGCGGCCGGCATCCATCGTCTGGTACACCTGCAACACCTGCTGCGGCACGGACCGCAGACCGGCCGCGGTGTTGATGAGGATCGGGAAGAAGCAGATCAGGCCGGCGATGACGAGCTTGGGCAACGGGCCGAAGCCGAAGGCCACGACCAGGGCCGGTGCGATCGCCACGAGCGGGGTGACGTTGAGGACGACCGCGATCGGCATGACCGCCCGGCGCACGAGGGGAAGTTCACTGGTCAGCACCGCGAGGGCGAACGCGGCGACGAACCCCATCGCGAGGCCGGCCACCGCCTCGCCCAGGGTGACCAGGGCGTTGTCGACGTAGTAGCCGAATTGGTCGGCGAGAGAGTTGCCGATGTCCGGCAATGGCGGCAGCAGATACGGCAGTTCCCCGGCTCCCCACTGCCAGAGGGCGGCGAGGATCGCCAGCATCACGAGGAGGGGCAGCCAGACGGACGGGCGGATCCAGGCGATGCGGGACTTCGGGTGGCTGAGGCTGAAGCGCGACGGTTCGGCGGGCGGCTCCGTCGCGGTCGCCAGGGCGGTCGTGCGTTCGTCGGCTACGGTCATGTCCGCACGCCCCCACTCACGCGGCCTCGCCGTGCCAGGCACGGCGAAGGCGGTCTCGGACCAGGTCCTCGTACTCGTGGAAGCGGCGCTCCCCGAAGAGGCGTTCACCGCGCGGCCGGGGCAGGTCGACGTCGATGGTGTCCACGATGCGGCCGGGGTGCGGGGCCATCACGACCACGGTGTCGGAGAGCCGGACGGCCTCGGGTACGGAGTGGGTGACGAACAGGACCGTCGTCTTCAACTCGTCCCAGAGATCGAGCAGTTGGTCCTGGAGGCTCTCGCGAGTGAATTCGTCGAGCGCCGAGAACGGCTCGTCCATGACGAGTACGTCGGGCCGCAGACCGAAGGCGCGCACGATCGCGGCACGCTGCCGCATACCGCCGGACAACTGCGCCGGGAGCTTGTGCATGGCCTCGCCGAGACCCGCCTTGGCGAGGAGTTCCCGCATGTCGGGGATGTCCGGGATGCCGGGGGCAGAGGGCGCGGCTTCCCGTTCGGCGAAGCCGGCGATGCGTTCGCGGCGCCCGGCCGCACCCTTGTTGATCTTCTGGGGCAGTGTGACGTTCCGCAGCACGGACAGCCAGGGCAGCAACGCCGGGCTCTGCGGCACGAGGCCGATCATCTTGGCGGCGCACGCTTTTGCCGGCGAGACACCGTGCACCCGCACCTCGCCGCGGTCGGGCTGCTCGAGGCCGGCGACGAGGCGCAGCAGTGTCGACTTGCCGCAGCCGCTGGGGCCGATAAGGCTGACGAAGCGTCCGGACGGCACCGTCAGGTGAACATCGTCGAGGGCATTCGTCGCGGACGACCCGAATCCGTAGACCCGGTGCACCGACCGTAGTTCAAGTGCTGGCGTACCAGTCACCTTCACGCTCCCATCCATGTAGCGAGCACGAAGGCCCGGTCCTGGAAGTCGGAGAGCGTGCGTAGCGAGTGCGGGGGACTGCCACGCGGAAATCCGCTTAGGTGTCTCCGACCGTAGGAGCCTCGTGTTTCGGTCCGCCACCGCGGTTTGTTTCGCGGACTTTACGTTCGGTCTTGCAGTGTTACGGCCGTGCTGCCGTCGTAGACGTATATCTCGACCCCGAGGTCCGCCGCCGCACGTGCCACCCAGCCGCCGAGCGCTTGCAGGATCAGCTCGGTGACCAGGAGCACCGTGCGCTCGGCTGTCGGTACGGAGTCCCGCAGCCAGAGCAGCTTGAACATGTCCGCCATGACCTTGTTGCGGTAGGCGGGCTTGTAGGCGCCCTGATTGCTGACGAGTTGAACGAGCACGCGGCCCGCGGCGTCGATCCCCTCGACCTCGACACGGCTGCCGTCGGGCAGCATGAGCGGCTTGGGACGCAGCCGGATATCGAGCCGCTCGCCGAGAGCGAGCAACATACGGCGTTCAATGGAGCCCTCGGTGAACCGGCTCCACTCGTTGGGGGCATCAAGGACTGTCAGGTGCACCCGCCGGAGTCTAGGAAACGCCCGTTTCCCACGTGTTTCGCGTGGTGAGTGCCGCCGCCTCCACGATCTCCGACTGCCGAGGAAAGCGCTCACGTCGGTCCGACCGCAGCGTTTCGTATAGGCACTGCCTATACGGGGCATCGGTTTTTGGTCGTGGACCTCCTCGTCTGTGACCCGCTTCACTGTGCCGGTAGGTGGTGCGACGACCGGTCGGGACCCGGTGTCGTACACGGGTCTTCGAAGCCGGCACCGGACGCGCGGCATCCCGCCAGGGGTGCGCGTTCCTTGTCCGGGGAGTGCGCCGACGGGCCCTACCCGTGCCTGGATGGAGGTTGCAATGACGCATGCCCCGAAGGAAGCCGAAGGCGATGCCGTGGTGAGGAAGAAGCCGTGGTACCGGCAGCTGTACGTGCAGGTGCTGGTGGCGATCGTCATCGGGATCGTGCTCGGCTGGCGGTGGCCGGATCTGGCCACGTCGATGGAGCCGATCGGCACCACGTTCATCACGGCGATGAAGATGCTGATCGGGCCGATCGTGTTCCTGACCATCATCGGTGGCGTCGCCGGAGTCGCGGACCTGAAGAAGGTGGGCCGCACCGGGATCAAGGCCCTGACCTACTTCCAGCTGGGCACGATCGTCGCCATGGCCACGGGGCTCGTCGCGATCAACATCTTCCGGCTCGGCGACGGCGTGCACGCCGACCCTTCCGAGCTGGATGTGTCGGGTGACGCAGGTCAGTACATCGAGACGGGCGAACACCAACACTGGTGGGAGTTCCTGACGGGCATCGTGCCGAACAGCTTCTTCGGTGCCTTCGTCGAGGGAGACATCCTGCAGGTGATCTTCCTCGCGGTGATCTTCGGGATCGCGCTGAAGTCCGTGGGCAAGGCCGGTGAGCCGATCATCGCCGGGGTCAACCGCCTGACCGAAGTCGTGTTCAAGGTGCTGTCGTTCGTGATGAAGGTGGCTCCGCTGGGCGCCTTCGGGGCGATGTCCTACGCCATCGGGAAGTTCGGCCTGTCGACCCTGACGAGCCTCGGCTCGCTGATCCTGCTCTTCTACGTCACCTCTGTCCTGTTCGTAGTGATGGTGTTGGGCGGCGTGCTCGCCGCGTACGTACGGCTGAACATCTTCCAGCTCTTCCGCTACTTCAAGGAGGAGTTCTTCCTGATCCTGGGTACCTCCACCGCCGAGCCCGCCCTGCCGGGCCTGATGCGCAAGCTGGAGTTCATGGGCGCCGAGAAGCCCACGGTCCGTCTGGTGGTGCCGACGGGCTACAGCTTCAACCTCGACGGGGCCGCGATCTACCTCTCCCTGGCCACCCTCTACATCGCGCAGGCCACCGACACCTCACTCTCCGTCGGCCAGCAGCTCGGCCTTCTCGCGGTGATGCTGCTGACGTCCAAGGGAGCGGCCGGCGTCGCCGGCGGCGGCTTCATCGCTCTGACCGCGACGCTGTCGACCGTCGGCCACGTGCCCGCGGCCGGGATCATGCTCGTCTTCGGCATCGACAAGTTCATGTCGGAGTGCCGGGCCCTGGTCAACTTCTACGGCAACGCGGTCGCCACCTTGTTCGTCGCCCGTTGGGAGAACGGCCTCGATCTGACGCGGGCCCGCCAGGTGCTGTCCGGCGAGATACGGGAAGACGCCCTCGCACCAGGCCAAGACGCCCTCGCGCCAGGCGACGAGGCGCCCGTACCGGATCCCGCACCGGACGGAGACGCCACCGCGCAGAGGGAGAAGGCAGCTTCTCCCGCCGATCCCGCTGCTGGAGCCGCCGAACCCACTGTCGCCGTCGACGAGCCGCCTGCCGGAGCCGAGATACCCGCCTCGCGGCCGACCGAGGATGACCAGGCGATCCCGGCCAACCGATAGCGTCCGCCTATTGCCCGAGGCTGGTGGCAGTAGGAGGAACCGTGGACGCCCGGCAGCTCGAGTACTTCCTCGCCATCGTGGAGCACGGCGGATTCAGCAAGGCGGCCGCCGCGCTCCACGTGGCGCAGCCCTCGCTCTCCCAGGCGATGGCGAACCTGGAAGCCGATCTGGGCGTCTCGCTGTTCCACCGCATGGGCCGCGGCGTCGTACTCAGTGAGGCAGGGGCGGAACTTCTCGAACCGAGCCGCCGCGTACTGCGCGACCTGGCGGCCGTCCGGGACAGAGCCGCGGCCCTGTCCGGTCTGCACGGCGGCACCGTCGAGGTGGCCGCCATGCCTTCACCCGGCATCGAGCCGCTGACCGGCCTGATCCACCGTTTCGCCGAACTGCACCCGTCCGTCACCGTCAGCAGCCGGGGCGCGTTCACGCCCGAGGAGGTCGTGGCTCTCGTCCGCAGCGGCGTCTGCGAACTGGGGCTCCTCGGGGCGGCCAAGCCGGTGGCGGTGTCCGGTCTGGACGTACTGCCGGTGGAGGAGCAGCCGTTCGTCGTGGTGGCCGGTGCGGACGGAGAAGTGGAGGACGGGGCGACCCTGCGCCCGGAAGACCTCGGAGGGCGCAAGCTGATCGCATCCCGGGGCGGGAGTCTGATGCGCACCATCGTCGACGACATCACCGCGCACACCGAGGGCACCGACATCGTCGCGGTCGTCGACCACCGCACCTCCATCCTCCCTCTCGTGCTGACCGGGGTCGGGATCGCGGTCCTGCCCGCATCCTGGACCCGGCTGGCCCGTCGCTGCGGTGCCGTCGTGGCGTCCATCGAGCCCACGGCGCATCTCCATGTCGCCATGATCAGCCTGCCCGCCCACCTCACGCCGGGGGCCCGCGCCTTCCTGGAGCTGACCCGTTCGTACGCCCAGCGGAAGAGCCGCCGCGAGCCGTAGCCGCAGTACGACGCCAGACCGATCGGTTGCACCTATGGGCCGTATCGGAAGCTCGTCTTGGACGGGTCAGGGACTCACTGGGTTGACTCGGAGATGTCGAAGAAGGCGTCGGCGAAGACGTCGAATCACCCCGGCTCCCGGCTTCTGGCTCCCGCCCGAGCAAGGGAACCCCATCACCGGAGGCTCCTTGTGACCGCAACCCGCACCTTCCGTATCGCCGCCATCCCCGCCGACGGCGTTGGCGCCGAGGTCGTCGCCGCGGGCCGCGCCGTGCTGGACGCGCTGGCCGCCGACTCCCAGGGAGCCTTCGCCTTCGACTGGGAGGAGTTCCCCTGGGGATGCGGCTACTACGAGCGGACCGGCAAGATGATGGACGACGACGGCCTCGACCGCCTGAAGAACTTCGACGCCATCTACTTCGGCGCCGTCGGCTGGCCCACCGTCCCCGACCACATCAGCCTGTGGGGCCTGCGGCTGAAGATCTGCCAGAACTTCGACCAGTGGGCCAACGTCCGTCCGGTGCACTTCCTGCCCGGCGTCCAGAGCCCTCTTCGCAAGGCTGACGACACGGAGCTCGACTGGGTCGTCGTACGTGAGAACAGTGAGGGCGAGTACGCCGGCCTCGGCGGCCGCAACCTCTCCGGACGCGGGCCGGGCGGCGAAGTCGCCGTCCAGTCGGCCCTGTTCACCGAGGTGGGCTGCGAACGCATCATGCGCTTCGCCTTCGACCTGGCCCGCACCCGTACGCACCGCAAGGTCTCGTCCGTCACCAAGAGCAACGCCCAGCAGTACGGCATGGTCCTGTGGGACGACGTCTTCCAGCGGGTCGCCGCCGACTACCCCGACGTGGAAACCGAGAGCGTTCTGGTCGACGCCATGTCCGCGAAGTTCGTCCTCCGTCCCGAGGATCTCTCGGTCGTCGTCGCCTCCAACCTCAACGCCGACATCCTCTCCGACCTCGGCAGCGCGCTGGCCGGCAGTCTGGGCCTGGCCGCAAGCGCCAACCTCAACCCCGAGCGCCGCTTCCCCAGCATGTTCGAGCCGGTCCACGGTTCTGCCCCGGACATCGCCGGCCAGGGTCTCGCCAACCCGATCGGCGCGGTCGGCAGCGCCGCGCTGATGCTGGAGCACTTCGGCCTGCCCGACCAGGCCGCCAGGCTGCACAAGGCGATCGAGGCCACGACCGCCGCGGGCATCCTCACCCGCGACGTCAGCGGCACCGCCTCGACGGAGGATGTGACCAAGGCCCTCATCGACGCGCTCGGCGCCTGACCGATCTCCCGGTCGCCCACCCCCACCCGGTGGCACCTCCCGCAGTGGCGCACCCGAACGTCCCGGCCTGTCTCTGACGTCGCGCCGGCAGACCGGGACAGGCCGCCCGCCGAGACAGGCGGCCGCCCCGTGCCGGGCCCACGAGCCACTGCTGCTCGGGGCCCGGCATGTATGTCCCGCGCGACGGTCAGGCACCGGAGAAGCGGTGGAGCGCGCAGCGCTGCCTCGCACGGACGTCCTGGGCCCGGCCGGAGGGGTGCCCGTGGTCACCGGTCGGGACGTGATCATCGCCCAGCCACGGACTCAACTCTCCGCGTCGGAAAACCTCTGCGCGAGGTCGCGATGCCTGTCTGCGGCCAACTTCCCCTGAGCAGGGCTGATGGTCGATCCAGGCATGCGGCTCAACCGTTCGACCTCCTCCGCGAAGCGCAGGTGTTCGCGTCGCGCGTGCTCACGGCAGGCAAGGCAGGTGACACGATCCGGGCGCGGAGAGGCCATCGCATACGGCACCCGCAGTCCGCATCCGGTGGTGACGAGGCTCGGCAGGTCGCCGGCCAGGCCGAACGTGGCTGCCACCAGGTTGCGGACGGCGGCATCGCCGTGGACCACCTTCGACTCGACATGGATGTGCGGATCATTCCCGCTCATGGATCCTCCCTGCCCTGGCGACCGGCCTGACATCGCCTGTCGCATCGCCTGTCGCTCGCACTGAATCCCCCCGGGCGCGGGCAGCGGGCCCGCTCCCGCCCGCGCCCTGACCGGCTCAGTCGCTCACTCGCGCACTGCCCCCTTGGTGGCGTCGGCGATGAAGCTGCGGGCAAACAGGGAGAACACCACTACCAGCGGCAGTACGGCGAGCAGTACGCCGGCCATCACCATGGCGTAGTCCTGTCGGCCGTGCGAGACGTTGAGCTGGGAGAGGGCGACCTGCAGGGTCACCTTGTCGGGGTTGACCAGGGCGACGAGCGGCCAGACGTAGTCGTTCCACGCGGCGACGAAGGTGTAGATGCCGAGGAAGGCGAGCCCGGGCCGGACGGCCGGCAACCCGACGTGCCAGTACTGCCGGAAGAAGCCGCAGCCGTCCATGCGGGCGGCGTCGATGAGTTCGTCGTGAATGGCGCCGATCATGTACTGACGCATCCAGAAGATTCCGAAGGCGTTCGCTGTCGCCGGGAATATGACGGCCTTGAGTGAGCCCAGCCAGCCCAGTTCCGCCATGATGAGGTACTGGGGGATGATCGCGAGCTGGAGCGGCAGCATGAAGATGCCCATCAGCATGGCGAACAGCGCACGTCTGCCGGGGAATTCGTATTTGGCGAAGGCGAATGCCGCCAGGGAGTCGAGGAGCAGGACGAGCACCGTGGTGCTCACGGCCACGATGACCGTGTTGAACATCGCCCCGAAGAAGTCGATGCTGTCCAGCAACCGCTGGATGTTGTCGAGCAGATGAGGACCGAAGGTGAGCTTCGGCGGATATTTGGAGATTTCCTGCGTCGTGTTGGTCGCCATCACGATGGTCCAGTAGAACGGGAACATCGAGATCAGGACCCCGGCCATCAGGATCGCGTGGAGGAGCAGTCCTCTGGCGGTCAGTGGCCGACGGACACGGGGTGCCTTCACGGCTTCCTCCTTCCTTGGACGACTCTCCAGTTGATGACCACGAACAGCAGAATGACCAGGAAGAATGCCCACACGATCGCGGCGGCGTAACCGAAGTTGTTGTTGTCGAAAGCCTGGTGGTAGAAGTACAGAAGTGTGGTCAGTCCGGCCTGTCCAGGACCGCCGGAATTCGGATTGTTGGCCGCGTTGCTGCCGAACAGGACCTGAGGCTCCGTGAAGCTCTGCAGGCCGTTGACCGTAGAGATGACCACTGTGAACAGAATGATCGGACGCATCATCGGAACGGTGATGGAGAAGAAGGTCCGTACCGGCCCCGCGCCGTCGAGCTTGGCCGCCTCGTAGACATCTGAGGGAATCGCCTGAAGGCCGGCCAGGTAAATGATCATGTTGTAGCCGGTCCACTGCCAGGTCATCAGCATGGCGATGACCGCCTTGATGGTCCACTCGTTGTTCAGCCAGGGGACCGACGGCACGTTCACCGCCTGCAATACCGCGTTGACGACGCCGAACCGGTCGCTGAAGGCCGAGAAGAAGAAGATGGAGACCGCGACTACAGAGGTGACGTTCGGAACGAAGTAGGCAACGCGGTAGAAGCTGGTGAGGCGGCGCGTGGAATTCAGCATGGTGGCCAGCACGAGCGCCATGAACAGCATGGGGAACGTGGCGAACACCCAGATCACCAGGGTGTTCCGCAGCGCCAGCCAGAAGGTGGGGTCGTCGAGCAGGAAGCGGAACTGCTCAAGCCCGACGAAAGTCTTCTCGCCGATGCCGTCCCAGCGCTGGAACGCCAGGTACAGCGAATAGACCATCGGGAAGAACAGGAAGGTCAGGAACAGCAGGAAGAACGGCGACACCGCCACGTACTGCGGCCAGAAGGACAGAAGCCGCCGCAGCCCCCGGCGCCGTTCGGGCCGTCCGGTACTCCGGGCGGTCCTGCGGTGCTTCTGAGGAACCTCGGGCGCTGCGGCGGGTCCGGCCGTGGGGGGTGCTGCCACTTCAGCTCACGCCCTGCTGCTTGGCGATCTGCTTGGCCTGCTCGACGGCGTCGTTCCATGCGTCGTCCGGCTTCTTGCCCTTCGACTCGATGCTGGTCAGCTCGTTGTAGAACGGCACGGACACCGCCGCGTTCGCCGGGGCCTCGTAGAAGGCCGGCACCTTCTCGGCGGCCGGGCCGAAGACCTCGATCGTCTTCTGCCCGCCGAAGAAGGGATCGCCTCCGGTCAGGGCGGGCAGTTTGTAGGCGGCCGGGGCCGAGGGGAACAGTGCCGCGTCCGTGAAGCCGCGGGCCTGGTTCTCCGGGCTGAGCAGCCACTTGATGATCTCGAAGGCGACTTCGGGGTTCCGGCACTCCTTGGGCAGGGCCAGGAAGGAGCCGCCCATGTTGGAGGGTCCGCCGGGCAGGGAAGCGACCCGCCACTTGCCCGCGGTGTCCGGTGCCATGTCCTTGACGTCCAGCGCCATCCAGGCGGCACCCAGCTGGGTGGCCACTGTCCCGTTGGCCACGGCGGCCTTCAGGCTCTCGTCGTTGATCTTGGCGTCGGCGCCGGATTCGTAGAGCTGTACGGCAAGGTCCCAGGACTTGCGGACGTGCTCCTGGTCGCCGATGAACTTGTTGTCCTCGTCGATCATGCGCTTGCCGCCCTGTCCGATGGACATGTCGAAGACGGCCGTCATGTTGTTGAGCAGAAACGCCTTGGGGTAGGCCTTCTGGATCTCGGCGCCGATCGCGAAGTAGTCCTCCCAAGTGGATATCTCCGCGGCCACCTTGGCGGGATCCGTGGGCAGTCCGGCCTTGGCGAACATGTCCTCGCGGTAGTACATCGCGGTCGGACCGATGTCGATCGGGAACCCGATCTGCTTGCCGTCCTGCGTCTGTCCCTGCTTCAGCTTCCAGCCCAGGTACTCCGAGGCGATCTTGTCGGCCCCCAGGGTGTTGAGGTCGATGAACCGGCTGGCGTTGGGCAGGAAGGAGGCGATGTCCTCGCCCTTGATCCCGGTGATGTCCGGTACGAAGCTGCGGCCGTTCATCGTGGTGAGCAGCTTCTGCTTGAAGGTGCCGCCGATGACCGAGGACTTCAGCGTCACGTCGGTGAACTGCTTCTTGGCGTCCGCCACGACCTTGTCGCTGAGGCCACCGCCCCAGTACCACAGGGTCAGGTCCTTGCCGTCCTTCGTGCTGCTGCCGCTGTCCGAGTCGCCGCACGCGGCGGTGACTCCGGCGCCCGCCGCGACGAGCAGCGCCGTCTGGACGAACCGTCTACGGGACAGATCCACTTTCGTTCTCCTACTGTTCGACGTGATCGGTGACCGCGGGCGTTTCGCCCGGGCACCGGCCGTGCTGTGTCCGGGACGGAGATCCGTCCGGTGCCAGGGGCGGCGGGCCGCCGGGCGCCCCGTGCGCCCGCCGGTTCGAGCTCCATGAGGCGCGGTCCCGCCGGGAAATCGGCCCGGACCGCACCGGGCTGCGCCGGTTCGGCGGGGCAGAGCTGTTGAGTCGCAGGGCCTGAGACATGAGCGCTTCCCCTCCCCCTGAGCAGCCGACGGCGAACGGCGGCACGGTGCCTTTCGCTCAGGAAGTACCGGTGCAGTGATTACACCTGCTCGAATTACGCAGAAGCTTGCACCTAGTGCGCAGGTCTGACAAGACTTCATCGCGATCCTGCGCGACTTTGATTGAACTTGGAGGGTGGAGTGACCGTCATGCTTCCCGACCGCCGCTATGAACTGATCTTGCGGGCGCTTCGCTCGGACGGCCCGACCGCCGTCGTCGCCCTCGCCGAGAGACTGGGCGTGAGCCAGGCGACGATCCGCCGTGACCTGGCGCAATTGGAGGACGAGGGTCTGCTGAGACGGGTCCACGGCGGCGCGATGCCGACCGAGGGCGGAGACGAACCCTTCACGGAGGTGGCAACCGTACGGGTGGCGGCGAAGGACACACTCGCGGACAAGTGCGCCGACCTCGTCAGCGACGGTGAGATCCTCCTGCTCGACATCGGCACCACGACACACCGGTTGGCGCGCCGCCTGCGGGGCCGCGCCCTCACCGTGATCACGAGCAGTCTCGCCGTGTACGAGGAACTGGCCGACGATCCGTGCATCCGGCTGGTGATGCTCGGCGGAGCCGTCCGGCGCGACTACCGCTCGCTGGCCGGCTTTCTCACCGAGGACAATCTCCGGCAGGTCCATGCCGACCGGCTGTTCCTGGGCACCAGCGGCATCCGCCCCGACGGCCACGTCCTGGACACCACCTCCGCGCAGGTGCCGGTGAAACGGGCCATGATCGCCGCCAGTGAACAGGTGGTACTGATGGCGGACGCCGGAAAGTTTCCCGGCACCGGTATGGCCCGGGTGTGCGGGCCCGACAGTCTCGACATGGTGGTGACCAACGCGCCCACGGACCTGGCGACGCGCATCGCGCTGCAGACGGCCGGAGTCGAGGTGACCGAGGTGTGAGACCGATGTTCCGAGCCCCGTCGGAAGCGCCCGGTTCCGCCGTTCGGCCCGAAGGCGATGCTCATGTCTGCACCACCGCCTCGGTGGTCACGTCTGCACGACCGTGACACCCGCCTCCTCCAGGACCGCGCATGTCGCCGCGTCCGCCGAGGTATTCGTCACGACCACATCGAGTTCCTCGGGCCCGCAGACCTGGGCCATGCCCGTGCCGGGGAACTTCCTCTCGTCGGCGAGGAGCACCACCCGGTCACCGGCCGCGATCATGGAGCGCTTGACGGGCACCTCGATGACGGTGGTGTCCATGACCTGGCCGCCGCGGCGGACACCGCTCGTGCCCAGGAACAGCCAGTCGGCGTGCAACTGCCGCAGATTGTCCTCGGTGAGAAAGCCGACCAGTGAGCGGTACTCGCGTCTGACCACGCCGCCGAGCAGCACCAGCTCGATACCCTCCTCCTTCGAGAGTTCCTCGTACACCACGAGATTGCTGGTGATCACGGTGAGTTGACGACCGTGCAGCTGCCGGGCCAGCCGATAGGCGGTCGTTCCGATGTCGAGAAGGACCGACTGACCGTCCTCGATCATGGCGGCGGCCCGCACCGCTATCGCGTCCTTCTCGGCCACGCCCACCTCGACGACCTCCGCGAACGGCTGGTCGCCCTGCTGGTCGCCCTCCCCGATGATCGCGCCCCCGTGGACCCGGGTGAGCAGCCCCTCCTCCTCCAGCCGGACCAGGTCCCGCCGGACGGTCGCGGCGCTCACGCCCAGCTGCCCGCAGAGGTCGGTCACAGAGGCGGGGCCTCCCGAGCGCAGAGCTCGCAGTATCAGTTGGTGTCGTCGCTCAGCCAGCACGCGCTAGACAGTACTCGTCAAACACAATCAGATCTATGCGCGTTCTTGCAGAAGTTTTTCCGTCTTTCAGCGCTGTGAACCCAGTGTTCCGCTGCCCGGCCTGCAGACTTCTGACACCCTCGAACGGCGCTCGAACGCGTCAGGGACATTGTCTGGTGCCGGCAGGCAATCCTCGTCACACTGGGCAGCGTGGATGGGGATCACACCGGCGATCAGGGGCTCTTCGGCCCTTCCTCGATCACCTGGCAACTGCACAGCGACCCGATGATGTGGGTCGCCGGCGTCCGCGCGCTCTATCTCCAGGCCCTGCACCCGCGCGCGGTACGTGGCGTCATGCAGAATTCCGACTTCCGCAACGACGCCTGGGGCCGGCTGCTGCGCACGGCGAACTTCGTCGGTACGACGACGTACGGCACGACGGAGGCCGCCGAGAAGGCCGGTGCCAAGGTCCGGAAGATCCACGCCATGCTCACCGCGACGGACCCCGACACGGGGGAGCGCTACCGGATCGACGAACCAGAACTGTTGCTCTGGGTGCACTGCGCCGAGATCGACTCCTACCTCGATGTCGCGCGCCGCTCCGGGATCCGCCTCATGGACGCGCAGGCCGACCGCTACATCGGCGAAAACCGCGCCGCCGCCCGGCTGGTCGGTCTCGACCCCGACGGCGTACCCGCTGACCAGGCCGAACTCGCCGCGTACTTCGAGAAGACACGCCCCGAGCTGGCCGCAGGACCAGAAGCACGGGACGTCGACGACTTCCTGCGCCGGCCGCCGACGCCTGCCCTGCTCGTCCCGGCGCGCGAACTTCTGTGGCGGGGCGTGGCGGAGCTGGCCTACGCCTCACTGCCGCCCTATGCGCATGAGCTGTACGGGAGATCCGCACCGTCGCGCGACGCCGTGAACCTTCAACTGCGTTTCACCGGCACCATGTTGCGCAGCATTCCCGCACGTGTGCGCTGGCAACTGCCGCCCAAGCACATTATCCGTGCCATGTCACGGCTCGGCCCCGGCTCCCGACCGGCCCCGTACAAACTCGGACGATAGCTCGCCATACTGGACGGGCCAGGGGAGGGC
>NZ_JAAKZY010000101.1 GCF_011045015.1 Streptomyces scabichelini | reverse complement strand
GTCGGTCAGGGGCTTGAACTGGCCCTTGCCTTCGTACTGGTAGAACCTCGCCTGGTCGTTGCAGACAGCGGGGGCGTCCGGGTACTTGCCGCACTTGACCTCGGCGGCGCCCATGATGACCGGCCCGGTGAACTTCTTGAGCTGCTCGGTCACCGACGCGGGAGTGATCTTGTCCGGGCCGACGGTGTTGAGTACCTTCGCGTACGTCAGGACCGTGCTCCAGCCCAGCGCCGAGAAGACCTTTGACTGGTCGTCCTTGTCCAGCCCCGCCTGCGCCGAGGCCTTCAGGAACGCCTTGGAGTCGGCGGCCGAGGAGTCGATCGGCAGCGTCTGGGCGACGCCGTACGTCCAGGTGGGCAGGTCCCCTCCGAGCCCCTGGGCGACATCGGGGGACATGCACAGCGGCGTGGAGACCACCGGCTTGGTGACATTGAGCTGCTTCAGTGCCTTGGCGATCCCGACGCATCCGCCACCGATGGAGATGGGCACCACGACATCCGCGGTGTTCGCCCCGGCCGCGGTGACCGGGCCGAGCAGATCGGTGGACTGCGCGTCGAATCCGACGGACTTCACCTTCAGGCCGGCGGCTTCCAGGCCCTTCACCGCTGCCCCGGAGGCGATCTTGTCGCCGGGCGTGCTCGTGTGGATCACCGCCGCGGTCTTCGCCTTCAGCACGTCACGGGCGTACGTGCCCCAGGTACCGAAGATGTGCGGCAGGTCGCCGAACGTGCTGAAGGTGTTCTTCGCGGTGGGCATAGTCGGGCCCGTCGCCACTCCGACCAGCACGGGCTTCTTCCCCGCGATCACGGAGTTGAAGGAGGCGTCGCCGAGGTAGAGGTTGCCGACACCGATGGCGGAGACCGTCTTGTCGCCGAGCAGTTGCTGGCCGCATTTTTGTCCCTCCTCCTCGGCGGACACCACCGTGCAGACGTTCAGTTTCAGCGGGTGCCCGCTGATACCGCCCAACCTGTCGTTGACGTACCTCACGGCGGCACGGGCACCCAGGGTGGCTTCGGGGCTGCCGCCGGGGCCGCCCTCGACGTTCACCCAACCCAGGGTGACCGGTTCGAGGCCGGCGTCGGCCTTACCCGCCTTTCCGTCGGCGTAGCTGAGGTAGTCGGTCACGACGTCACTCACCGGGCGGGAGTCCGCACTCGCGGAGGAGGCACCCCCAGAGGCGCCGGTCGATGAGGGCGCGTTGGTGCCCGATCCGCTGCATGCGGCGACGCCCAGCAGGGGCGCCATGGCGGCGGAGACGAGGCCGAGTCTTAGGGGGCGTGAGGTTGCGGGCATGCGGGATCCTCCAGGATCGGAAAACGGCAGGGTGGTGCCCGGCACGGCATGCGGGGAGAGCACGGAAGGCAGAGGAAGGCAGGAGGGCGCACCGGGGTGACCGGTGCCTCGGACCAGCCCGAGGAACTTCGAAAGGCCAGGTGATCGGCGCTTTCGAGTTTCGTAACTTTCTTACGGATCGGGAATCTAGGTGTACGATTGCGCCCTGTCAACGCCCCGCTTCACACCGAATTAACGATCATGTAATGGGAGGGGAAGGACATGACGGCGCACGCCGTGAGACGCAGGCTCCCTCGGCGGTCACCCGAAGAGACCCGGGCCCTCATGCTGGAAGCGGCCACCAAGCTCGTCTGCGCCGGCACCTCCGACACGAGCGAGGCGGCTGTCTCCGCGGCCCTTGCTCATATCCGCGTCAAGCGGGTCACCGAGGAAGCCACCCGCATCATGCGGGAGAGACTGGGCGACGACACGGCACCGGCGATCACGACCGGATCCATCTACCAGATCTGGCCCGCGCAGGCCGACTTCCAGGCGGATCTCCTCTTCCACCTCACCAGCCGACAGGCCGAACTGGTCCCGGGGCTGCCGGAGAGCATCCGCCGTTTCAAGGAGGCGGTCGACAGCGGCACGACCTGGCAGGAGGCTCTCAACGACGTCCTGACGGACAACCACGAGAACCACCGCGTGGACCCGATCTACCGCGTGCTGCTCGGCTTCTACGCCAGCGCCGCCAACCCACGCGTCCGCGACGCCCTGGGGCACTACGGCGAGTCGTTCACCGAGGTCGCCTGCGAGGCGTACCAGACGCTGCTCGACGCCTACGGGCTACGCATGCGCGCGCCCTACAAGGTCGAACACCTCGCCACCACCATCGCCGCCCTGCTCGACGGCTTCCACATGCGCTGGATCGCCGGACACCCCAACCTGGAGGACCCAAAAGGAGAGGACGGCTGGTCCCTCGCCACCCGGGCCGCCGTGATGGTGTTCGACCAGTTCACCGAGCCGGCGTAGGTGGGTTCGCACGTCCATGCGTCGATGAGCGCGCCGAAGGCCGCCAGATCGCAGACGGAGCACATCACCAACAGCTCAAAGCAAGATCTCTGTAACTCCCTGAACTCCAAGCTGTCGGCGCGGTCGATGACCACGAGCGGCAGGAGGGTCCATGCGCAGGCCGCACCCGTCCTGAGAACGGCTACAGATCGTCAGGCAGAAGGTGAAAAGCTGGATGGCCGGTCAGCGGGCGGACCATGCGGAAGTGGCGGTCGTTGGTGAACATGGCGTCGGTGCGGTAGGCCGCGGCGAGGGCCACGTTCATCGCGTCCGCCAGTCCGATGCCTTTGCCGCCGTCGGCGTCCGCATACCCCTCGGCGACGGCGATTGCAGTACTCGAATTGGGAATGGCAATCCGCTGCGGACGGGTTCGAAACTCCTCTCCGAGCTGGAACAAGCCACTCAGGAGCCCCGTGTCCTTGTCCCTCCAGGACGCATTCGGGACGTGTTCGGGACGCAAGGACAGGAACAGACTGACAAGAGCTGAGAAGCTCCGACAATGCTCACCCCTTCTGACCGGCGAAAACGTCAAGGATGAGCACGGATCGGCAAGGGCCGCCAAGATCCTCAAAGGACTCATAATCCGTCGGCCGTGGGTTCGAGTCCCACCCGCCCTACCTGTGCAGGGTCCTGACCTGCGGAAACGTTCATTTTCGGGTGTTGGAGCGTCAACTTTGCCTGGACGGACTGAATCCGCTGCTCGTGAGTTTGGGGTCCGGTGACGGTCGGGGGAGGCTGAGCCCCTCTGACCTGCGGTGGAGTGGTCGATCGAGGCGGTTGTTCACGGTCGGGGTGGCTGCCCGGAAGGTTGATGCCAGGATCCAGGGGCCGTACAGGGGCCGCGACGGCGAAGGCGTGTCCAGTCGACGGTGTTTCCGGGCCGGTTCGTTGTCCCATTTGCTGGCTGCGCGGATGCTGGTACCCGTGGTGCGCAGGTCGGGGGCAAGGAAACTGCCCCAAGAGGAAACGGTCCTACGGTGTCAGCGGCCCCTCTTTCGAAGTCGTGCGGCCGGGGCGCGCAGGAGAACACCGTCGTCGAGACCGACAGGAGTCGGCACGAGCGTACGAAAAGGGTCGATGCGGTCGCCGCGTCGGGGATTGTCGCACTGGTCCGTATCCGGGCTCTGAGCCCGCCCTTCCTCCACCAGTCGGCGCAGCCGGTTCGTCAACGGGTTGCGGGCGATCTCCAGCGAGTCCCGGAACTCGTCGAACCGCCGAATCCTGTAGATCGCCTCACTCAGCACCAAGGGCGTCCACCAGTCCGGGAGCGGACCCATGGTCCGCGCGATGTCTTGCGTTCCGCGAAAGCCAAGGCCGGCCGAGCCCGGTCAGTGGCCGAAGTTGGAGGCCGCACTCGCTGTGGTCTAGCGCGACCTGATGGCGACCCTGCCGGATCAAGAAGCACTGATACTGATGGTTGACCTGTCTTGGCTGCCTTTGCCCCCGAGCGGAATCGAAGGGGTCAGGTCTACGTGGCGATGCCCGACGGCCGTTGGCACGGCAATTCGGTGAATGCGTGCGACCTGGAGGAGGGCGACCCGCCAGAGCCGGACGATGCGACGACGGTCCTGACCGTGGTCGCAGATGCGGCGCAGTCGACCATCATGGAGTTGCTCTGGCGGGCCTGGCCGATCTGCTCGGAACACAAGATCGGAATGCACCCTCGTCGCGCAGGGATCACTGACGACTGGTACCAGGGCGAAACGGACGCGGCCGGTTCACCGGTGTGGTGGTGCCGGGGCAGCCGCGACGGCGAAAGCCGCGACGTCTCCCTGGTGGGCGAGTCGGCCGCCACCCTGCCAGAAAAGCAACGCCGCGCACTGCGGTGCCGCGAGCGTAAACGAGATGGGCGCCGAGAGCCGCGGGGCCAGGCAACTGCGTATTGCCGTAGGAATCCACCTTTCGCTGCCACCCGCGAAGTAGTCAACCAGCGGACACGCGACCTCAAGGGCCCTGGCTCGCAATCCAGGGCTCTTGCGACGGGAGCTCGCGCCGCGGCAGGGGATGGACAGACCTACAGCGCCGGGCGCCTGTGTGCCCACGGACGCGCCGACTCGAAGGCCAGCGCCGCGCGCAGCACCGTGGCGTCCTGTCCGTGGCGCCCCGCGATCTGCAGGCCGATGGGCAGTCCGTCGGCGTCGAAACCGCAGGGGATGGAGATGGCGGGGTATCCCGCGTGCGAGATGGCTTCGGTGAGGCGCTGGTTGTCGAACGCGGGCTCGCTGACCTCGGCCCCGGCGACGGTCAAGGGGCCGCCCGCAGGGCCGGGGTGGGGGAAGGCGGTGGTGGGTGTGGTGGCCCAGATGAGGAGCTCATGGTCGTCGAAGACCGAGGCGAACGCCTCATGGATCTGCTGCCGTTCGGTGAACGCGGTGTGCGCGAACTCCTTCGCCGACACCCCGTCCGCCCGCTTCATGAACGACCGGATCAGCGGATGTGTGAGTTCGGGTTCGCTCATGTGGTCCACCAACTCGCCCATCCCGGCCGCGATGATCGGCCCCCACCATTTGACGAAGTACTCCATCGGGTCGGGGAGGTGTACGTCGACGGGGGAGACGACCGCGCCGAGTTCGGCGCCGAAGACGCCTGCGGCTGCCAGGACGGCTTCGCGCACGCAGGACTGGATGGGAGGGTTGCCGAGTTCGGGGCTGACCGCGACACGTACGCCGGCGAGGGATCCGGTCTGCGCGAGCGCCAGGTAGTCGACTCCGCTCTCCATCAGTGAGTAGGGCTCGCGAGAGTGTGGGCCGGCGACGACCGAGAGCATCAGGGCGTTGTCCGCGACGGTGCGCGTCATGGGGCCGACCGCACCGACCGACTCGAACGCCTGCGCCTCCGGGTAGCGCGGGATGCGTCCGATCGAGGCCTTGAGGCCGACGACTCCGCAGTAGGACGACGGTACGCGGATGGAGCCGCCGCCGTCGCTGCCGACCGCCAGGGGCCCGAAGCCCGCGGCGATCGCGGCCGCCGCTCCGCCGCTCGACCCTCCCGTCGTCCGGGCGAGGTCCCAGGGGTTGTTGGTGACTCCCGTCAACGGACTCTCGGTGACGGAGTGGCCGCCGAACTCCGGAGTGGTCGTCTTGCCCAGGAGCACAGCTCCGGCCGCCTTCAGCCGAGCCCAGATCACGCCGTCCTCGGTGGGGACGTGGTCGGCGAAGTGGAGTGAGCCATAGGTCGTACGTACGCCGGCGGTGGGGGTGAGGTCCTTGATGGTCAAGGGGATGCCCAGCAGGGGCGGCGCGTCGTCGGAACCGCCCGCGAACACCTGCTCCGCGCGTCGGGCGTCCTCTCTGGCTGCCTCGAACGTGGTCGTCACGAACGCGTTGATCTTCGGGTTGTGCTCTTCGATGCGGGTGATCAGGGCGTCGACGACTTCGACGGGGGAGAGCTTGCGGCTCCGGTATTCCCGAGCGAGTTCGATCGCCGACATGAACGCGATGTCGTGGTCCATCAGGTCACTCCCGGAGATATATTGAAGGTTATGCAACGCGTGCTACATTACGCCCCTCGGTACGGGGATGAAAAGAGGTGCGTGTGCTCATTTACGACGCTGCCGGCCGCAGGTCAGCCATCGATCGCTTGTTGAGGCCGGGCTCCATTGCTGTGCTCGGCGCATCCGCCACGCGCGTCGCCGGCGGAAACGAGGCCATCCGCAATCTGCGCCGCGCAGGCTTCGCGGGCTCCCTTCACGTGGTGCATCCCGCCGGTGGTGTGGTGGAGGGCATCAAGGCTCACCGGACGGTTGCCGAGCTGCCCGACGGGGTCGACGTCGCGTTGCTGAACATCCCCGCGTCCTCCCTTGTCCCGGCGCTGAGCGAACTCGAGAACCGGGGCGTGGCCGGCGCCGTGGTGGCCACGGCCGGCCTGACCGCCGAGGAGGGCGCCTCGCTGCGCGAGTTCTGCTCGAACGCGCGCATCGTCGTCAACGGACCCAACTGCATGGGCGTCCTCAACGTCGCTGATCGCGTCCCGATGTGGTTCTACGAGGGCATGCTCACCGATGTGGCCGCAGGCCACGCCGCACTGGTGACACAGTCAGGATCGGCCTCGTTCCTGGCGCGGGCCGCGGAGGGCGTGGGCTTTTCGTTCATCATCTCCTCGGGGAACGAGATGGGCGCGTCGACGGCCGACTATCTGGACTGGCTGGCCGACGACACACAGACCAAGGCCATCGGCGTCGTGATGGAGTCCATCCGCGACGTTCGCGCGTTCGAGGCCGCCGTGGGGCGGTGCCGGCTTGCCGGCAAGCCGGTGGTGGTGCTCAAGGTCGGGCGCACGGATGCCGGCTCCCAGGCCTCGGTGGCACACACCGGAGCGATCGTGGGAAGCGACGATGCCTACGTCGCGCTCTTCCGCCGCCTCGACGTCCCCCTCGTGTCCGACTACGACGAACTTGCCGTCGCCCTGTCTCATCTCGCTTCGCCCGGAGGGCTGCTCGCGGCAGGGCCGAGAGCAGCGGTGGTCACGGACAGCGGAGGCGAGGCCGCGCTCGCGGCAGATGTCGCCGCGCGGCTCGGAGTGGATTTCCCGCAGTTCGAGGAGCACACCGTACGGGCACTGGCGGAGCTCCTGCCGGGAATGCAGCCGCGCAACCCGCTGGACGTGGGAGGCAGCCCGGGGGCTACGGAGGACGTGTATCAGCAGGTCATGCCGATCGTGGCCGCGGACGCGAACGTGGACAGCGTCGTTCTTCTCGTCGAAGCACTTGCCGCGATGAGCGAGGAGGAGACGTCCTACGCGGCAGGCATGTACGAGGCTGCCAGGGCGCTGGCGGAGACCGGGACCGGTAAACCGGTGGTCATCGCCTCTCCCACCAGCGCGTCGGTGAGCACGCGGGTGCAGCGGATGGCGGGTCCGCGGGTACCCGTGCTGCGCGGGCTGGCCAACGCCGTGACGACGCTTCGGGTCCTCGCCGGAAACCAGCAGCCGGTGGTCCCGGATGTCGAACGGCCCGCCGGGTTGCCCGGACCCGATGCGGTCGAGGCCTTGCGGAGTGAGGTGTCCGCATGCTCCGGACCACTGCTCGTGCCCCTGTGCCGACGTCTGCTGGATGCTTACGGCATACCCGTCGTGAGTTCGGTTCTGGTGAAGGACGCCGCTGAGGCGCAGCGGTGGGCGGACGGGCGGTACCCCGTAGTGGTGAAGGTCGCGTCGGCGGACGTCAGTCACCGCAGTGAGGTGGGCGGCGTGGTCACCGGCGTCGAGACGGCGGAACAGCTGGCAGCGGCGGTCAAGGGCATCGAGTCGAGTATCACCTCGCTCGTGCCGCATGCCCTGATCGACGGTTACGAGGTCCAGGAGCTGGTGCGCGATGCCGACGAGGTGCTGGTCGGGTTCGTACGCGATCCCGCCCTGGGGCCCACGGTGACAGTGGGCGCGGGAGGTGTCCTCGTCGAGCTCATCGGGGACGTCTCGCTCGGGCTTGCCCCGCTGGCGCCGGGGGAGGCGTCGGAGCTGCTGAACCGGACGCGCCTCGGCAGGCTCCTCGCGGGCTACAGGAGGCAGGACGGTGCGACGGACACAGGGGCTCTGGTGGATCTGATCGAGCGTTGCGCATGGCTGGCGGCGGACCTCGCCGACGTGCTGGCAGAGGGCGACTTCAATCCGGTGATGGTGGAGCGGGGAAGCGGGCGGGTGCGCGTGGTCGACGCGCTCATCGTGGCTTCGGCGAAGACGGAGGGACTGTGAGCGACATGGATTCCGCACAGGAGAGTTCCGAGGCCGTTCGCCTCGTCGTCCCGCAGGTCTCGGATGCGCCGTCGTTGCAGGGCCGCGAGTTCCTCACGGACTGGTTTCAGGTGGAGCCCGAGAAGCTCGCGCTGTTCGACAGCGCGACCTACAGCGACGACAGCCCCCACGAGGTCGATCTCACGGCCTACCCCGACGACCTGGTCGAGGGCTACCACCTTGTCGCACTCCTCGACTACCTGGTCAACCACGTCCTCTACGTCGAAGGTCCATGGGTGGCATGGAACTACGGGATGGACCGGGTCCGCTTCGTGTCCCCCACCCGAGCCAGTGACCGATGGCGTGTGCGGGGCACGGTCGACGAGGTCATCGAGCGCGGCGACGGGTTCCTGCTCCGCATGAGTATCGCTTCTGAGGTGCAGGGCAGAGAGAAGCCCGGCTTCGTCGTCCAGCAGCAGGTGCTGTGGCGTGAGGGAGCAGCGACCTGAAGCAGCCTGGGTGACCGGAAACATCGGCAGGCCGCGGGTCCGTGCCTTCGCCGTGAAGTCCCGGGGAGCAGCCGCGGCTTCGCGGCGCACCTCACCGCCTGTCCGGGGCCATCCGCCCGGTGGGCCCAGTGCTGCGGGAGCCCCTCTGCATCTCGATGCGAGGGGCTCCTTGCCATGCTCCGGACTCCATCGATACTCCGCCGTGCCGAAGGGGAACGATGCCTCGCAGGCCGCTCCCGAGTGTTCGAGGACCGCAGCAAACCGGCCATTGCGTTTCATGTAGAGCAGGTTATATATTGCGCGCTACGTGACACCCGGGCCTCTGGGTGCCCACACCCAGGAGGTGTGCATGTTCCGTCATCTACGTCCCTCCCGCGGTCGCAGCGGAGTGGTGGCCGGCCTCGGCTCGATCGTCGCCCTGAGCGTTCTGGCGGCGTGCAGTGGCCAGTCCGAGTCGACTCCTTCGAACACGTCCCGGAAACTGACCTCCACGACCGCCCGCGCCACCGGTGACATCGACCAGTTGACGTGGAACCTGTCGGCCGGAGAACCGGACGTCATCGACCCGGCCAACGCCGCCACGTACAGCGGAGGCACGGTGGTCGACAACCTGTGCGACCCGCTGATACGGGTTCGCGCGGACTACTCGACAGAGCCCAACCTCGCGTCTCTCAAGCAGGTCAGTCCCACGCGACTCGTGATGTCCATCCGTGACGACGTCACATTCTGGGACGGCTCCAAGCTGACGGCCGAGGATGTCGCCTATAGCCTCAACCGCTCGGCCGACCCCTCCCGGATCGTCGGTTTCGTGTTCGAGAAGGTGAAGTCGATCAAGGTCACCGGACCGGCCGAGGTGACCGTCGACTTCAAGCAACCCGATGAGCTGTTCGCGAAGGAAATGGGAGCCATCGCGGGTGTCGTCGTGCAGAAGAAGTTCGCGCAGGCGGCGGGGAAGAAGTTCGGTACCGCGGCGGGCGGGTTGATGTGCAGCGGCCCCTTCGAGCTGAAGAGCTGGAAGAGCGGCGACAGCATCACGATGACGCGTAACGACCACTACTGGAACGATGACTACCGTGCCCGCCCGGCGACGGTGAAGTTCACCTTCATCAGCGATTCGACGGCCTTGACCCAGGCACTGGACGCCGGCGAGATCGACGGCGCGTACGAGATCTCGCCGACCGCCATCCCGGCTCTGGAGAAGTCCTCCACGGGAACACTGCGGTTCGGGCCGTCCACCCAGGGACTGGCGCTGGACGTGGCGCGCACCGACGGCCCGCTCAAAGACGCCCGACTGAGGCAGGCCCTTCAGGTCCTCGTCGACCGGGACGCGCTCGCCAAGGTCGTCTACAAGGGAGCCGCGACTCCCAGCTACACCCACCTCACACCCACCACGTGGGAACGAGGCGGACGCGCCATCTACCAGAAGGCCTACGACCGCTTCGTCAAGGAACGCGCACACGATGAGGCCGCGGCAAAACGGCTCGTCGGCGAGTCGTCGTACGACGGCACGAAGATCGTCGTGGCTTATGAGGGCGGCAACCAGACGTACGGGCAGGTTGCCCAGTTGGTCCAGCAGCAGGCGAAGCAGGCGGGACTGGAGATCGAACTCCGGCCGATGCAGTCCCTCGAGTTCTCTCAGGCGCAGTACGACGCCTCGAAGAGGGGCGGCGTCGACCTCATGCTCAACTCCTCGTTCAACGGTGTGCAGGATCCGGTCGAGCCCACGGGCTTCGTCTATCTGCCCACGTCGGTCTACAACTACACAAACTATGACAATCCCGAGGTCACCAAGCTGATCAGTCAGATTCGTGCCAGCTTCGATGTGAAGGAGCGCGCGCGGCTGTTCGTCAAAGCCCAGGACATCTACGAGCGCGACAACGGCGGTATCCCGCTCCTCAGCACCAACACCGTGTCGTTCCTCAACAAGAACCTGACGGGAGCCGTGACGTCCTTCGCCTACTGGTCGATGCCCTCCATGGCACTCATCGGTTCGGCCGGGTGAGCCCGGTGTCCCGCCGAAAGGAGTCACGGCCGAGTGGTTCTGGCCGACGTCGCGCGCGGGCGCTGACCCGTGGGGTGGTGCACTGGGTCGTCGGGCCGGTGACCACCGTGCTCGCCGCATCCTTTGTGATCTTCGTGGCGCTGGCCCTGGCACCCGGCGACCCCGTCGCGCGCGTGGTCGGTGACCGGGCGACGGACGCGCAGCGCGAAGCCGCGCGTCATCAGCTCGGCCTGGACGAACCCGTGGTGGTGCGCTACTTCCACTGGCTGGGCGATGCCCTGCACGGCGATCTGGGCACGTCCCTGATCAGCCGGCAGGACGTAGCGAGCCTGCTGGCGCCGCGACTGCTCACGACCCTGACGCTCGTGCTGATGTCCGCGGTCATCATCCTCGTCATAGGCGTCGCGCTGGGAGCCGTGGGAGGCGTGGGCGATCGGCTCCGCCCGTTTGTCAACGGTGTCACGGGCCTGGGCGTCGCGATTCCGAGCTTCGTCGCTTCGACGCTGCTGATCGGCGTCTTCGCCGTTCAACTCGGCTGGTTCCCCACGTACGGCTCCGGGGCAGGAGTGGTTGACCGCCTGTGGCACCTCACGCTGCCGGCGGTGGCCCTCTCGATCGGCTGGGTCGCCTACGTCGCCCAGATGACTGCCGCGGCGGTGCGGGAAGAGGCGGTGCGCGAGCACGTCGAGACCGCGGTCGGGCGTGGCCTGCCGAGATCACTGGTTCTCAGGCGGCATGTGATGCGCAACGCGTCGATCCCGGTGCTGACGGCTTCCGGGCTGACGGTGGCAGGACTCGTAGCGGGTTCCGTCGTCGTGGAGACCGCCTTCGGCATCGACGGAGTGGGGTCGATGCTCGTCAAAAGCGTCTCCAGCAAGGACTATGCGCCGACCACGGCGATCTCTGTTCTGGTGGTCATGGTCTTCGTGGTCGTCACCACCGTCATCGACTTCGTGCAGACCCGGGTCGATCCTCGCCTCAGGGAGCACAGCCCATGAGCACCACGACGCTGAAGCGGCTGCCCAGCACGCCACGCCCGTTTCGACTTCCCCTCGGCGGAGACCGTTTCCTCCTTGCGCTGAGCATCGTGTGCGGCCTCCTGGCACTGCTGGCCGTGTTCGGTCCGCTCCTGGCCCCGTACCCACCCGCGCAGACGGACATCCTGGCGGCGGGCCAGGGCCCTACGGGCGCACACCTTCTGGGCACCGACTCTCTGGGCCGCGACATCCTCTCGCGACTGCTCGCGGGCGCGCGGCTGAGCTTTGCGGGTCCCGGGATCATCGTGCTCGTCAGCTCGGTCCTCGGCACGGCTGTCGCCGTGACCTCGGCCTGGATCGGCGGCGCCTTCGACTCGGCCGTCAAGCGCGTTCTCAACGTGGTCTTCGCGGTCCCGGGCATCCTGGTGGCCGTGCTCGCGGTCGCACTCTTCGGCCGCGGCTTCACGGCTCTCGTCATCGCCTTGTCCCTGATCTACACGCCGTATGTCGCCCGGGTCGTACGCAGCGTCGCGGCGACCGAGCGGCGACGTCCCTACATCGAGGCCCTCCAGCTCGCGGGTCTGTCCGGATGGCGGATCTGCACCAGGCACATCCTGCGAAACGTCCTGCCGATCGTGCTGGCACAGGCCACCATCGGTTTCGGCTCCGCGCTGATGGACTTCGGCGCGATGTCGTTCCTCGGCCTCGGTGTGCAGCCTCCCTCGGCCGAGTGGGGGCTCATGGTGAGCGACGGGCGGTCGGAGATCCTCGACGGCGCGCTCCAGCAGAGCCTGTGGGCCGGAACCATGATCGTGGTCACCGTTGTCTGCTTCAACATCCTCGGGGCGCGGATCAGCTCCAAGATCGGAGCCAAGCGATGACGGACCCCAAGAAGCCGGACGCGCGTCTGCTGGAGCTGAGGCACGTCCGTGTCGACCTCGACCGGGACGGGAAGCGAAGCCGGGTCATCCACGACGTCAGCCTCTCGATCGACGAAGGGGAGTCCCTCGGTCTCGTAGGCGAGTCGGGATCAGGGAAATCCATGACGACCCGGGCCGTCATGCGACTGCTGCCGCGAGGCGCCCAGCTCGATGGTGAGGTCTTGTTCCGAGGCCGTTCGGTGCCGGGGATGAGTCGTACGGAACTCGCCGACTACCGCTCGTCGCACGTCGGCATGATCTACCAGGATCCCCGCGCCCACACCAATCCGCTCCTCACCGTGGGCGAGTTCCTGGTCGAGGGGGTCACGTCCCGGAAGGCGATGAGCCATCCGGAGGCGACCGAGCTGGCCGTCCGGCTCTTGGCGGAGGTCGGCATGGACGACGGTCCGCGACGTATGAGGCAGTACCCGCACCAGCTCTCGGGCGGACTGCTGCAGCGAGTCATGATCGTCATGGCCCTCATGACCTCGCCCGACCTGATCCTGGCCGATGAACCGACGACGGCGCTCGACGTCACGGTGCAGTCCGATGTGATGGCCATCCTGGACGAGCAGCGCAGGGACCGCAGGCTCGGGATGCTGTTCATCACGCACGACCTCGACCTCGCGGCCTCGGTGACCGACCGACTGGCCGTGATGTACGCCGGGGTCGTGGTGGAGAACGGCCCCGCGGACCTCGTTCACGAACAGCCGGGGCACCCCTACACGGCGGCGCTGCTGGCCTCACGTCCCAGTCCGGTGGAGAAGCGGCCCCTCGTCGCGATCCCGGGGCGCCCCGCCTCCGCCTTCGAAGTGGGCCCGGGGTGCGTCTTCGTCGACCGATGTCCCTTTGCCCAGCAGATATGCCGTGACGAGCGCCCACGACTCGAGCCTCGGTCGGGCCGGCTCGTCGCGTGTCACCGGACGGCGGAAATCGCCGACCAGGCATTCATGGAGGTGAGAGCGTGATGAGTCCCATCGTCGAGGTAGCCGGCTTGCACAAGAGCTTCACCGTGGTCGGTGACGACGGCGCGCGCGAGGAACTGCACGCCGTCAAAGGCGTGGATCTCGTGCTGGAGCCCGGAGGCTCACTGGCCGTCGTGGGCGAGTCCGGGTCGGGCAAGACCACGACGGCCAGAATCATCGCGGGACTGGAAATGGCCACCTCAGGCAGTATCACGGTCGCCGGCCAGGACTGGACGCATCCCGCTCGTGGCCGTGCCGAGCGCCTGGCCCGGTCGCGCCTGGTCCAGATGGTCTTCCAGGACCCGTTCGGTTCACTCGACCCGCGACAGCGCATCGGTGCGGGCCTGTCCGAACTGCTGGCCCTGCACTTCGACATCGGCCGTACGACCGCCGGGGCCCGCGTGGCCGAGGCGCTCGAGCGGGTCGGACTGGACGCCTCGCACGCCCAGGCGTATCCCCGTCGGCTGTCCGGCGGCCAGCGCCAGCGGGTCGCCATCGCCCGCGCCCTGGTACTGCAACCCCGGGTCCTCATCCTCGACGAGGCGGTCTCCGCGCTCGACGTCAGTGTTCAGGCGCAGGTGCTGACCTTGCTCAACGAGATCAGGGACACGCTCGACGTGGCCTACCTCTTCGTGTCCCACGACCTCGCGGTGGTCCGGCAGGTCTGCGACACGTGCGTCGTGATGCGCCACGGCCAGGTCGTCGAACGCGGCGAGGTCGCAGGCGTACTGGATGCTCCGCAGCATCCCTACACACGGGATCTCCTGGACGCGGTTCCCCGACCGGGGTGGAAGCCCAGCCGAAGTCGTGACAGGCGTCCTGCGGTCGACGAGCCGGTCCCGTGAGAGGCAACGTCATCCTGACCGGCATCCGCGTGTGGACGCCGCACCCGCGACACCCGTGGGTGCGGCCTTCCTCACGCAGCAGATCTCCGACCGTACGCGGCGCTGTCGGACGGAAGACACCGTGCCGCATGACGCCCTGATGGCCGCAACCGGCGTCCGACCGCGGCGTCTTCCGGACAGTACGAGCGTGTCCGGAGCGCACGTGCTGCGCGCCCCGGAGGACGCGGCGGCGGGGCCCAGGTCGCGGCCGGCCTCAAGGCGGCGTCCTGCCATCACCCCGTGCCGCGTGCGTCGGCGACGAGGCGGCCGCAGCTTCCCGAGGACTCGGCGCCATGTGGGCACTGGTGTGCCAGACCATGGAGCTCCGAGCATGGCCCGGCCGGAGCCGCCGTTCGAGCAGGACTGGAAACAGCGCGTCCACCACTTGGTCGGCGCCTACATGCGCGAGTGCGGCCGCCCCGTCGTGCGGCTGACCCGCGCCGACTGCCTGGCGTCCTCTCCCGGCTGGATCAGGCCAAGGTCTTCGCCGTACGCCGGGCCGTTTCCGTCGTCGTCGGCGTCCTGCGGATCTCGCCCGGGACCGGTGTAGCCAGGAATCTCCGCCGGACCCACGGGGGCTGGTTCGGTCGGCCGGCTCAGGCGTTCACACGGTGGACCGCAGGCATCGAGAGCAGTGCCAGGAACCGGTCGAGAGCCCGCAGTTGACGTTCAACGGTCCAGATCTCCGGATGTTCCACCGCCGACAGAGCCATGCCGGTCGTCCAGGAGCGCAACAGGTCCAGCGTCACCTCGAACTCGTCCTCTTCGACGAAGCCCGCGATGCCCTGGGCGAGGATCGCCCTCATGGCCGGTTCCAAGCGTGTGATGAAGTCGTCGACCGCCGCGTCGGCGTCCCGGTGAGCGACCAGCGCGATGCGCCCCCGCTCCCTGACCAAGGTCTCCTCGTCAACAGGCAGAAACCAGAGGAGCGCCGCGTGCAGCCGCTCTGCGGGATCGGCGATAGCGGCGAGCTCCTCGGCGAACTGGTCCGATTCGGCGAAGAAGTGCTCAAGAATGCCTGTGATGAGCACATCACGGTTGGGGAAGTAGTGGGTGACGAGCGTGATCGAACCGCCCAGCCGCTTGGCAAGATTCCTCAAAGTGAGCTTGGCGAACCCGCCTTCGCCCAGAACGCGAACGGCCGCGTCAGTGATCTCTTTCGCGCGCAGCTCCGGATCGACGTACTTCGGCATGCTTCCTCCCCGTCCGCGGCTGGCGGGTGCCCGCGTCCCTTACGTTCACCCCGTCAGTTTCGTACATCAGACTTTACATGAAAGTTGCGTGCCCTCCCCATGGGCGTGACGCCGACCAGCTGGTAGGCGTCGGGGCGCAGACTCGGGCAACGCGACCGCCGAGAGTTGAACCGCTCTCGCATGGTCGGGTCGGCCGTCGATCGCGGCGTGGTGGCGAGAATGTGACGGCCTCGGGGCAGGTGGGGGGCGTGTTCGTGCTGTGACGGGGGCCCCTCTTGCGGTGGTGTAACGCTAGTTATATAATATATGCTATGTAAACCTGTCGGCGATCGATCCCGCTTCAGGGCCTGGGTGCGCCTTCGCGGCCTCGGTGTTGCCAAGGCCCTCGTGCGACCCCTGTCGGCACAGCTCTCACAGTCCGCTGACAGGAGATCTCGATGGGCAGCGAATTCTTTGAGAAAGCATCTTCGACACCCATGGCCATATCCAGGCCGTAGCGGGCGCCTGACGTACCCACAGGACCTGGTTCGGTGACCGTGTCACGCAGGCGGTAGGAAGCTCAGTCGCGTGGGGCGGACTGATGCCACGGAACTTCCCCTTGAACGGAGCGTCACCACAGTGCCCATCGCCACCGAACGCATAGGCCCCGCCCCCCTGAGTGCGGCGGCCGAGCAGTACATGGTGCCCATGCGGGACGGCGTAGAACTCGCCACCGACGTCTACCTCCCCGCCGCCCAGGGCCCGCACCCGGCAGTGCTGTTCCGCCTGCCGTACGACAAGAACAGCCGCTACTGCTACATGGAACAGATCGCCGCGGAACTCACCGCACACGGCTACGTCACGGTCGTCCAGGACGTGCGCGGCAAGTTCCGCTCCCAGGGCGAGACGGTGCCCTTCGTCCACGAGGCCGAGGACGGCTACGACACCATCGAGTGGATCACCCGGCAGCAGTGGTCGGACGCCGTCGTGGGCATGTGCGGCGACTCCTACTTCGGCTTCACCCAGTGGGCCGCCGTCACCTCCGGCCATCCCGCCCTCAAGGCGATCGTGCCCCGCATCACGTCCATGGACCACACCGTGGTGGTGCCACGCTGGGATCCGGAGCGGATCGTCACGCTCTACGGGGCGAAGTACCTCGCCGACTACTGGGCAGCCCGCGACATCGTCCACGTCCCGGTCGACCACGACCGCCGACCGCTCCTGGAGGCGTTCGAAGAGGCGTTCAACGCCTCGGGAACCAGGTCGGTGGCCTTCGAGACCTGCGTACCGCATCCCCAGCCGACCAACCTGTTCCCCCTCGGGCACCCGTTCCAGGCACGGCCGGTGCCGACGCTGCACGGGGTCGGCTGGTTCTGCAACCTGCTGGGCGAGTCCATGCGCGACTACACGGCCATGGCGGCGCACCCCGCCTGGGGCCCGCTGACCTATCTGCACGCGGACTCCGTCGACCACGAGAACCACCGTCTCGCCCACTCGCCCGTACAGCCGGAGAACGACCACAACACCGACGACGAGGCGCTGCGCCGGACCGTTGCCCGCTACGTCGCACCGGTACTGGAGTTCTTCGACGTGTTCCTCAAGGGCGAGCGGCCCGAAGAGTCGCTTCCCCGGGTCCGCTGGCACCTGGGTCACGTGGGCTTCCGTACCTCCACGAACTGGCCGCCGCCGGAGGCCCGCGAACTGGTGCTGCACTTCGCCGAACCCGCCCTGGCCGTACGGGACGCGGAGGGCGGCTCGCTGCACGAGAACCCGGAGCTCCCCGCCGGTCCATCGGGCACGGTGCGATGGACACACGACCCGCACGACATGGTGCCCAGCATCACCGGGGACCCCTTCTCGGCGCTGCGCGAGTGGGTCGACGAGAGCGGACTCCAGTCCCGTCCCGACGTACTGACCTTCACCGCGGCTCCGGTCTCCACGCCGCTGGACCTGGCGGGTCCGGTACGGGCCGAACTCACCGTCGAGTCCACCGCACCCGGCATGCACGTGTTCGCCAAGCTCTTCGACGTGTTTCCGGACGGTACGGCCCACCTGCTCGTTCGTGGACAGGCGGTGCTCCCGTCCCAGCGCGGCGAAGCGGTCGCGATCGACCTCGGCCACACGGGCTACCGGCTCCGCCCGGGCCACCGCCTGCGACTCCAGCTGTCGTGCAGCGACTTCCCGCACTACCTCTGGCATCCCGGTACCGAGGAGAACCCGTGGCTGGCGACACGGGGAGCTACCAGCACGCAGACGATCTCGGTCGGCGGCGGCCTCCCGGGTCAGGTGCGGTTGACCGTGCTTGGAGCGGAGGAATGAAGACCTCGCAGCCGGCGCTGCTGTTGGCCGGCATCGGGCGCTACCCGGTCAAAGGCCTGGGCGGTGAATCGCTCGACGAAGCCTTCCTCGGTCCGGACGGCCTCCGCTTCGACCGCCTGCTCGGCCTGGCCAACGACGTGATCCCGCTGGAGAGTTACGGCAGTTGGACGAGTTACGAGGCCTTCCACGCCCTGGACACCCGACCGGATCTCGGCGGCTACTCGGCTCGTATCGTCTCGGACACCGGAACGGACGATGCCGAGGTCGTGCTCACGGCACGCGACGGCGAACTGCGAGTCCGGCTGCGGGAAGACGGGCGCCTCGACGACGGTTTCGACGACGACGAGTTCGTCGCATCCCGGATCCAGAGCTGGTTCGGTTCCCCGGGCCGGACCGCGCGCCTGGTCTCCTCGGGCAGCCACCTGTGGGACTTCGCCGACGCCCCGATATCGATCATCAACTTGGCCACCGTCCGTGACATCGCACGCGTCGCGAAGACCCTCCTGGACCCACGGCGGTTCAGAGCCAACCTGTACATCGACGGACTGCCCCCGTGGGCGGAGTTCGGTCTCCTGGGCGGGCAACTGCGCATCGGCGAGGTCGACCTGAAGGTGCTGCGCCCCATAGAGAGGTGCAGGGCCACGGCTGTCGCCCCGGCCACCGGCAACACCGAGGTTAATGTCCCGGGCATCCTCGCCGGCCACTTCGGACACCTCTACTGCGGGGTCTACGCTCAGGTCAGGACGCCGGGAAGCCTCCAGGTCGGCGACCATGCGTACGTCGGTCCACGCCGCGCGCTCACGTACACGAGCCAGGGACTGAGCCAGGCGGAGATGGCGTCGGCACCACGGATGGCCAGGGTGACCTCGGTGACCCGGCCGGCCGCCACCACCACGAGCATCGAGATCGAGGACCCGAGCCCCGCCCTCGCGGCGGCACGTCCCGGCCAGTACCTGCGGGTGCACCGCACGGACCTGGACACTCCGGGATGGCGCAACTACACCATCAGCCGCACCGGCGAGGGACCCTCACGCATCACCGCGGAGCACCGCGAGGACGGCGTCGTGTCACCGTGGCTGGCCGCCCTGCGCGAGGATGAACAGGTCCTCGTCTCCGGCCCGTTCGGGGATGCCGTCATCGACGCGGAGGAGAACCGCCCCCTCCTGGTCCTGACAGCCGGCATCGGCATCACGCCGGCACTCGCCATGGCCCACGCTCTGACGGCCGCCCGCAGCGAACGCCCGGTGGACTTCGTGCACGTCGTCCGCGACATCGACAGCCTCCCGCACTGGGGCGAACTCCAGCAAGCCGCTGCCCAGTTGAGCCGAGTCCGCCTGCACCTGTACGTGACCGGGCCCCGGCCCGAGGACACCGCAGTGGAACATAACCCCGGGCGTCCTGACGGCACTCGCATCGCCGGCATCCTGACGGATCCGGCCTCCACCGAGGTCCACGTGTGCGGGCCCGCCCGGTTCGTGACGGACATGAGGGCGGCCGTACAGGCCGTGGGGGTGTCTGCGAACGCGATCCGGTACGACGCCTTCTACTCACCGAGGACCGTGGACATCACCCCCCGCCCGGCACCGGATGCGGGACCCTTCCAGGTCACCTACCGGTCATCGGGGGTGGCCGCCAAGTGGAACCCCGATTCGGGAACACTCCTCGACCTGGCGCAGGCCCAGGGGTTCGCGCTCCCCGCCAGTTGTCGTGCCGGGGTGTGCGGGACCTGCGCGGCAACGGTCCATGGCCAGACGGCCTATCTCGTCGACCCGCTAGTGGAACCCCGGGACGGACAGGTCCTGCTCTGCTGCTCGGTCCCGACGGCGGATCTCGTGGTCGACGAGAACTGACGGATCCTGCACCCAAGGACAAGGATGGTGTCGGGATGGACCGTTACGTCAACGCACACGAGGTCGAGTTCGACCAGCTGCCACTCGAAGAGCACGACATCCTCGCGGGACGCCCGGCGGCAGCCGCGAAGACCCTGGGCGAGTTCCTGGGCACAGAACTCGGACTGTGGACACTGACGGCCGGTACGGTCCGCGACGTCGAGGTCGACGAGGTCTTCGTCGTACTCGCCGGAGACGCGACCGTGCGATTCGAGACCGGGGAGAGCATCGAACTGGCCCCCGGCGTCGTCGTACGCCTGCACGCGGGGGAGCGGACCGAGTGGGAGGTCCGTTCCACCCTGCGAAAGATCTACGTCGCCGCAGGCTGAGACGCCGTCCGGCGCCGACAGTCATAGAGGCTCCGTCCAGACCACCGGCCTGGAGCCACTGCGCGTCGGAAGGAGAATCCGCTGCGCCGTGGTTCAACCGGTCCGGCGGCGGTCGGGGGAGCTCCAACCCATCTGACCTGCGGCTGAGTAGATGATCGAGGGTGTCGCTCGCGGTCTGGGCGGCTGCCTAGGGGCCGATGTCAAGACCTAGGGGCCGTACAGGGGCCGGGGTGGTGCGGGCGTGTCCAGGCCGACGGTGTCTCCGGGGCGATTCGTTGTCCGATATGCCTGTTGTGTGGGCATCGGGTGGACGTCCTTGGCGCGGCCAGTCGCATACCGGACCAGCAGAGAGGGCGCCGCCGCCGGTACGTCTGGTTCGCAGGGTGGGGGACAAGGAAACTGCCCGAAGAGGAAACGGCCCTACAGGGTCGCCGGCGGCCTATTTCCGAAGTGTCCGCCCGGTGAGCCGGCCGGGGCCGCTCTTCACGGCCGCCCGCGCGGCGGCCGACGGCCGCACCGTGAGCGCAGGACCGCGATCCACGGCCCACGACGTGGTCGGCAGGGTGTCGGAGTTGGCGTCGAAGCCGACAAGTGACGGGAACGACGTGGGGCCGGCCTTTCGGCGTGACCTTCTGGCTCCCGGGGAGTCGTGCTCTCGTTCTCGCTGAACGCGGAGGCCGTCACGACACTTCGGCGAGGCTGTCGAGCACGCGCGAGTCGAAGTACTCCTCGATCCGTGCCACGAGCCCGGCGGAGTCGACCTCCAGCCGCATCATCGCCGGCATCCGGAACCGGCCTCCGGAGTGGAGCACCGCGGTCAGCGTGTACTGCAGGAACGCCTGCGAGCCGACTGTCGTGATGCGTCGGTCCTCGTAGTTCCTGCTCGTCGAGAGGGCGCAGAGGTGACCGAGCATGGCAGTCATGGCATGGACGTCCTGCTCGACCTCGTCGAAGTTGTGCCAGGTGAGCGCGTCGGGTGCGAAGCAGCGGCGCACCTCGTCCATGTCGCCCTTCTCGATCGCGGCCAGCAGGGTGCTCACCACGCTGAAGTTCGTGGGGTCCGGTTCTTTGCTCGACATCTCTTTCCTCGGTTGTCTCGGCCACGCGGTGCGGCAACGCGTCCTGAACTTGGGCCCAGCTCTTTATGGCTGGGGCTCAGCGCCGAGCCTCGGCCACCCGGCCCGCGGGCGTGTCCGGCGCGGTACTCGGCGAACTGCTCGAGTGCGGACGGATTGTCGATCGAGCCGCGGTCGGCCACCTGCTCGATCTCGGTGCCCTGCAGGCGGTAACAGCGTGAGCCATGAGAACCCCCGGCGAAGGGTCTATGGGGCGAACAACTTCGACTCTTCGCCGGGGGCCTTGTCTGGTCAGCTCACGCCGCGCTGATGCATCTTTGCTGCTGCCTCAGTCGGCGAGCTGCATCTGCATCTGCAGTTGCAGCAGCTCCTCGACGTGCCGGATCTCGACGATCCGGCCGTCGACCACGCGCGCGAGATCGATGCCGGAGCAGGTCACGTCACGGCCGGTCGCGGCCAGTCCGAACCAAGGGCCGGTGTGGGTCGCTGTGATCACCCACTGGGAGACGACCCAGCCGTCGTCGGTCTCGGCCTGGTAGACGATCTCGTGGTGAGGATCGGTGAACCCGTCGCGCATGGCAGCGACCATCCCCTTCATCCCCTCGATCGCCGAGGGAGCCCCTGGGGGCAGGTTGTGGTCGATGAGATCGGGCGAGACCAGGGTGTCCAGCGCGTCGATATCGCCCGCGTCGAAGGCGGCGAATACGCGAGTTGGAACATCGCGGGCGGAAGCGGGTTGGTTGTTCATCAGCGTTTTCCTCTCACTGCGGTGTGCCGGCTTTCGAAGTTGGTCAGGGGGTGGGGTTGGGGTAGAAGGCGTTGATCTCGGCCAGGACGCGGTGGGGTGCTTCGTGGAGGAGGAAGTGTCCGGCGCCGGGGACGTCGGCGGAGGTGGCGTCGGGTGCGGCGTCCTGGAGGGGCGGCAGGACCATGTCGGCAAGGCCGGCCTGGGTGATCATGCGGACCGGGATGGTCAGCGGGGTCTCCTGGAGTTTGGTGTTGTCGGCCTCGTCCTGGGTCTCGGTCCGGTAGAGCTCGAAGCCGGCGTGCAGGACCTGGGGGCGGGAGTACAGCCGGACGAACTCGGCCAGTTCGTCGTCGGACACGTTCTCGCCGACTCCGGTCTTCATCCCCTGGAAGAAGTGCGTGAGGAAGGTCTCGACCCGGCCGGTGACCAGTTCCTCCGCGAGCGGATGCTGCTTGTTGAAGGAGAAGTGCCAGAACATCGACTCGATGGCGGCGAACTTCAGGTTCTTGCCGACCAGGCCGTAGTCCATGAGGAACAGCCCCGACACCTGCTCGCGGTACTGGGCGGCCAGCGGGTAGGCGACGCTGACGCCGAAGTCGTGGGCGACGACCTGCACATTCTCGCGGTGGCCGAGGTGGTCGAGCAGCTTGTGGACGTACGTGGCCAGGACCGTCTTCGTCATGGAGGGCGGGTTGCCGGTCGAGTCGCCCATGCCCGGCAGGTCGATGGCGATGACCGTGCGGCCGGGCAGCAGCGAGGGCATGATCGGGCGGTACTCGTACCAGCTCTGCGGCCAGCCGTGCAGCAGCACCATGACCTGCGGGCCGTCGCCGCCGATGACGTAGTGCATCTGCACGTCGTCGACGGTGGTGAAGCCGTGCCGGAAGTACTTGTTGAACTCGGCGTCGTCCTTGGTCGCCGCGTCGTAGCCGGGGCTGAGCGGCTCCTCCGACTCGACGGCTGGGGCGGTCGTGGAGGCTTTGGTGGAAGCGTTCATGGTGGTGGTACGTCCTTTGTGGCAGGGGGGTGTCGTCGTGCACGGCGGTGCGGTTGGAGGCCGGTGGACCGCGCCTGCTTGCGGCCGCCCGGGGTGGGCGGTCAGACAGCGATGCCGCCGTCGACGTTCCAGCTGGTGCCGCTGATGAAGTGGGCTTCAGGGCCGGCGAGATAGGCCACGGCGCTGGCGATGTCGGCGGGCTCGGCGAAGTGGTCGAGCGGCATGAGCTGCTTCAGGGATTCCGCGTATGGGCCGGAGTCGGGGGTCATGTCCGTAGCGGTGGGGCCGGGCTGCACGTTGTTGACGGTGATACCGCGCGGACCGAGTTCGCGGGCCAGGCCGCGGGTGAGACCGGCGACGGCGGCCTTGGTCAGGGCGTAGACGGTTGCGCCGGGGAAGGGGACGCGGTCGACGATGACGCTGCCGATGGTGATGATGCGACCCCCCTGGCCGAGGTGGGGAGCGGCGGCCTGCACGGCACTGAACACGCCCCGGACGTTGACCGCGATCAACCGGTCGAACTCCTCCAGCGGGAAGTCCTCGATCGGCGCGGCGTGGGAGACGCCGGCGTTGTTGACGAGGATGTCCAGGCCGCCGAAATGCTCCGTGGTGCGGCTGACCGCGGCCCGGACGGCTTCGTGATCCGCGTTGTCCGCCTGTATGGCCAGGGCGCCTGTCGCCTCGGCCACGGCCTCGGCCTGCTCCTTGGCGCTGGCGTAGGTGAAGGCGACCTGGGCGCCGTCGGCGGTCAGGCGGCGCACGATCGCGGCACCGATGCCCCGGGACCCGCCCGTGACCAGGGCGCTCTTGCCGTCGAGGGGCCGTACGCCGGACCGGGTGGTGCCGGGGGCGAGCTGGGTGCCCATAGGGGTCTCCGATTTCTTCAGCACTTCATTTACGAACCGAACTGCTCGGTTACTATATCCATGATGACACTAACCTGAGCAACCACGGGATTCCTTCCGTGGCGGCGAACTTTTCTCAAGGAGACTTCGATGCCCAGCACGGGACGGCCCCGGTCCTTCGACACCGACGAGGCCCTGGAGGTGGCGATGCGGGTGTTCTGGGCCGAGGGCTACGAGGGTGCCTCGCTCGCCGCGCTGACCGAGGCCATGGGGATCAACCGGCGCAGCATCTACGCCGCTTACGGCAACAAGGAGGAGCTGTTCCGCAAGGCCGTCGACCGTTATGTGGAGGGCCCGGGAGCCTTCGTGGCCCCGGCTCTTGAGCTGCCCACCGCCCGGCAGGTGGCCGAGGCGATGCTGCACGGAGCTGTGGACGCCCACACCGCGCCCGGCTGCCCGCGCGGCTGCCTGCTGGTGCAGTCCGCGCTGGCCGCCGGCCCGGAAAGCGAACCGGTCCGTCGCGACCTGGCCGAACGCCGTGAGGCCGGAGTAGCCGCCCTGCGGAAACGGTTCGAACAAGCCCAGGCCGAGGGCGACCTGCCTCCCACCGCCGACCCGGAAACCCTCGCCCGCTATGTGAACACCGTCGGGCAGGGCCTCGCCGTACAGGCCGCCGGCGGCGCCAGCCGAGAAGACATGCACCGCGTCGCCGACCAGGCACTCAGCACCTGGCCGAGCACCTGAAGCCTCGCGGCGCCGGCTGGCCGGCAAGCCGCGCGTATCACGGCGAAGCCGTGGTACCGGCAGTTGTACGTCCAGGTGCTGGTGGCGATCGTGATCGGCGTCGTGCTGGGCTGGCGGTGGCCGGATTGCCCACCGACATGGAGCCGATCGGTACGACGTTCATCACCGCGATGAAGATGCTGATCGGCCCGATCGTCTTTTTGACGATCATCGGTGGCATCGCCGGCGTCGCGGACCTGAAGAAGGTCGGCCGCACCGGGATCAAGGCCCTGACTTACTTTCAGGTCGGCACGATCGTCGCGCTGCTGAGGGCCCTGGTGGCGATCGACGTCTTCCGGCTCGGCGACGGTGTGCACGCCAACGACGTGGACAACCCGCTGCTCGGGTCGGCAGGCACGGCACGTCGAGCGCCCGCCGGTCCCGCGTCAGCATGCGGTCGAAGAGTTCGATGGGGATCCTCTGGGGTGTGGACCGCCCGGGATGTGCCTTGGCCACGGCCGGTAAGTGGTGAGGAAACGGCCCCGAGAGAAAGCGGCCTCGCAGGGAGCCCTCGACGGTTGTCGGGGGCGGTCGAGGCCGAGTCTCGTTGAGGCGTGCTGACAGCCGCGAGGGACGGCGGTCGGACGTCCACGGTCGCACGGCGACCTGCACCCCGGTGTGCCGAGGTCAGCGGCTGTGCCACCCCGGTGTCCATTCGGTCTGCGGTGGCGGGCTCCGCAACATCTTCCGCGGGTAGGCTCTGCCTGATCAGGCGAAGTCGGTGGGGACGAGGCATGGGCGGGGTCGAGAAGACGCGGGGTGGCGGGGCCGAGCGGGCGACCTCGCGGGATGTCGCCCGGCTTGCCGGGGTGTCGCACACGGCCGTGTCCTTCGTCTTCAACGGGCGGGCCCAGGGCAACCTCTCCGCCGAGACGCAGGAGAAGATCCGCAAGGCGGCCGAACAGCTCGGCTACCGGCCGAACGCGGTCGCCCGCGGCCTGCGCCGGAGTCGTACCGCCGTGATCGGTCTGGTCACGGACGAGATCGCCACCTCGCCGTTCGCCGGGCGGCTGCTGCGCGGGGCCATGGACATGGCGTGGAACAGTGAGCACCTGGTGCTCACCGTCGACTCCCGGCAGGACCCGGTCGCCGAGGACGCGGCCGTCGCCGAACTGCTCGACCGGAGGGTCGACGGGATCATCTACGCCGCGCTGTCGTTGCGCCGCGCCCGAGTCCCGGAAGGGCTGCACCGCACGTTCGCCGTGTTCGCCAACTGTCTCCCCGAGGACGGCTCCCTCCCGGCCGTCATCCCCGCCGAGCGGGCCGGCGGCCGCAGCGCCGCGCGCGTCCTTCTCGACGCGGGCCACCGTCGTCTCGCCCTGGTGGGCGGTCTGGACGACATCGCGACCGCGGAACGGCTGCGCGGCTTCCGGGACGCGCTGCGGACGGTGGGGCTGACCGCCGGGAAGGACTGGGTGGTGCGCACGGGAGGGGAGATCTCCGCCGGGTACGAGGGAGCGCTGCGGCTGCTGGACGGTGTTCCCGCCCACCGGCGGCCCACGGGGATCGTCTGTTACAACGACCGGGTCGCCGCGGGCGTCCTCCATGCCGCCGCGCGCCTGGGCCTCGACGTGCCCGCCGAGCTGTCCGTCGTCGGCTATGACGACCAGGAACACATGGCGGCTTTCCTCAGCCCGCCCCTCACCACGGTCGCTCTGCCCCATCGCGCGATGGGAGAGACGGCCGTCCGCCTGCTCCTGGACGCCATCGACAGCGGGACCGCGCCGCCGGTCACCACCCGGCGGCTGGAGTGCCCCGTCGTCACGCGGGGTTCGGTGGGACCAGCTCCCAGCCCGTGACCTCGACGTCCGTCCCCATCACGGTCAGCTCCGCGATGTCGTCGCCGCGTCGGTACACCCGTTCCGTGGCCGTCGCCCGGTCACCCGCGAACAGTTCCAGCAGGGAGCCGTCCACGAGGATCCGTACGGTCAGGGTCTCGCCCGGCGGGGTCGGCAGGACCAGGGGGGCCGTGCCGTCCGGGCGGGAGCGTGGCCAGGCCATGCGGTCCAGGGTCACCGTGCCGGACGCCGGATCGAGTCGCACGGTCAGTTCGGCCCCGGACGTGGCCCGCAGCAGACTCACGGTCGCCGCCGAACGGGCAGTCACCAGCAGGTCGTACGCGAGGGGGAGCGGCCGGTGCGGTCCTGGTGCGGTCGTGAACGGGACAGCCGCTCGCAGTAGTTCGAGCTCCGGAGCCGGTACGACCCGTAGCGTGCCGTCCTCGTGGGTGTCCATCACCCGGGGTGCCGTGAGGACGCCGGACCAGCCCGCGCGGTCCACCTCCTCGGGCGGGCGTGACTCCCAGGACCAGCCCCAGAGCAGGGCGCGGCCGGACTCCGTGTCCTGGAGGACGGAGGGGGCGTAGAAGTCACGGCCGAGGTCCAGCGGGCCGCCGCCCGTACCGGCGGCGAACATCGGTCCACCGTCCGCCTGCTCCACCAGACGGCCCGTGACGTACGCGGTGCTCAGCGGGTCGCCGTCCCACAGGGCCACCGCCAGCACCCAGTCGCCCCCAGGGGTCGCCCACAACTGCGGGCACTCCCAGCCGATCGCCCGCCTGCCGAAGGCGCGGGCCGCCGCCGGGTCCCGGCCGTCCAGCAGGACCCCGGCGAACCGCCAGTCGTACAGGTCCTCACAGTCGTACACCAGGACGGACGGGGTGCCGTCGGCGTGGCCGGCGCCCATCAACGCCCAGCGGCGTCCGGCGAAGCGGAAGACGAAAGGGTCCCGGAACATCGTCACGTCCAGGCCGGGTGGCGGGCCGGCGACCACCGGCACCGGCAGTTGCTTCCACTTCTGGAGGCCGTCGTCCTCGGCCACGGCGAGACAGATCGCGCTCAGGCCCTGGTGGTCGTGGTCGATCCCGGAGTACACCGCTGTCGGTACACCACCGTCGTCCACCACGCAGCCGGACCAGCAGCCCGCCTCGTCCGGGCCGTCGGGCGTGGGGCGCAGGGCGATCCCGTGGTCGTCCCAGTGGGCGAGGTCGGGGCTGGAGGCGTGGCCCCAGTGGACGTTCGTGTGCACGGGGGCGTCGGGGTTGTGCTGGTAGAAGAGGTGGTATCGATCGCCCCAGCGGAACGGGCCGTTCGGGTCGTTCATCCAGTTGGCCGGCGGGCGGACCCTGAAACGCGGGCTGTTGGCGTCGGTCGACCGGCTCACGGAACTCAACGATTGACTCCTGCTGATGTGATGCCCTCGCGCAGAGGGCGCTGGCCGACGACGAACACGGCGACGGCGGGGATCATGGAGAGGACGACTCCGGCGAGGACGACGGAGATCGAGCCGGTGCCGAGGTTGCCCTGGAGGGAGACCAGGCCCAGGGGCAGCGTGAGGTTCTCGGTGGAGGTTTCGAGGATCAGGGGCCGGAAGAACTCGTTCCAGTGGTAGTTGAAGGCCAGCACGCCGACGATGGCGAGACCGGGGGCCGCCAAGGGGGCGTACACCGACCGGAAGACGCGCCACGGACCCGCGCCGTCGATCATCGCCGCCTCGCCCAGGTCCTTCGGCATGCCCAGGAAGTACTGGCGCATCAGGAAGGTGCCGAAGGCCGTCGGGAAGGCCGGGACGATGAGGCCGAGCAGGGTGTCGGTCAGGCCCATCGTCTTCAGTTCCAGGAAGACCGGGACCATCGTGACCTGCAACGGCACCATCATCGTGGCCAGGACCAGCGCGAACAGCGCCTTCTTGAAGCGGAATTCGAGGCGGGCGAAGGCATAGCCCGCCAGGCCCGCGGTGATCATCTGGCCGACCGCGATCAGCGCGGTCACCAGGGTGGAGTTCAGCGCGTACAGCCAGACGTCGATCTGGTCGAAGACCCCGCGGTAGGCGTCGATGCTGGGGTCCGTGGGGATGATCTTCGGCGGCAGGTCGAAGGACTCCGCCGGCGTGCGCAGTGACGTCGACACCGTCCAGATGACCGGGCCGAGCGTCAACAGGGCGCACAGCGCCAGGCCTGCGATCCGGCCCCAGGGCGCCAGGCCGTGCCGTACGCGTGACGCGGTGGGGCTCGTGGGGTTCGTGGGGCTCGTGCGGGGACCCGGCATCGAACCCGATGCCGAATCCGATGCCGAACCCGCGAGGGAACTCGTACTCATCTGACTCACCCGGCTCACTGGTAGTGGACGTAACGCCGGCTGAGCCGGAACTGGAGTGCGGTGACCGCCATGATCAGGGCGAAGAGCAGGACGCCCACCGCGGACGCCTCGCCGAAGCGGAGCTGCTCGAAGGCCGTCTCGTAGATGACCATCACGACAGTGCGCGTCGAGTCGCCGGGACCGCCCGCCGTGAGGACGTACGGCTGCTCGAAGACCTGGAGGGCGTTGATGATGCCGACCACGGACGCCACCAGCAGCGTGGGCGACAGCAGCGGCAGGGTGATGGCGAGGTGTTTGCGCACCCCGCTCGCGCCGTCCAGCGCAGCCGCCTCGTGCACCTCTTTCGGGATGTTGTTCAGGCCGCCGACGAACAGCAGGAACGAGAAGCCGAACTGCTGCCAGACGTACGCCAGGACCACGGCGGCCATCGCCCCGTTCTCCGAGGTCAGCCAGGGGACCGAGGGGATACCGACCGTGCCGAGGAGCCAGTTCACGGGGCCGAAGTCCTGGTTGAACAGGTACTTCATCACCACCGAGATGGACGCGGCGGACAGCACCAGCGGGAAGAAGAACGCCGAACGGAACACGGACCGCAGCCACTTGGGCATCCGGCCGTTCACCGCGATCGCCAGCACGAGCGCGATCAGCAACTGGAGTGCGACCGCGAGCACCATGAAGACGAGCGTGTTGCGGAAGGAGACGAGGACCGTCGAATCGGTCAGGGTCTCCCGGTAGTTGGCCGCTCCGGCCCACCGCGGGTCGTCGATCACGTCCCACTGGAAGAGGCTGAGGACGACCGAGCCGACGATCGGTACGACCGTGAAGACGACGATGCCGACGACGGTGGGCGCGAGGAACAGTACGGCGAGGAGGCGGGTACCCCGGGTGCGGATGGTGGTGGCGGCCGTGGACTCGGATGCCTTACGGGTCTGACCGGTCCTGCGGCTCTTGCGGGTGCGGGCGGGCTCCGGCCCCGCGGGCCTGATCTCGGTGTTCGTCACACTTCACGCTCCATGGCCTTCTCCAGGTCCCCCTGCAGCCGGCGCAGCGCGGGACGCACCGCGCGGGGGCTCGCGAGGGCCGTTCCGGTGTGCTTGATCAGCAGCTGCTCGACCTCGTTGACCTGCGGCGGGGCCGGGATCGGGCCGGTGGTGGGGATCTTGTCGAGGGTGTCGTAGAAGACCTGCCAGTGGGCCGGTCCTGTCTCCCGGTAGCGGGCCTCGTCGACCATGGAGCGGCGGGCCGGAGTGGTCTGGTTGGCCGCGAAGAGCTGGGTCATCACCTCCTTGCGGGCGGTGTACTTGATGAACTCCCAGGCCTCGTCCCGCATCTTCGACGTGCGCAGCATCGCGTACCCGGCGGCGCCGAACTGGTGACGCCGGGTGCGCCGGCGCGGGAAGTACCGCACGTCGTAGTCGGCCGGTTTCATGCCCGCCTCATGCAGGCCGCCCGCCCAGAAGCCGCCCGCGGGCGTGACACCGACCCGGCCGGTGGAGAAGACGCCGACGAGGTTGCGGCCGTCGCCGCCCTCCGGCCGGGTGCACAGGTCCTCCTGGATGAGGGAGGAGAGGTAGTCGTAGACCTCCACGACGCGGTCGGAGTCGGCCAGGGGTGTCGTCCACCGGTAGCCGCCGCCCCGGCCGCGCCGCTGTGCGTCGGGATAGAAGGAGTTCCAGAGCCAGTCGCCGCCGGGGGCCTTGGACTCGGTGAGGAGGTTGGTGTCGTTGGCGAAGAGCCAGGGGACCACTCCGCCCCACAGCCGGTTGGTCCAGAAGTACGGGGTGAACCGGTCGCCGTTGCTGCGTTTCATCGCTCGCAGCAGCGTGGTGAAGTCGTCGTGGGTCCAGTCGTCGTCGGGGAGGTCGGCACCCGCGCGTTCGAGGACCCGGCTGTTGAGGTACATGTCGGCCGCGTTGAACTCGACCGGCAGCTGGTGGAGGCTCCCCTCGTACATCATCGACTCGACCAGCGAGGGATGGACGTCGGCGAAATACGTGCGCAGCTCGGCCGCGTCCCGCTTCGCCCACTTGTCCAGCGGTACGCCGAGCCGCTGGGCGAAGAGCTGCACGCCCTCGGTGGCGACGTACACGAGGTCGGGTGCCGTGCCCGCGGCGATCTGGGTGAGGATCTTGGAGAAGAAGTCCGACCAGTCGTAGGCCTGTACGGGGTTGATGCGGATCCTGATGTCGGGGTGGGCCTCGCGGAATCCGTCGCGCAGGGCGCGCTGCGCCTCGGGGTTGAAGGCGGAGCCCAGGGTGGCGATGACGAGCGAGCCGTCGTCGCGGCCGGGGATGTCGGCGGCGGTGAGGCGGTCCCAGCCGGCCGCGACACCGGCGAGAGCGGCGGCTCCGGCGCCGTATGCGCCGTAGCGCATCAGGGCCCGTCGGGAGAGGAGCGAGTCGGTCATCGGCGAGCCTAACTCGTGTTAGCCGAAGATTGATTCCACGATGATGAGAACCCCGCTGCGGCCCTGTCAAGGGATGTGCGCGGATGGGAAGTACGGATGGGAAGTGACGAACGGCCGGTGCGCGAGGGCTTGACCTTTAACGAGTTAGGTATACGGTTCCGGACCACATGAGCCGTGTCCCGACGACGGCGTCGGGGAAGGGAGCCGCACGATGCGTGGCATGAAGAGGGGTTCGCTCGGCCTGGGGGAGACCCCGGGGGAGACACTGTCCAGGCGGTCGCTGCTGACGGCCTCGGCCGTCGGCGCCGCCGGTGTTCTGCTGCCGGACCTCGTGAGACCGGCGGTGGCGGCGGCCCGCGAGGCGACGGCCGCGTGCGCGGGCAGCTACCGCGCCGAGTACCACTTCACGGTCCCCGACCAGTGGATGAACGACCCGCAGCGCCCGGTCTGGATCGACGGCGAGTACCACTACTACTACCTCTACAACCCCGACTACTCGACGGGCGGCACGACGGCCGGCACCACCTGGCGCCTGGCCACCAGCACCGACCTCGTCTCCTTCACCGACCGGGGCATCGCCGTGCCGAAGGACACGACGCCCAACGGCGATGTCTGGTCCGGCTCGGCGGTGGTCGACACGGACGACACGGCGGGCTTCGGCGCGGGCGCGGTGATCGTCCTCGCCACCATGGCGCCCGACGACGTCACCCAGGCCCAGTACCTGTACTACTCGACGGACGACGGCCGCACCTTCACGAACCACGGCACCGCCCCGGTCCTCCCCAACCCCGGCGTACGGGACTTCCGCGACCCCAAGGTGATCCGCGACGAGGAGCGCGGGCGGTGGGTGATGCTGCTCGCCGAGAACGACAAAGTCGGCTTCTACCACTCCGCCGACCTCAAGGCGTGGACGTACGTCGGCGGCTTCATCAAGGGCGGCATCGGCGTCCTGGAGTGCCCCGACCTGTTCCGGATCAGGGCGGACGACGGGACCTGGAAGTGGGTGCTGGGCGTCAGCGCCAACGGCAAGGGCTCCGGGCTGCCGAGCACGTTCGCGTACTGGACGGGTTCCTTCGACGGTACGACCTTCACCGCCGACGCGTCCGATCCCCAGTGGCTGGACCACGGCTGGGACTGGTACGCGGCGGTCACCTTCGACAAACGTGACGCGAGCGGGGTCCTGGACCCTGACGCGCGGTACGCGATCGGCTGGATGAACCACTGGGACTACGCGAACACCACGCCCACCATCGAGTGCGACGGCTTCAACGGCACCGACTCGATCGTCCGCGAGGTACGACTGAAGCACGCGTCGGGTACGTATTACCTGGCGTCCCAGCCGGTGGCGGCCCTGGACGACCATGTGTCGCGCACGGTGGACCTCGGCGACATCGCGGTCGACGGCACCCGACCGCTCGACTACACGGGTACCGCGTACGAGCTGACCTGTGAGATCACCTGGGACCAACTGGCGGGCGCCGGCCTCCAGTTGCGGCGGTCGTCGGACGGTGGGCGGCACATCGACGCGGGGGTCTACGGCGACTACGCCTTCGTCAACCGCGGTTACACCGTGAGCCCCGATACCTCCGGCCGCTGGCAGGAGAGCCGCACGCCGTTCGACCGGTCCGCCGGCACGGTCCGCCTGCGGATCCTCGTCGACCGCACGTCCGTCGAGATGTTCGTCGGCGACGGCCGGTACGTGCACTCGACCGAGGCCTTCCCCGACCCGTCCGACACCGCACTGGCGCTGTTCACGATCGACGGGCAGGCGGTGTTCCGGAACGTGGTGATCCGGGAGTTCACGGTCTGATCCGACGGGGAGGTGGCCGGGGTGGGCCGAGCGGCTGCCGACGACCGGCGCGCCAGGGCTCTGTACCGAGCCAAGCCAGAGATCGGCACCGCGGAAACGGGCAACGAGATTCCACGCCCGCACATGTGGGACCGCCTCGCCGCCGGGAAGGCTCCACCGCGGCCCGCGGCCCGCGGCCCGCGGCCCGCGGCGCGCGGTGGGCGGCCTGCTCCTGGCGCTGTCCGTAATGGTCCCTTTGCTTGAAAGCTTTATGGCTGCTGCCGCCGGAGTGCTCGTGCTACCTGCGTTCCGCGCTTCGCCATCTCCGTGACCGATACGGTGACGGATTCGCCTGCATCTCGCTGTCCGTAGAGTCGGGCCTGGTCAGCGCTCTCGCGCGCACCGCGGGAGACGACATGGCGACCGTGATCATCGAAACCGGAAGCAAGGACAGGACCGCCGGGCCGGCACGCCCCCTGCGCACAGATTGCGTCGCCGTCTCAGGAGGAGCGTGACCCGCGCGAGCGCCGGAAACCGTCGACCACAGCCAACTCACCGGAGGACCGCATGGACACGTCGCGAAGTAGCTCGCAGCCCGCAGGACACATTGCCGTCGAGGGCCACGCGGGGGTGCTTGTCGCTCGTATCGACGGAGGCCCGCATGCGTTGTTCGATCCCGAGATGTCCAAGCAGCTGAAAGAGTTGGTCGATCGTGCAGACCGCGATCCGGACATCCGCGCGGTCGTCTTCACCGGTACGCATCCTGACCGCTTCTTGAGTCATTCCGATGTGCGCTGGCTGCAAAAAGGTGGCACTGGATTCCCGCCGATCAACACGCGCATCGCCAAGCTCGTAGCGCGCATGGCGCGACTCATCAACCGAGTGCCGGTTGTCAGAACGCTCGCGGGGATGACCCGGCTCAAGACACTTCTGCAGCTCGACGGCTTCCATGCCACCTTCCTGAAGATGAATGCAAGCGGCACCATCTTCGTCGCGGCACTCAACGGTTCGGCACTTGCCGTCGGTGCGGAACTGGCATTTGCCTGTGATCTGCGCATCATGGCAGACGGGGAGCATGTCATCGGCCTGACAGAAGTCCTGCTCGCACTGACACCGGGTGGCGGCGGCTCTCAGCGACTGCCTCGTCTGATCGGTACTCAGCAGACGTTGCTCGCCGTTCTCGAAGGCAGGCCGTTCACGCCTGCAGAGGCTCTCTCGCTCGGTGCGGTCGACGAAGTGGTGCCACAGGAAAAGGTCCTCGCACGGTCGATCGAGCGCGCAGAGTATCTGAGCCTACGCTCGAAGAAATCCCTCGGAGCCATCAAGCGATCCATCTACTTCGGCAGTTCCCTGTCGCTCGAGGACGGCTTGCAGTTCGAGCACGCCGAGTTCCTGGTCAGAGATCAATCGAAGGAAGCTCAGGGGCGGATGCTTGCATACATCGCCACCACGGACGCCACTGGCGAGCTCCCTCTGATGAATCGTGAGACGTACGCGCGAGCACTCGCCGCCGGGCGACTCGGAGGTAGCCCCAGCGAGTAGATCGGGTCGATGTGGTGACCTCGTCCTGATCGGCGGTTCATCGCCTCGAGGCCGTTGCCGAAGCCAGTGTCGGGACACATGCGGAACGGTGCGACGGGCCGAACAGCTGACGCGTGTCGAGGCGGCGATGACGGCGAAGCCGACGGTGTCTCCTCCACGCGGTGTGCCGCCCACAAATGCGCGGTCCCCTTGCGGTGCCCGGGGGTTCCCGACGCCTTCGGCGGACAACTGGCCCCGGCGCTTCTCTTCTGGTGGGTGTCGTCAGGGCCCTCGCCCCAAGCTGTCACTTCGTCCCCGGTAACGAACACCTGCAACGCCCCACGCACCGAGGTCCAGCGCCGTGCCCGCGGAGACGCAAGTGCCTTCCAGGGCGTCGGACAGCTCCACCGGGGCCTCTACAGTGACGGACTCCACGGACTCCGGGGAGTCGCAGATGAGCGCGGACCGACCAGCCCGGCCGAAGCTCCGTCGGTCAGCCCGGCTGCTATGAGCATGGAGATCCGCCGGCCGCCAATGCCGCACCACTTTGAAGCGGCACCCGGCCACCTCGGTGATCCACCGCTCCCCGCTTGCACTTCCCCCATGCAATTTGCTCTCACTACCGAAGACCACTTGCCAACCACCCGCCCCCACGCTTAGTATTATGATCATAATCTAATGGCTCTGGAGGTCACAATGACTACAACAACCCGACCGGTGGCACTCGTGACGGGCGCGTCCACCGGGATCGGAAAGGCGGCCGCCCTCGCGCTCGTCGCAGCGGGTTTCGAGACGGTGGGAACGAGCCGGAAGACGTCGGGAGCCGACCGCCGCGACGGCGTGACGTTCCTCGCCCTCGACGTGGGCAGCGACGATTCGGTCGCTGCCGCGGTCGAGCAGGTGATCGAGCGGTTCGGGCGGATCGACGTCCTGGTCAACAATGCGGGCATCGGCTCCTCGGGCGCCGACGAGGAAAACTCTCTCGCGCAGGCCCAGCGCCTCTTCAACATCAACGTCTTCGGTGTGATGCGCATGACCAAGGCCGTTCTCCCGCACATGCGCGCCCAGGGAAGCGGGCGCATCATCAACATCTCGTCCGTCCTCGGGTTCCTCCCCGCGCCCTACATGGCCAACTACTCGGCGTCCAAGCACGCGCTCGAGGGGTACACCGAGTCCCTGGATCACGAGATCCGCGAACACGGGGTCCGGGCCCTTATCGTCCAGCCGGGCGGTACCAAATCCTCGTTCGAGGCGAACACCGTCGCACCAGACATGCCCATGCAGATCTATGCGGAGCAGCGGCGTATCGCCGACCAGGTGGCGTTGGCGGTCAACGAGGAGGGCGACGACCCCGATGTCGTCGCGAAGGTGATCGTCGCGGCCGCCACCGAGTCCAAGCCGAAGGTGCGGTACGCCGCCGGCCGGAGCGCCCGGCTCCTCAGCGCGGCGCACCGTGTCCTTCCCGCCGGGGTCTTCGACGGACAGATCCGCAAGAGCAACAAGCTCGCCGGCTGAGATGTGCAGACTGCCGGCTGGTCGGAGGCAGTGAAGGTGACGGTGATCAGTGTGGTGTTGAAGCTGTCCGTGCGCGATCTCGTGCACGCGGACCTCGCGTCGTGCGGATGGTCAGGGTCCGAGCACCACCTGGCCAACGTGGCCGGGTAGTTGGAGCGGGTGCCGTTCGGGGAGGTCGACTATCTCGCGGTGTGTACTCCGGCGGACATTCCTGTGGCGAAGGGGGGCGTCGACTACCGGATCAAGGAGGGTGTCGGCACGTTGTGGCAGCTGGTGGTGCATCCGGCTTTGCAGTCGTGCGGGATCGGCACGTTCCTCGTCGAAGCGGCGGAGCTGCGGATCAGGAACCGTGGTCTGCGGTGGGCCGAGCTGGGCGTGGAGGAGAGCAATCCCAGGGCGCGGGCGCCGTACGAGCGACTGGGCTGTGTCGCGTACGACCGCCGACCTGACTCGTGGGACGAGCAGGTTCCCGATGGATCACTGCGCCGCTACGAAACGGTGTGCACGTTGATGCGCAAGGAACTCCCATAGGTCCGATAGGTCCGACCAGGACAGCCGGACCGCACAACTCCCGAGCCCTCGGAACAGTCGTTCTCGTTGACACCCCCCCATGGCGGGGCGGTGCAGGGGCTCGGAGGGGGACGCGTGGGAGTTACCAGGGG
>NZ_JAAKZY010000100.1 GCF_011045015.1 Streptomyces scabichelini | reverse complement strand
CGGGCCGTATGCCCACCCTGCGACGGGCTGACGCACCGGCCCACGACCCCGCACCCACCACCGGACCCCAGGGGCGCGGGGAACTGCGCGACAAGCCACAACGAACCCGCAGTCGCCCACGAACCGAACCCACCCGGCCCAACCTGAACCGGCAGCATCCGCCCACCCCTCGTAGGCTCGGGTCATGTCAGAGGTGTACACGGCTCGCCGTGAGCGGCTGCGGGAGCGCTGCACGGCAAGCGGCAGCGCAACCGCGCTGGTGTCCCGCCCCGCCAACGTCCGCTATCTCGCGGGCGCAGCCCCGCCCGGTGCCGTTCTCCTGCTGGGCATGCTGGGCAAGGAAGCAGACCTGCTGCTGTGCACCGGGCCACTCAGCGCCCACCCGGAGGAGGAACGGCCCGACGAAGCCCTGCGGATCCAGTCGCTGCCGGGAGTCGGCGACGGCCGCGGCGACCCGGCCGTCGCCGCGGCCGACCTCGCCGCGGCACAGGGCGCCGAGTCCCTCGCCGTCGAGGAACACCACCTGACCGTGGCCCGCCACAGAGCCATCGGCTCGGTGACACCCCGGCTGCGCCTCACGGACCTCGGCGGCGCCGTCGAGCAACTGCGCGTCATCAAGGACGAGGAGGAGATCTCCTGCCTGCGGATCGGCGCCGAGATCGCCGACCAGGCCCTGAGCGAACTCCTCGAATCGATCCTCGTCGGCCGCACCGAACGCCACCTCGCCCTGGAACTGGAGCGCCGCCTCGTCGACCACGGCGCCGACGGCCCGGCCTTCGCGACCGCGGTCGGTACCGGCCCGAACTCCGGGCGTCGCGGTCACCGCGCCACCGACCGGCGGGTCGAGGAGGGCGACTTCCTCTCCGTATGCCTGGGCGCGGCCTACCGCGGCTACCGCTGCGAGATCGGCCGTACCTTCGTCATCGGCACCTCGCCCGCCGACTGGCAGATCGAGCTGTACGACCTCGTCTTCGCCGCCCAGCGGGCCGGCCGCGAGGCGCTGAGGCCCGGCGCCGCGTACCGCGACGTGGACCGCGCCGCCCGTCAGGTGCTGGACTCCGCGGGGTACGGGCACGGCCTTCCTCCGCTGACCGGACATGGTGTGGGGCTCGAAAACGACGAGGACCCTCGGCTGGCCCCCGCGGCCATGGGTAAACTGGACGCTTGCGTGCCGGTCACCGTCGAACCGGGGGTCCACCTCCCGGGCCGGGGCGGTGTCCGGATCGATGACACGCTCGTCGTACGCCCCGAGGCGGACGGCGGACCCGAGCTACTCACCATCACGACCAAGGAGCTGCTCGCGCTCTAGCTTCGAGCTGTGCGCCTGCCCCGGGGTCGTCCACGTCAGTCCAGGAGATTCCGCAACCGTGGCTTCCACGAACGACCTCAAGAACGGCCTGGTGCTCAAGCTCGAAGGCGGCCAGCTCTGGTCCGTCGTCGAGTTCCAGCACGTCAAGCCCGGCAAGGGCCCGGCCTTCGTGCGCACCAAGCTCAAGAACGTGCTCTCCGGCAAGGTCGTCGACAAGACGTTCAACGCCGGTGTCAAGGTCGAGACGGCCACTGTCGACAAGCGCGACATGCAGTTCTCGTACATGGACGGCGAGTACTTCGTCTTCATGGACATGGAGACCTACGACCAGCTCATGGTCGACCGCAAGGCCGTCGGCGACGCCGCCAACTTCCTCGTCGAGGGCTTCACGGCCACCGTCGCGCAGCACGAGGGCGAGGTGCTCTTCGTCGAGCTGCCGGCCGCCGTCGAGCTGACCGTCCAGGAGACCGAGCCGGGTGTCCAGGGCGACCGCTCCACGGGTGGCACCAAGCCCGCCATCCTGGAGACCGGCCACCAGATCAACGTGCCGCTCTTCATCACCACCGGCGAGAAGATCAAGGTCGACACCCGCACGAGCGACTACCTTGGCCGGGTGAACAGCTAACCGTGGCTGCCCGCAACACGGCCCGCAAGCGCGCCTTCCAGATCCTCTTCGAGGGCGACCAGCGCGACGCGGACGTACTGACAGTCCTCGCGGACTGGATCCGGCATTCCCGGACCGACACCCGGCAGCCGCCGGTGAGCGAGTACACGATGGAGCTGGTCGAGGGCTACGCGAAGAAGGCGCCCCGGATCGATGAGCTCATCGCGCAGTACGCCGTCGGCTGGACGATCGACAGGATGCCGGTCGTCGACCGCAACATCCTGCGTCTTGGTGCCTACGAGCTGATCTGGGTCGACGAGACTCCGGACGCGGTGGTGCTCGACGAGATGGTGCAGCTCGCGAAGGAGTTCTCCACGGACGAGTCGCCGGCCTTCGTGAACGGCATGCTCGGCCGCTTCAAGGACCTGAAGCCGTCGCTGCGCCGGGCCGAGTAGTGCCATAGGCCGTCATAAGTCGTCACGGAGGGCCCGCAGCGCAGGCTGCGGGCCCTCCGGCGTGTTCCTCGTGTTCCCCGCGTACGCGCACAAAAGCGCCGGGGTGGCCGGAGCCCTTTGGCTCCGGCCACCCCGGCGGCACGTTTCTTCACGTCTTCACGAAGTCGACGCGAGTCAGCCCTCCTCGTGGGAGACCGCGCGGCGCGCATCCGCGTCCAGGACGCCCCAGTTGATCAGCTGCTCGGTGAGGACCGAGGGGGACTGGTCGTAGATGACGGCGAGGGTGCGCAGGTCGTCCTGGCGGATCGACAGGACCTTGCCGTTGTAGTCGCCGCGCTGGGACTGGATCGTGGCCGCATACCGCTGCAGCGGGCCCGCCTTCTCGGCGGGGACGTGGGCCAGCCGCTCCAGGTCCAGGACCAGCTTCGGCGGCGGCTCGGCGGCGCCACCCGGCGTGGTGCCCGGCAGCAGCTCCTGCACCGGTACGCCGTAGAAGTCCGCCAGCTCGGCGAGGCGCTGCACGGTCACGGCACGGTCGCCGCGCTCGTACGAACCGACCACGACCGCCTTCCAGCGTCCCTGGGACTTCTCCTCGACGCCGTGGAGGGAAAGGCCCTGCTGGGTACGGATCGCGCGGAGCTTGGCCCCGAGCTGTTTGGCGTATTCGCTGGACATATAGCTCCCCGGACACTGTGTCGACGTGCGGTTTTGCCGCGCGGCTGGTGACTCACTGTGAGGTTACGCAGCGTTACTCTCCCCCGTCAAGCCGAATGGTCCGGACCGACCCGTCTGTGGGAGTCACGGACGGGTGATACCAAGGGGTGACCCGAGTGACACCAGGGGAGTGATCAGGGCCGTTGCCGGGCTGGTACCGTTGGTGGCGCAATTCCGACGTCCTTTAAGGTCCGTCCCGTGAGGCGGAGAAGGAGGTCCGTCTCGTATGGACTCGCAACAGTCCGATGCCCGGCCCGTGCTTGAAGGCCCGGACATCGCGCGGGTACTGACCCGCATCGCCCACGAGATCGTCGAGCGCGCCAAGGGCGCCGACGACGTGGTGCTTCTCGGCATTCCGACGCGGGGAGTCTTCCTCGCCCAGCGGCTCGCCGCCAAGCTCGAGGAGATCACCGACCGCAAGATCCCGGTCGGCTCGCTCGACATCACGATGTACCGCGACGACCTGCGCATGCACCCGCCGCGTGCACTGGCCCGCACCGACATCCCAGGTGACGGCATCGACGGCCGTCTGGTCGTCCTCGTCGACGACGTGCTCTTCTCCGGCCGTACCATCCGCGCCGCGCTCGACGCGCTGAACGACATCGGCCGTCCGCGCGCCGTGCAGCTCGCGGTGCTCGTCGACCGCGGCCACCGCGAACTCCCCATCCGCGCCGACTACGTCGGCAAGAACCTCCCCACGTCGCTGCGGGAGACGGTCAAGGTCCAGCTCGCCGAGGAGGACGGTCGCGACACCGTGCTGCTCGGCGCGAAGCAGCCCTCACCGGGCGCGCAGCAGTAGCACTCCGGCGTACGTCTTCCTGCCGTAAGCCCCCGAGTGCGCCTCCGCGTGTCCGCCTGCCCGGCTGCGACCTCCCGCCGGGCCCTCGCCTCCCGAACTGAACTGCCTTACGGAGCCTGACAGATGCAGCGTCATCTCATCTCGGCCGCCGACCTCACCCGCGACGACACCATCCTGATCCTCGACACCGCCGAGGAGATGGCCCGGGTCGCCGACCGGCCGATCAAGAAACTGCCGACCCTGCGCGGCCGCACCGTCGTCAACCTCTTCTTCGAGGACTCGACCCGTACCCGGATCTCCTTCGAGGCCGCCGAGAAGCGCCTCTCCGCGGACGTCATCAACTTCACCGCCAAGGGGTCCAGCGTCTCCAAGGGCGAGTCCTTGAAGGACACCGCCCAGACTCTGGAGGCGATGGGCGTCGACGCCGTCGTCATCCGGCACGGCGCCTCCGGAGCCCCGTACCGCCTCGCGACCTCGGGCTGGATCGACGCCGCCGTCATCAACGCCGGCGACGGCACCCACCAGCACCCCACCCAGGCCCTGCTCGACGCCTTCACCATGCGGCGCCGCCTCGTCGGACGGGACGCCGGGCTCGGCCAGGACCTGGCGGGCAAGCGCATCACGCTCGTCGGTGACGTCCTGCACAGCCGGGTCGCCCGCTCGAACGTCGACCTGTTGCACACCCTCGGCGCCGAGGTCACCCTCGTCGCCCCGCCCACCCTGCTGCCGGTCGGCATCGAGAGCTGGCCCTGCGAGATCTCGTACGACCTCGACAGCACGCTGTCCAAGTCCGACGCCGTGATGCTGCTGCGCGTCCAGCGTGAGCGGATGAACGCGGCCTTCTTCCCGACCGAGCGCGAGTACTCGCGGCGCTACGGCCTCGACGGCGACCGCATGGCGCGGATGCCCGAGCACGCCATCGTGATGCACCCGGGACCGATGGTCCGCGGCATGGAGATCACCGCCGAGGTCGCCGACTCCGACCGCTGCACCGCCATCGAGCAGGTCGCCAACGGCGTCTCGATCCGCATGGCGGTCCTGTACCTGCTCCTGGGCGGCAACGAGCCCGCCGTCACCCACACCCGTACCGAGGAGAAGTAGGCAAGATGAGCAAGATCCTTATTCGTGGTGCGAAGGTGCTCGGCGGCGAGCCGCAGGACGTCCTGATCGACGGCGACACCATCGTCGAGGTCGGTGTCGGGCTCCCCGCCGAGGCCGCCGAAGGCGCCGAAGTCGTCGAGGCCGGCGGCAAGGTACTCCTTCCGGGCCTCGTCGACCTGCACACTCATCTGCGCGAGCCCGGGCGTGAGGACTCCGAGACCGTCCTGACCGGTACGCGGGCTGCCGCGAGCGGCGGTTACACGACCGTGTTCGCCATGGCCAACACCTTCCCGGTCGCCGACACCGCCGGTGTGGTCGAGCAGGTCTACCGGCTCGGTCAGCAGCACGGCTACTGCGACGTGCAGCCCATCGGAGCCGTCACGGTCGGCCTGGAGGGCAAGAAGCTCGCCGAGCTGGGCGCGATGCACGAGTCGGCGGCCGGAGTCACGGTCTTCTCCGACGACGGCAAGTGCGTGGACGACGCCGTGATCATGCGGCGGGCGCTGGAATACGTGAAGGCCTTCGGCGGCGTCGTCGCCCAGCACGCGCAGGAGCCGCGGCTGACCGAGGGGGCCCAGATGAACGAGGGCGTCGTCTCGGCCGAGCTGGGGCTCGGCGGCTGGCCCGCGGTGGCCGAGGAATCGATCATCGCCCGGGATGTCCTCCTCGCCGAGCACGTCGGGTCCCGCGTCCACATCTGCCACCTCTCGACCGCCGGTTCGGTCGAGATCGTGCGCTGGGCCAAGTCCCGCGGCATCGACGTGACCGCCGAGGTCACCCCGCACCACCTGCTCCTGACCGACGAGCTGGTCCGCTCGTACAACCCGGTCTACAAGGTCAACCCGCCGCTGCGCACCGAGCGCGACGTGCTGGCCCTGCGCGAGGCGCTCGCCGACGGCACGATCGACATCGTCGCCACCGACCACGCCCCGCACCCGCACGAGGACAAGGACTGCGAGTGGGCCGCGGCCGCCATGGGCATGGTCGGCCTGGAGACCGCGCTGTCCGTGGTCCAGCAGACGATGGTCGACAGCGGGCTCCTCGACTGGGCCGGCGTCGCGGACCGTATGTCCTTCAAGCCCGCCCGGATCGGCCGGGCGAAGGGACACGGCCGCCCCGTCTCGGCAGGTGAGCCCGCCAACCTCACGCTCGTCGATCCGGCATACCGTGGAGCCGTGGACCCCACGGGCTTCGCGTCGCGCAGCCGCAACACTCCGTACGAGGGTCGTGAGCTGCCGGGCCGTGTCACGCACACGTGGCTCCGGGGCCGCGCCACGCTCGTCGACGGGAAGCTCGCGTGACACCTCTGACGCATCTGACGTACGCCGCGGAACAGAAGTCTGCGGAAGTGACCGACTGGGCCGCTCGCGTCGGCTGGCTCGTGGGCCTCGCACTCTTCGTCGCCCTCGTCTACTGGCTGATGCGCGAGGGCTGGAAGTGGCGCGGCACGCTCCAGGGCGACCTGCCCGAGCTGCCCCAGGCCCCGGACGAGCCCGGTCCGGTGAAGCTGACTGTGTTGTCGATGAGTGGCCGCTACCACGGCTCGACCACCGCCGGGCAGTGGCTCGACCGCATCGTGGCGCACGGCCTGGGCACCCGCAGCCGGGTCGAACTCACGCTGACGGAGGCGGGACTGGATGTAGTACGCCCCGGAGCGGCCGACTTCTTCGTGCCTCTTGAGGCGCTGCGTGAGGCCCGGCTCGACAAGGGCATCGCGGGCAAGGTCCTCACCGAGGGCGGCCTGCTGATCGTCACCTGGGAGCACGGCGACCGGCTGCTCGACTCCGGGTTCCGCTCCGACCACGCGGCCGAGCACAACGAGTGGGTCGAGACCCTGAACCAGATGATCAACAAGGACAGCAACACGACGGAAGGCGCACGATGACCACCTCCACCAGGGGAGCCTCCAAAACTCCCGCCGTACTCGTCCTGGAGGACGGCCGGATCTTCCGCGGCCGCGCCTACGGGGCCGTGGGGGTGACCTTCGGAGAGGCCGTGTTCTCCACCGGGATGACCGGCTACCAGGAGACCCTCACCGACCCGTCGTACCACCGCCAGGTCGTCGTGATGACCGCCCCGCACGTCGGCAACACCGGCGTCAACGACGAGGACCCCGAGTCGAAGCGGATCTGGGTCGCGGGCTATGTCGTACGCGACCCCGCGCGCGTGCCCTCCAACTGGCGCTCCCGCCGCTCGCTCGACGAGGAGCTCGACCGGCAGGACATCGTCGGGATCTCCGGCGTCGACACCCGGGCGCTCACCCGCCATCTGCGCGAGCGCGGCGCCATGCGCGTCGGCATCTTCTCCGGGAACGCGCTGCCCGACGAGGGCACCATGCTCGCCGAGGTGCGCCAGGCCCCCGAGATGAAGGGCGCCAGCCTCTACGAGGAGGTCGCCACGACGGAGACGTACGTCGTCCCCGCCATCGGCGAGAAGAAGTTCACCGTCGCCGCCGTGGACCTCGGCATCAAGGGCATGACCCCGCACCGGATGGCCGAGCGCGGTATCGAGGTGCATGTGCTGCCCGCCACCGCGACCGCCGAGGACATCTACGCCGTGAACCCCGACGGGGTGTTCTTCTCCAACGGGCCCGGTGACCCGGAGAAGGCCGAGCACCCGGTCTCCGTGATGCGTTCCGTGCTCGAGCGCGAGACCCCGCTCTTCGGGATCTGCTTCGGCAACCAGATCCTGGGCCGAGCGCTCGGCTTCGGCACGTACAAGCTGAAGTACGGCCACCGGGGCATCAACCAGCCCGTGCAGGACCGTACGACCGGCAAGGTCGAGGTCACCGCGCACAACCACGGGTTCGCCGTCGACGCGCCGCTCGACCGCGTCAGCGACACCCCCTACGGACGTGCCGAGGTCTCCCACGTCTGTCTGAACGACCAGGTCGTCGAGGGGCTTCAGCTGCTCGACCGGCCGGCGTTCAGCGTCCAGTACCACCCCGAAGCGGCAGCGGGCCCGCACGACGCCGCCTACCTGTTCGACCGCTTCGTATCCCTGATGGAGGGCCAGCGTGCCTAAGCGCACCGATATCCAGTCCGTCCTGGTCATCGGCTCCGGCCCGATCGTCATCGGCCAGGCCGCCGAGTTCGACTACTCCGGCACGCAGGCCTGCCGCGTCCTCAAGGCCGAGGGCCTGCGGGTGATCCTCGTCAACTCCAACCCGGCGACGATCATGACGGATCCTGAGATCGCCGACGCGACGTATGTCGAGCCGATCACCCCGGAGTTCGTCGAGAAGATCATCGCCAAGGAGCGGCCGGATGCCCTGCTGCCCACCCTGGGTGGCCAGACGGCCCTCAACACGGCCATCTCGCTGCACGAGTCCGGATCGCTCGACAAGTACGGCGTCGAGCTGATCGGCGCCAACGTCGAGGCGATCAACAAGGGTGAGGACCGCGATCTCTTCAAGGAGGTCGTGGAGGCGGTGCGCGCGAAGATCGGGCACGGCGAGTCCGCCCGGTCGTACATCTGCCACTCCATGGACGACGTGCTGAAGGGCGTCGAGCAGCTCGGCGGTTACCCGGTCGTCGTCCGGCCCTCCTTCACCATGGGCGGCGCCGGTTCCGGCTTCGCGCACGACGAGGACGAGCTGCGCCGCATCGCCGGTCAGGGCCTCACGCTCTCGCCGACCACCGAGGTGCTCCTGGAGGAGTCGATCCTCGGCTGGAAGGAGTACGAACTGGAGCTGATGCGCGACAAGCACGACAACGTCGTGGTCGTCTGCTCCATCGAGAACTTCGACCCGATGGGCGTGCACACCGGCGACTCGATCACCGTCGCCCCGGCGATGACGCTCACCGACCGCGAGTACCAGATCCTGCGCGACATCGGCATCGCCGTCATCCGCGAGGTCGGCGTCGACACCGGCGGCTGCAACATCCAGTTCGCGGTGAACCCCGAGGACGGCAGGGTCATCGTCATCGAGATGAACCCCCGGGTGTCCCGGTCGTCCGCCCTCGCCTCCAAGGCGACCGGCTTCCCGATCGCCAAGATCGCCGCGAAGCTCGCCGTCGGCTACACACTGGACGAGATCCCGAACGACATCACCGAGCAGACACCGGCGTCCTTCGAGCCGACGCTCGACTACGTCGTCGTGAAGGCGCCCCGCTTCGCCTTCGAGAAGTTCCCGCAGGCCGACTCGACGCTGACCACGACCATGAAGTCGGTCGGCGAGGCCATGGCCATCGGCCGCAACTTCACCGAGGCGCTGCAGAAGGCGCTGCGGTCGCTGGAGAAGAAGGGCTCGCAGTTCACGTTCGTCGGCGAGCCCGGCGACAAAAAGGCCCTCCTGGAGGAGGCGATCAGGCCGACCGACGGGCGCATCAACTCCGTCATGCAGGCCATCCGCGCGGGCGCGACCCAGGAGGAGGTCTTCGAGGCGACGAAGATCGACCCGTGGTTCGTCGACCAGATGTTCCTCATCAAGGAGATCGCGGACGAGCTGGCCGCGGCCGACAGGCTGGACCCGTCCCTGCTGGCCGAGGCCAAGCGGCACGGCTTCTCCGACGTCCAGATCGCCGAGATCCGCGGTCTGCGCGAGGACGTCGTCCGCGAGGTACGGCACGCGCTGGGCGTGCGCCCGGTCTACAAGACGGTCGACACCTGCGCCGCCGAGTTCGCGGCGAAGACGCCGTACTTCTACTCCTCGTACGACGAGGAGAGCGAGGTCGCCTCGCGCGAGAAGCCCGCGGTGATCATTCTGGGCTCCGGGCCCAACCGCATCGGCCAGGGCATCGAGTTCGACTACTCCTGCGTCCACGCCTCCTTCGCGCTCAGCGACGCCGGGTACGAGACGGTGATGGTCAACTGCAACCCGGAGACCGTCTCCACGGACTACGACACCTCCGACCGCCTGTACTTCGAGCCGCTCACGCTCGAAGACGTGCTGGAGATCGTGCACGCGGAGTCGCTGGCCGGGCCGATCGCGGGTGTGATCGTGCAGCTCGGCGGCCAGACCCCGCTGGGCCTGTCGCAGGCGCTGAAGGACAACGGCGTGCCGGTCGTCGGCACACCCCCCGAGGCCATCCACGCCGCCGAGGACCGCGGCGCCTTCGGCCGGGTGCTCGCCGAGGCGGGGCTGCCGGCCCCCAAACACGGCACCGCGACGACCTTCGAGGGAGCCAAGGCAATCGCGGACGAGATCGGCTACCCCGTCCTCGTACGGCCGTCGTACGTGCTCGGCGGCCGGGGCATGGAGATCGTGTACGACGAGGCGCGCCTGGAGGCGTACATCGCCGAGTCGACCGAGATCTCCCCGTCGCGCCCGGTCCTCGTCGACCGCTTCCTCGACGACGCGATCGAGATCGACGTGGACGCGCTGTACGACGGCCACGAGCTGTACCTCGGCGGTGTCATGGAGCACATCGAGGAGGCCGGCATCCACTCCGGCGACTCGGCGTGCGCGCTGCCGCCGATCACGCTGGGTGGCTTCGACATCAAGCGGCTGCGGGCCTCGACGGAGGCCATCGCAAAGGGGGTTGGCGTCCGCGGACTGATCAACATCCAGTTCGCGATGGCCGGGGACATCCTGTACGTCCTCGAAGCCAACCCGCGTGCCTCCCGCACCGTCCCCTTCACCTCCAAGGCGACCGCGGTGCCGCTCGCGAAGGCCGCCGCCCGGATCTCGCTGGGCTCGACCATCGCCGAGCTCCGCGCCGAAGGGCTGCTCCCGGCGAACGGCGACGGCGGCACGCTGCCGCTCGACGCGCCGATCTCCGTCAAGGAGGCCGTCATGCCGTGGTCGCGCTTCCGCGACATCCACGGGCGCGGCGTCGACACGATCCTCGGCCCGGAGATGCGCTCCACCGGCGAAGTCATGGGCATCGACTCGGTGTTCGGCACGGCCTACGCCAAGTCCCAGGCGGGCGCGTACGGCCCGCTGCCGACCAAGGGCCGCGCCTTCATCTCCGTCGCCAACCGCGACAAGCGCTCGATGATCTTCCCGGCGCGTGAACTGGTCGCCCACGGCTTCGAGTTGCTCGCCACGTCCGGTACGGCCGAGGTGCTCAAGCGTAACGGCATCAACGCCACCGTCGTACGCAAGCAGAGCGAGGGCACCGGCCCGAACGGCGAGCGGACGATCGTCCAGCTCATCCACGAGGGCGAGGTCGACCTCATCGTCAACACGCCGTACGGCACCGGTGGCCGCCTCGACGGCTATGACATCCGTACGGCCGCCGTGGCGCGCTCCGTGCCGTGCCTGACGACGGTCCAGGCGCTCGCGGCAGCGGTACAGGGCATCGACGCGCTCAACCACGGGGACGTCGGGGTCCGTTCGCTCCAGGAACACGCGGAACACCTGACCGCGGCCCGCGACTGATCACCAGGGGGACACCGGAAACGGTGTCCCCCTCCGCATGAGGACTCATGCGGCTTCACGAGGACACTTCAGACATGTACAAGCTGTTCTTCCGGCTGGTCTTCCGACGCATGGACCCGGAGCAGGCCCACCACCTCGCCTTCCGCTGGATCCGCCTCGCGGTCCGCCTCCCTGTGCTGCGGACGTTCATCGCCGCCGTGCTCGCTCCCCGCTACAAGGAGCTGCGCACCGAGGCGTTCGGGCTGCGGATGCACGGGCCGTTCGGGCTCGCGGCGGGCTTCGACAAGAACGCGCTCGCTGTCGACGGGATGTCGATGCTCGGCTTCGACCACATCGAGATCGGTACGGTCACGGGGGAGGCGCAGCCCGGCAATCCGCGCAAGCGGCTGTTCCGGCTCGTCCCCGACCGCGCGCTGATCAACCGCATGGGGTTCAACAACGAGGGCTCGGCCGCGGTCGCCGAGCGCCTGGCTTCTCGTACGCCCGTGTTCAGGACCGTCTTGGGCGTGAACATCGGCAAGACGAAGGTCGTCCCGGAGGCCGAGGCCGCCGCCGACTATGTGAGGTCGACGGAGCGGCTCGCCCGGTACGCCGACTACCTGGTGGTCAACGTCTCCTCGCCGAACACGCCCGGCCTGCGGAACCTTCAGGCGGTGGATCATCTGCGGCCGCTGCTGAGCGCTGTCCGCGAGGCCGCCGACCGTGCCGTGACCGACCGGCGCGTACCGCTTCTCGTCAAGATCGCCCCCGACCTCGCGGACGAGGACGTCGACGCCGTCGCCGACCTCGCCGTCGAACTCGGCCTGGACGGGATCATCGCCACGAACACGACCATCGCGCGCGAGAGGCTCGGTTTGAAATCCGAACCCTCGCTGGTCGAGGAGGTCGGCGGACTCTCCGGCGCACCGCTGAAATCGCGCTCCCTGGAGGTGCTGCGTCGTCTCTACGCGCGCGTGGGCGACGACATCACGCTCGTGGGCGTCGGTGGCATCGAGAACGCCGAGGACGCCTGGCAGCGCATTCTCGCCGGTGCCACCCTGGTCCAGGGCTACAGCGCCTTCGTCTACGAGGGCCCTTTCTGGAGTCGCGCGATCCACAAGGGGCTCGCCGCACGCCTTCGTACGAGCCCGTACGCCACCGTCGCCGACGCGGTCGGCGCCGACGTGAGGAAGACCGCAGTATGAGCAGCATGAGTGCTCTGGAGCCCTTCGGCGCCCGTCTGCGCCGTGTCATGGACGAGCGGGGCCCGCTGTGTGTCGGGATCGACCCGCACGCCTCGCTGCTCACCGCCTGGGGCCTGAACGACGACATCGCGGGCCTGGAGCGCTTCAGCCGCACGGTCGTCGAGGCACTGGCCGACCGGGTCGCCGTACTGAAGCCGCAGAGCGCGTTCTTCGAGCGCTTCGGGTCGCGTGGCATCGCCGTACTGGAGAAGTCCGTCGAGGAGGCGCGGGCCGCCGGGGCGCTGGTCGTCATGGACGCCAAGCGCGGCGACATCGGCTCGACCATGGCCGCGTACGCCGAGACCTTCCTGCGCAAGGGCGCCCCGCTCTTCTCCGACGCGCTCACCGTCTCGCCCTACCTCGGCTACGGATCGCTGAAGCCCGCCGTCGAGCTCGCGCGTGAGAGCGGTGCCGGGCTGTTCGTCCTCGCGCTCACCTCCAACCCGGAGGGCGGCGAGGTGCAGCACGCGGTACGGCCCGAGGACGCGGCCGGCCGGAACGTCGGCGCGACGATGCTCGCGCACCTCGCCGAGGAGAACGCGGGGGAGACCCCGATGGGGTCCTTCGGTGCGGTCGTGGGCGCCACGCTCGGCGATCTCTCCTCGTACGACCTCGACATCAACGGGCCGCTCCTCGCGCCCGGCATCGGTGCCCAGGGCGCGACCCCGGCCGATCTTCCGGGCGTCTTCGGGTCGGCGGTGCGTCAGGTGGTGCCCAACGTCAGCCGGGGTGTCCTGCGCAACGGGCCCGATGCAAGGGCGCTACGCGCGTCCGCGGCGCGGTTCGCGGAGGAGATCAGGGCGGCTGTGGCGGCGGCCTAGCGCCGTCGACGAGGTCCTGGCAGACGTCCCACGTCTGAATACATCCTCAAATCCGGAGCATTATGTCCCGAATGTCGGGTTCAATGGAGGCTGACCAGGACTTTTCCGCTGTTCTCGCTGACTCCAGCCGACTTGGCCGCTAGTCTCCGACGAGTGGGGGCACCTCCCACACTTTTAAGGCAGTGGGGGAGGACGGGCAAGAAGCGTTGCTCGTTGCTCCCCAGGTGTGGGGCGACTAGGTTCCTCACCGGTCCGTATCCGACAGTTCGACATCCGAGGTGACGTAGGCGTGGCTCTTCCGCCCCTTACCCCTGAACAGCGCGCAGCCGCGCTCGAAAAGGCCGCCGCGGCTCGCCGGGAGCGGGCCGAGGTCAAGAATCGACTCAAGCACTCCGGCGCCTCCCTTCACGAGGTCATCAAGCAGGGCCAGGAGAACGACGTCATCGGCAAGATGAAGGTCTCCGCTCTCCTGGAGTCCCTGCCGGGCGTGGGCAAGGTCCGCGCCAAGCAGATCATGGAGCGACTCGGGATCTCCGAGAGCCGCCGTGTGCGTGGCCTCGGCTCCAACCAGATCGCGTCTCTTGAGCGCGAGTTCGGCGGCGGTGCCGCCTGACGTTCTCGGGCACTCCTGAGAACCTGGATAATCGCTGCATGGCTGCAACATCCCGGGGGACGACCCCCGTACCCCCGGAATCACGTCCGCGGCTGACCGTGCTCTCCGGCCCCTCAGGGGTCGGCAAGAGCACGGTCGTCGCTCATATGCGCAAGGAACACCCCGAGGTCTGGCTCTCGGTGTCGGCGACGACCCGCAAACCGCGCCCCGGTGAGAGGCATGGCGTCCAGTACTTCTTCGTCAGCGACGAGGAGATGGACAAGCTGATCGCCAACGGCGAGCTTCTCGAATGGGCGGAGTTCGCCGGCAACCGCTACGGGACCCCACGGGGTGCCGTGCTGCAGCGGCTGGAGGCAGGCGAGCCCGTCCTGCTGGAGATCGACCTCCAGGGCGCGCGCCTGGTCCGCGAGTCGATGCCGGAAGCCCAGCTGGTGTTCCTGGCTCCTCCTTCCTGGGAGGAGCTGGTGCGCAGACTCACCGGGCGGGGCACCGAGCCGCCCGAGGTGATCGAGCGCCGGCTGGCCGCCGCGAAGATCGAGCTGGCGGCCGAGTCGGAGTTCGACATCACCCTGGTCAACACCTCCGTCGAGGATGTGGCGCGTGAGCTGCTAGTCTTGATGGACGTAGTGTGATCGTTTTCGATCTCATCCCACCTTTCGGAAGGTAGAGCGTGTCCTCTTCCATGACCGCGCCCGAGGGCATCATCAACCCGCCGATCGACGAGCTCCTCGAGGCCACCGACTCGAAGTACAGCCTCGTGATCTACGCGGCCAAGCGGGCCCGTCAGATCAACGCGTACTACTCGCAGCTCGGCGAGGGCCTTCTCGAGTACGTCGGTCCGCTCGTGGACACGCACGTCCACGAGAAGCCGCTCTCGATCGCCCTGCGTGAGATCAACGCGGGTCTGCTGACCTCCGAGGCCGTTGAGGGCCCGGCGCAGTAAGTAGCGCACAGTAAGTAATATCTGCAGATTGCAGCAGGCTTTTCCACAGGCCCGGCAGCCCGGCTGTCGGGCCTGTGGTGTGTCATGAGTACATACACGTTTGCATGCGCAGGCGAGCCGAGCCCGGGGAGAAACGGTGGACAAGCCGAAGGTCGTGCTGGGGGTCAGCGGCGGCATCGCCGCGTACAAGGCGTGCGAGCTGCTGCGCCGGCTGACCGAATCAGGGCATGACGTCCGCGTCGTACCGACCGAGTCGGCGCTCCACTTCGTCGGCGCGGCGACCTGGTCCGCGCTCTCCGGGCATCCCGTCTCGACGGAGGTCTGGTCCGATGTGCACGAGGTCCCGCACGTCCGCATCGGCCAGGAGGCCGACCTGGTGGTCGTCGCCCCCGCCACCGCGGACATGCTGGCGAAGGCGGCGCACGGCCTGGCCGACGACCTGCTGACCAACACCCTGCTCACCGCCCGCTGTCCGGTGGTCCTCGCCCCCGCCATGCACACCGAGATGTGGGAACACCCGGCCACACAGGAGAACGTCGCGACGCTGCGCCGCCGTGGCGCCGTCGTCATCGAGCCCGCAGTGGGCCGCCTGACGGGCGTCGACACGGGCAAGGGCCGACTGCCGGAGCCCGGGGAGATCTTCGAGGTCTGCCGCCGGGTGCTGGCGCGCGGGGCCGTGGTCCCCGATCTGGCGGGCCGCCATGTCGTGGTCAGCGCCGGTGGCACGCGCGAGCCGCTCGACCCCGTCCGCTTCCTCGGCAACCGCTCCTCCGGCAAGCAGGGGTACGCCCTCGCGCGCACGGCGGCGGCCCGGGGCGCCCGGGTCACGCTGATCGCCGCGAACACCGCGCTGCCGGACCCGGCGGGCGTGGACGTGGTGCCGGTCGGCACGGCCGTGCAGCTGCGTGAGGCGGTGCTGAAGGCCGCCGCGGACGCCGACGCGGTGGTGATGGCGGCCGCCGTCGCCGACTTCCGCCCTGCGGTGTACGCGGCCGGAAAGATCAAGAAGAAGGACAGCCAGGACCCGGAACCGATCACCCTGGTCCGCAATCCGGACATCCTCGCCGAGATTTCCACCGAGCGCGCCCGCTCCGGCCAGGTGATCGTCGGCTTCGCCGCCGAGACGGACGACGTCCTGGTCAACGGGCGGACGAAGCTGGAGCGCAAGGGGTGCGATCTCCTCGTGGTGAACGAGGTGGGGGAACGCAAGACCTTCGGCTCGGAGGAGAACGAGGCGATCGTGCTCGGCGCCGACGGCAGCGAGACTCCCGTACCGTACGGGCCCAAGGAAGCTCTGGCGGAGACGGTGTGGGATCTCGTGACGCACCGCCTGGCGTGACGCACCGCCTGGAGTGAATGTCCCATTCGTTGCGGAGTGCGTTCCGGAGTGAATGTCTCATTCGCTTCATCAGGCGTTCCGCCGGGTCCTCAAGACCGTCGAATCGGGCCCCTCAAAACCGGCGAATTCGTGCGTGAGCGACTGCCGGAGACCTAGTGTCGCTGGGCAGAATGCCTGTGCCGCAGGTCACAGCTCTCCCGAGTCGCGAGACGGGGTAGACCCGCGGCCGGGCGTGACCGATAAACTAACCCCGGACGACAGCGGGCGCAGCCCCCGATCCGTCCACCAATGATCAGCCAGCAGCCGCTGCAACCCCAGGGAGCGTTGTGTCCCGTCGTCTGTTCACCTCGGAGTCTGTGACCGAAGGTCACCCCGACAAGATCGCTGACCAGATCAGCGACACCATTCTCGATGCGCTTCTGCGCGAGGACCCGAAGTCCCGGGTCGCCGTGGAGACGCTGATCACGACCGGCCTCGTGCACGTGGCCGGCGAGGTCACGACCAAGGCGTACGCCCCGATCGCGCAGCTGGTGCGCGACAAGATCCTCGAGATCGGTTACGACTCCTCGAAGAAGGGCTTCGACGGCGCCTCCTGTGGTGTGTCGGTGTCGATCGGCGCTCAGTCCCCGGACATCGCGCAAGGCGTCGACACGGCGTACGAGACGCGTGTCGAGGGCGACGAGGACGAGCTGGACAAGCAGGGCGCGGGCGACCAGGGCCTGATGTTCGGTTACGCGACCGACGAGACGCCCGAGTTGATGCCGCTGCCGATCCACCTGGCGCACCGTCTGTCCAAGCGCCTCTCCGAGGTCCGCAAGAACGGGACGATCCCCTACCTGCGTCCGGACGGCAAGACGCAGGTCACCATCGAGTACGACGGCGACAAGGCCGTCCGCCTCGACACGGTGGTCGTCTCCTCGCAGCACGCCCAGGACATCGACCTGGACTCGCTCCTGGCCCCCGACATCCGCGAGTTCGTGGTCGAGCCGGAGCTCAAGGCCCTGCTGGACGACGGCATCAAGCTGGACACCGAGGGCTACCGTCTGCTGGTGAACCCCACCGGCCGCTTCGAGATCGGCGGCCCGATGGGTGACGCCGGTCTGACCGGCCGCAAGATCATCATCGACACGTACGGCGGCATGGCCCGCCACGGCGGCGGCGCCTTCTCCGGCAAGGACCCGTCCAAGGTGGACCGTTCGGCCGCGTACGCGATGCGCTGGGTCGCCAAGAACGTCGTAGCGGCCGGCCTCGCCACCCGCTGCGAGGTCCAGGTCGCCTACGCCATCGGCAAGGCCGAGCCGGTCGGTCTCTTCGTCGAGACCTTCGGCACCGCCAAGATCGACGCCGAGAAGATCGAAAAGGCGATCAGCGAGGTCTTCGACCTCCGCCCCGCCGCGATCATCCGCGACCTCGACCTGCTGCGCCCGATCTACGCGCAGACCGCGGCGTACGGTCACTTCGGGCGGGCGCTGGACGACTTCACTTGGGAGCGCACCGACCGGGTGGACGCGCTTCGGGCGGCTGTGGGGCTGTAGGCCCCTACTCCTCTAGGCACTGCGCGGGTTTCGCGAGGCCCGGCGTCCCTGATGGGACGCCGGGCCATCGTGCATCAGGCGTCCGGCGCCGGGTGACCGGGCCCACCGCCGTTCGGATGGGCCATTGTCGCGCGGTCGATGAAGCGGCGGCGTATTTCCGCGGCGGTATCCGCGTCCCAGGAGGAGACCGCCATCGCGACCTGTCCGGCCAGCATCACGCCCTCTTCGTTACCGGGGGCCAATCCCACGCGGCACATGAAGTCGGTGAACACGTCGGCCGGGTCGGCCGAAGCTGTTTCCGCCGGCTCCGGCTCGGCTACCGGAGCTTCGGGCAATGCCTCGTCCACTAAGTGCCGGAACGGCTCGGCGACCTCCTCGTTGTTGGCGGCGGAGGAGAGCTGGGCCAGCAGCCCGATGTCCTCGACGGTCTTCTCCACTTGATCGTCGTTCTTGGCGAGCCACCAGACGACGGCGCTGCCCGTGTTCTGGAGCACGTCGTCTCCGAGGTACCTGCGCTTGTTCTTCTCGTAGTTGCGCTGGTGCTCCCAGACGGCCTCGTCCTTGCGGATGGCGGCGAGACGGTCCAGACGTGTCTGGTCCTCTTCCGAGAGGGCCAGGGTGACGTCGAGCGCCATCGCGCGCACATGCCCCTCCCGGTCGGTCTCCATCACTCCCAGTCGACCGCTGAGTTCGTGCTGGACGAGGGAGCTTCTGAACGGCTTGCGGGTCGCCGTCACCTCGCGGGCCCGCGCCAGGATCGCGTCGACTGCCAGTGCTCCGGGGTTGATCACCGGGTTCCGGGCCGACGGATCTGCCGGACACCAGCGGACTGTGGCCGAGAAGAGGAAGTCGTAGTCGCGTTCGGCACTCGGCAGGGCGATGCGCTCGACATACAGCTCGCGACGCTCGACCGGCGGGCAGGGCTGGAGGGGGATGGTCTCCGGCGGGAACGGAACCCGCGCCCGTGCCCGCTTCGCCGCGATCATCGCCATTGTCCACGTCAGGAGAACCACGCCGACAGCGGAGGCCAACACCCACACCGGCCAGTCCAGCACGAGCCCGAGGATGAGCACGAGCAGCTCGCTGAGCAGGGCGAGGAAGACCGAAACCGTCTTCTGGTCGGAACTCATGGCCGGGCAGCCTCCTTGATGGTCTCGGCGCTTGTCGGAGAGGACAGATATCGACGCTGTGCCTCGTTGACTCTCCGCAGCAGATCGTCCGCGAGTTCCCGGGAGGCGGTCGTGCGTGCCGTGGCATAGAGGCTGCTCAGGACCTGGTAGCGGGGCACCGCCGCGTCGACCAGCACGTCGAGGAGCCGGTTGGCGACGCCCGGAGTGTCGGCCGTGTCCGCGGCGTTGATCCACGCCTTCGTGTACCGAAGCCAGTAGTCGGCGGACGCGCGCTCGAAGGTGGTGGTCCAGCAACTGGTGAGCCAGCGACGTGTCGAGGCGCCGGACAGGAGGGCACGCGGCAGCCGGGACGGCTCGGTGAGGTCGAGGAACAGACCGATGTCCGCCTGCTCGTGCGCGGCAGAGCGGTAGTGGACCAGCCGGTACAGCAGGCGGCGCTGGAGGCCGGGATCCTCCGTGGCGGAGCGCAGCAGCGCATCGCGCGCCGGACGAGCGGGGCCCGGTTCGCGGCGGGCCATGTGATGCAGACGTACGAGGGCCTGCTGAGGATGGTGCACCGACATGACCTTCTCGCATACTTCGACGAGCGCCCGGCGCAGGCCGTCCGTGAGCTGTTTCGTCGACCACTCGTAGATCTGCGACCGGAATTCCTGGCCGGTCTTCTCGTTACCGACTCCCTCGCCGAGGAGTTGGGCGGCCGCACGCAGGTGGATCTGGTCTGCGTCCGCTCCCGTCCAGCTCTTTGCCAGCCTGAACAGCTCCGCCGTACCACCTGTGTCCAGGCACAGCCGGGTGAAGCGGAGCACCAGGTTCTCGCGGTCGGTGTCGGTGAGGTCGTGCAGGCTCAGCACCCGGGTCAGCCAGACCTGCAGCGAAGGCCGGAGGTCGGGCAAGTTCACCCAGAAGTACCGACGAACGGCCCGGTCGAAGCCGGGTGTCTCGAAACGGACAGCAGAAGTGCGGCCGACGCCGGCCCCGACCTTCTTCAGACGCTCGTTCAGGCCATTGTGCTGCAGAGCCGGGCGGACGTCCTTCGGGATCTCCTGGACCTCCTGGAGGACCATGGTCGCCCGGTGCACAGCGTCGGCCGACGCGTCGTGCAGCAGAGCGGCCGTCAGCAGCAGCGCGCGTTGTGGGCCTTTGCGTACCTGTGGAAAGAAGACCTCGACTTCCGCGGAACGGTCGGTGTGCTCTGCGAGAGCCTGCGTGCACCAGTCGGCGAACTCCCCGCTCCGATGGCACGCCTCCCACGCCTCCCGGACGAGATCGGCCAGCCGCGCCAGCTCCCTTATGGGCGGTTGCGTGTCGAGATGGCGGAGCAGGAACGCCGGAGCCGGCCAGCACCGGCGGGTGTCGATGCCGGCCGCGCGCAGATGGCGGACGAGGACTTCCAGGCCGTCCGGGCGGTTGACGGTCCCGCGCAAGGGCAGGAAATCCTCGGCCAGTTGACTCTCGTACGGCTGCGGCAGCACGACGGCCAGGTAAGCCCGCTTGTCGACGAGCTCCTTGCGAAAGTCGAAAAGCCGCTCGTGGACGCGCTTCCACTGCTCTTGGTCCACTGCCGAAAGGTCCAGCAGCATGCGGTCCTCCTCCCCGATGAACTCCGGGGAGAGGTCCTCCTCGGGTTCGGGGCCGAGTTCGTGGTACGTCCCCACACCGTGGGGCAGTTCGCGTAGCAGGACACGGGCGGCGGAACTCCTGCCGCTGCCCGCGGCACCACGGAGGAAGACCGTGCGTTCCCTTTCCAGCGTGTCGTAGGCCGTATTGATGCCGGGAGGACGGGCGAAGCGTTGCTGGAGACGGCGCAGCTCGGCTTCGGCCACCCGGCGGGGCGACGCGGGGCGCGTGAGCAGAGGGTCGTCGGACTGCGCGCCCGATGAGATGTTGATGTTGGTCCGGTACAAGTCGCGAAAGCCCGTGGGCGGTGAGTCTCCGGAATCCGTGGGCGGGAAGCGGGAGTTGTCGTTCACCGCTCTTCGTCCTCGCGCCTCTCACGCCGAGGCGAGGCTCCGAAGTTCTGGTGGATGCCGCCTTCGTTGCCCCCTGCCACGTAGTTCGCGCCGTCGCCGGCCTGGTGCACCGAGTGGTGATTCGTGTCGCCGGGTCCGATACGGATCGGGCTGTGGGGACCGTTGGTCTTGATCGCGGCGTCACCATTGACGGGGCCTGTCTGGAGCAGGGTGCTGTCGTGCACGTCCCGTGCGGTGTTGCGCACCGACCCGGGCGCGGAAGTTTCGGAGACATCCCGATCAGCGGCTGCGAGCTCCGGGACCTGGTCGGCCAGGGCATCGCCGATGCGCTGCACATCGGTGTCGTGATTCTGGTGGTCGTAGCGCAGGGACTGGCAGTCGGCGATGCGGGCCAGCGGCTCGGGCAGATCGGCCTTCGTGGGACGCTCGGTGCGTCGGCCGACGAGGACGGGGATCACGGGGATACCGCACCGTAACGCCTCAAGGATCTCCTTGCGGACCCAGTCGTCCTCACGCCGCAACGCCGGATGTGCAGCCCAGCCCGGACCCATGACGGCGAGCAGCACACCGGTGCGCCGCACGTTGCGTATCAGGTCGTCGTCGAAGAAAGCCCCCGGGGCGATCGACCGGCTGGCGCGGTAGATCCGCTCCTTTCCGAACCGCGCTTTGAGGACGCTGTCCAGCGTCGTGGCGACCTGTTCGCCGTCGCCGGTGCGGTAGTTGATGAAGATATGGGGCATGACGATGCCGCCTTTCTGGTGAGGGCATGACGGTCCGACGCTTATGGGCCGGGCGGTGCAAGTACGGCGGTGAGCTGCGGCGAGATGGCCAGGAAGCCGGGGTGTCGTGGATGGCGATACAGCTTTCGGGCGAGCCGCCGGAGGTCGGCGGTGATGGTCGCGGAACCGACGCAGGCGGCGCTCGGCAACAGCTGCCCGGTCAGCTCGCAGGCGCGGTCGATCTCGCCTGCGACGGCGTGGGCCAGGGCGCGGCGGACGCCGTAGCGAGCCTGGGTGCGCAGGGCGTGCGCGGGAATCTGCCCGCACGCGTGGTCGAAGACCTCTGCGGCCTGCCGGGGCCTGCCCAGGTCCAACAGACACCAGCCGGTCACCATGGCGACGGGGTCGCTGAGGTGGCTCGGCCCCAGCACGGGAGCGGTTGGGTCGGGACGGTCGGCGGCCAGGAGGTCACGCGCCCGGTCGAGACTGCGCAGAGCTGCGCGGTGGTTTCCCGACAGGGCATGCCCTTGTGCCGCGCGTTGGGCTGCCAGGCCCCGGATGCGGGGAGGAAGCCGATCGGCGTACGCCCCCTCGGCCAGGGCGATGGTCCGGTCCGCGTCAGCGCTGTAGTACGTGATCAGGGCCTGGCGTACGAGTGCGTAGGAGGCGAGATCGGTGTCCCCGGCCGCTTCGGCCAGTCCGACCGCATGGTCGGTCCAGCGCAGGGCCGCCGCGTCGTCACCCGCCTCCTGGGCCATCCAGCCGGCGAACTCCGCGAAGCGCGCAGAGAGGGCGAACAGGCTCGTACGCGTACGAGGGCTGGACAGCTTCGCGAGGTCGCACAGTGCACGCGTCTGCTCGGACAGGGCAGGCAGGACGAGGCCCGGCGGAGACAACTGACCGATGCGCCGGAAGTGGTCGAACAGGCCGCATGCGGCGTCCAGCAGACCCGCACCGGCATCGAAGGCGGCGGCATGGCCACTTGCGGCGCCCGTTCCCAGAACGGAGGCCGCGCCCACTGCCATCACCTGCCTGCGACTCGGTGGCCAGTCGGCCGGGGAACAGGTACGGCCCCGGGTGCTCTCCGCGTGGTTCGGCATGCTGTCGTCCGGTGTCCCGTGCATGACTCCCGTTTCGTCGCGGGCGCGCGGCCCGTGCTCGTCGGGTGGAGGTGGGCCGAGGGCCGGATGCGATGGCAGCTGTTCACGGCGGTGTCCCCGGTCGACCGGTACCAGCGCGGCCAGGACACCATTTGCTCCGAGAGCGGTGTCGCACAGCCGGGCCAACTCGGTCGTCGGACGTTTGTGCCCGGTCTCGACCTTGCTGATCTGACTCTTGCTGTAGTGCACCGACGACGCGAACTGCGTCAGAGTGAGTCCCGCGGCGATGCGTAATCGACGCAGCTCCGTTCCGAAATCAGATGGCTGCTCCAGCATGTGAACCTCCTCATGCCGAGGCCGCCGACGCCTCGGGACGCCCGCCGTCGCACGTCAGCGTCGTCCTCACGACGGGCGTGAGCAAGGTGGTCGGCGGTGTTTCCCGTTTCCGGTTCTGATACCGAGACGGCGGGCACGTGCAACGCCGAGCCGTGGGGGAGGCCGGATCAGAGGTGGAAATGGCCGACGGGGCGGGCTTGTGGGTTCGCGCGCCAGTGGTCTCCGGCGGAGTTCGAGCCGTCGGAGCCGGGAACTCGGGGCCGGGCGGTGTCAGTGCCGTCTGGTAGGAATGTTGCTGTGAGCAGCACGGATGGGCGTAGTGACGGTGGTGCGGGGGGTGTGCCGCCGGAGCAGCTTGCGCTTATTCGGGAGAGTGTGCGCAAGGCCAAGGCGCCGCGGGCCAAGCCGCGGACTTGGCGGGGGGCCGCGTTGGCCAAGGAGCGGCCGGTGGCCCGGGTGCTGGTCGACAAGGGGGTGCTGCATCTTGACCGGTATTTCGACTATGCCGTTCCGGAGGAGTTGGACGCCGATGCGCAGCCCGGGGTGCGGGTGCGGGTGCGGTTCGGGGCCGGGCGGCATCGGGTGCGGGAAGGGCGGCGTGAAGGCGGGGGGCTGATCGACGGGTTTCTGGTGGAGCGGCTTGCCGAGTCCGATTACTCGGGGCCCCTTGCCGCGCTGGCCCAGGTCGTTTCGCCCGAGCCCGTGCTGAGTGAGGAGTTGCTGGGGCTCGCCCGGGCTGTGGCCGATCGGTACGCGGGGAGTCTGGCCGATGTGCTGCAACTGGCCGTGCCGCCCCGGAACGCTCGGGCGGAGGGAAAGCCGTCGCCCGCCCCGCTGCCGGTGCCCGGTGCCCCCGAGGCCGGGTCCTGGGAGCGGTACGCGCGTGGGGCGGCCTTTCTGGAGTCGCTCGCGGCCGGTGGGGCGCCGCGCGCCGTGTGGAACGCGCTGCCAGGGCCCGCGTGGGCCGAGGAGCTGGCGCGGGCTGTCGCGGCGACGCTCGCGTCGGGGCGCGGCGCGCTGGTCGTCGTACCGGACGGACGAGCCGTTTCCCGGGTTGACGCCGCGCTGACCTCGTTGTTGGAGCAGGGGCGGCACGCGGTGCTGACGGCCGAGGCCGGGCCCGAGAAGCGGTATCGGCAGTGGCTTGCGGTGCGGCGAGGGTCCGTACGGGCCGTCGTGGGGACCCGGGCTGCCATGTTCGCACCCGTACGGAATCTGGGGCTCGTCGCCATCTGGGACGACGGGGACGACAGCCACAGCGAGCTGCACGCACCACAGCCGCACGCGCGGGAAGTACTGCTGCTGCGAGCCGCCCATGACAAGTGCGCCTTTCTGCTGGGCAGTTGGAGCTGCACCGTCGAGGCCGCGCAGCTCGTCGAGAGCGGATGGGCGGCGCCGCTCGTCGCCGGCCGCGAGCAGGTGCGGGCGGCGGCTCCCCTCGTACGGACCGTGAGCGACGGGGACCTCGCGCGGGACGAGGCGGCCCGTGCGGCGCGGCTGCCCACGCTCGCCTGGCAGGTCGTACGGGAAGGGCTGCGGCACGGCCCTGTGCTGGTGCAGGTGCCGCGGCGTGGCTACGTACCGCGGATGGCGTGTGCGCAGTGCCGCGCGCCCGCACGGTGCCGGCATTGCGCCGGCCCCTTGGAAGGCCAGGACGCCGGTGGCTTGAGATGTGGGTGGTGCGGACGCGACGAAGGGGCTTGGCACTGTCCCGAATGTGGTGGGTTCCGGCTGCGGGCGCAGGTCGTGGGGGCGCGGCGGACCGCCGAGGAACTGGGGCGCGCGTTTCCCGCGGTGCCCGTGCGGACGTCGGGGCGTGAGCAAGTGCTGGACACGGTGCCGGGGGCGCCCGCGCTGGTCGTGAGTACGCCGGGGGCGGAGCCCGTTGCCGAGGGCGGTTACGCGGCGGCGTTGCTGCTCGACGGCTGGGCGATGCTGGGGCGGCCCGATCTGCGGGCGGGCGAGGATGCGTTGCGGCGCTGGATCGGGGCGGCGGCGCTGGTACGGAAGCAGGAGGCCGGCGGGACGGTGGTGGCCGTGGCCGAGCCGACGCTGCGGCCCGTGCAGGCGCTGGTGCGCTGGGATCCGGTGGGGCACGCGGTCCGTGAGCTGGCCGAGCGGGCCGAGCTGGGGTTCCCGCCTGTGTCGCGGATGGCGGCCGTGTCCGGTACGGCGGAGGCCCTCGCCGGGTTTTTCGCCGCGGTCGAACTGCCAGGCGATGCCGAGGTGTTGGGGCCGGTGCCGTTGCCCGTCACGGATGCGGGGCGGCCTCGGCGTACGGGGGCGCCGCCGGTCGGTGAGCGCTGGGAGCGGGCGTTGATCCGGGTGCCGCCGGGGAGCGGGGCCTCGCTGGCGTCCGCCCTGAAAGCCGCGCAGGCGGCGCGGATGGCTCAGGGGGGGAATGACGTGGTGCGGGTTCGGATTGATCCGCCGGATATCGGGTGAGTGGGGGCAACTGGTTGGTGGCTGCGCCAGCCAACTGGTTGGTGGTCGGTGGCTGCGGCAGATGGGAGCTGTGCGGTAAGGAGTCGATGCTCGTCTGCCTGGCGATGCGCCTCTGCCTCCCGATGGTCGTCGGGAGGCAGGCGGATGGGGCGTCAGCTGGGTATCAGCCGCAGGGCGTAGGCGCCAGGATGTCAGCCGCTGCGCGGACCCGGGAAAGCGCTCGGCCTTGCCTCGTCGCGGAGGGCGGGGCTGCCGGCCGTCGGCTGCGTGGGCATCGGCAGGGAGCGGGCCGCTGGGACCGTGGGGATCCCGGCGTTGACGGCGACCCCGCGGTTGCCCGCCGGTTCCGTGGCGCGCTCGGCCTCGGCGGCGGCCTGGGCGGAGGCGCGGCGTGCGCCGTAACGGCGGTGTACCGCCTGTTTTGTGACTCCGAGTGCGGAGCCCACCGCGTCCCACGAGAAACCGAGTGAGCGGTCGAAGTCCACGGCGGCCGTGACCAGGGTCTCGACACTGTCCCGCAGCTCCTGGGCGAGGCGGACGGTCGGGGCGGGGGCTCTTCCGTAGACGACGAAGCCTGTGGACGGGCCGGAGCGGCGCGGGCGGTAGACGTTGCCCAACTGGGCGGTGAGCGTGCGCAGTGCGTCCACCTGCCGGCGGACCCGCTCGATGTCCCGCACCAGCAAGTGCAGGCTGGCCCGAGCCTGGGCGTCGTGGGTTGCGTGGTCGGCCATGAACAAGCCTCTCGAACCGGCGTTGAAAAGGATCGGGCCGCGACTGCGGCCCGTTGTGGTCAACTCTTTCTTGACCAACGCGTTTGCGCTCCGCTGGTCACGGGGTGGGGGCGTGTGGAGCTGTGCGTGCGCTCCCGGGGTGGGGGTGCGCTGTCGGCTCGCCTTCGGCTTCGCCTGGGGTTTCTCTCCCGCCCGCGCACCGCCCGTTTCCAGTGGGGAGAGAGGTGGGCGTCTCCCGTGGGGGTGCTCGCCGTTGGCGGCTTTCCCGCCGTGGTTCGCGGTTTCCCTGCCGCGCTTCGCGGCTTTCCCGCCGTGGTTCGCGGTTTCCCCGCCGTGGTTCGCGGTTTTCCCGTCGTGCTGCGCGGCTTTCCCGCTGTGGGCGTGGGAGCTTCGCGTCCTGCCGCCATAGACTTGTGCGTTGCCCGCTTCCAATCCTCGCCCGAGAGGCCCGAACCTTCCCATGAAGCTCGTCTTCGCCGGTACCCCCGAGGTTGCCGTTCCCGCTCTGGATGCCCTGATCGCCTCCGGGCGGCACGAGGTGGTCGCCGTCGTCACGCGGCCCGACGCGCCGGCCGGGCGGGGGCGGAGGCTGGTTGCGAGTCCGGTGGCCGAGCGGGCGGAGGAGGCCGGGATCGAAGTGCTGAAGCCGGTGAAGCCGAGGGATCCGGACTTCCTGGAGCGGCTGCGGGAGATCGAACCCGATTGCTGTCCCGTCGTCGCGTACGGGGCCCTGTTGCCCCGGGTCGCGCTCGACATCCCCGCCCACGGCTGGGTCAATCTGCACTTCTCGCTGCTGCCCGCCTGGCGCGGGGCGGCGCCCGTGCAGCACGCGGTCATGGCGGGGGACGAGATGACGGGTGCGTCCACGTTCCTGATCGAGGAGGGGCTCGACTCCGGGCCCGTCTATGGGACCGTCACCGAGGAGGTACGGCCCACCGACACCAGCGGGGACCTGCTGACCCGGCTCGCCTTCGCGGGCGCAGGGCTGCTCGTCGCGACCATGGACGGGATCGCGGACGGCACGCTGAAGGCCGTACCGCAGCCGGCGGATGGCGTCACGATCGCCCCGAAGATCACCGTCGAGGATGCGCAGATCGACTGGGCCGCGCCCGCGCTGCGCGTCGACCGTGTCGTACGCGCCTGCACGCCCGCGCCCGGCGCGTGGACCGTCTTCCGCGGTGAACGGCTCAAGCTCATCCAGGTCGCGCTCGTGCCCGAGCGCACGGACCTTGCCCCGGGCGCGCTGGCCGTCGCCAAGAACAACGTGTACGTCGGCACCGGCTCGCACGCCGTCGAACTCCTGTGGGTCCAGGCCCAGGGCAAAAAGCCGATGCGCGCCGCGGACTGGGCGCGGGGGGTACGGATCGCCTCCGGCGAGCGGGTCGGGGACTGAGCGCTCCGCGGGAAGTGCCGTACGAAAGGTGCGGGCTGTCCGTGGCTGGTCGCGCAGTTCCCCGCGCCCCTTAAGGGGCGCGGGGATGCCCCGGACTTGACCAAGGCCGCTTAGCCGTGACGCGGCGCGGCTGAGCGGTCCCCGCCCGACGCGGTGCCGCCCACCGACCTCGCTCAGCGGCGCCCGATCACCCACCCCCCGCTGCTCAGGGAGTGGCCGGTCGGCCGATCCTGCTCGGCGGCGGATGCCCAGGCGGCGCCGGTCGAGCACAGCCGCCCGGGAGTTGCGCCCGTCGCCGGTGCCGCCGCCGGAGCGGCGCAGAGTGATCGCGGCCGCCCCCAGGCGCGGTGCCGCGGTTGCCCCGGCCGGCCCCGGCCGACGGCAGGCGGCGGCAGGCGTCCAGTCGGAACGCGGTGTGGATTGGTTGCCGTTGTCTGGTCGGCGTCGTCCGCTGCGGCTTTCGATGTCCTCATCGAGGTGGTCTCGGTGGTGCTGCTCGGTCAAGAGGGCTCGTTGCCGCCCGGCCGCAGTCAGCCGATCGCCGCAGCCGCCCGAAGCGCGACGCCATTCCACCCGTGCCCCGCACCGCCACACCCCCGCGACGTACGCTTGACGAGTAACCCTTCCAAGATCCGGAGCACCTTTTACGTGAACGAGCAGGACCGTCGTCGTCGCCCGCAGGGCAAGCCTCACCGTCGTCCGAAGAAGGATCCCGTACGGATGCTGGCCTTTGAGGCGTTGCGGGCCGTGGACGAGCGGGATGCGTACGCGAATCTGGTGCTGCCGCCGCTGTTGCGGAAGGCGCGGGAGAAGGGGGACTTCGACGGGCGGGACGCGGCGCTGGCCACGGAGTTGGTGTACGGGACGCTGCGGTGGCAGGGGACGTACGACGCCGTGATCGCGGCCTGCGTGGACCGGCCGTTGCGTGAGGTCGACCCTCCGGTGCTCGACGTGCTGAGTCTCGGTGTGCACCAGTTGCTCGGAACGCGGATTCCGAGCCATGCCGCCGTGTCCGCCTCCGTCGAGCTCGCCCGGGTCGTACTCGGTGACGGCCGGGCGAAGTTCGTCAACGCCGTCCTCAGGAAGGTCACGCAGCACGACCTCGACGGCTGGCTGGAGCGTGTGGCACCGCCGTACGACGAAGACCCCGAGGACCACCTCGCCATCGTGCACTCGCACCCTCGGTGGATCGTCTCCGCGCTGTGGGACTCCCTCGGGGGCGGGCGCGCCGGGATCGAGGACCTCCTCGAGGCCGACAACGAGCGGCCCGAGGTGACTCTGGTCGCCCGTCCCGGGCGCGCCACGGCAGAGGAACTGCTCGACGGACTCGGTGACGAGGCCGCGTTGCCCGGGCGCTGGTCGCCGTACGCCGTGCGGCTCTCCGAGGGCGGCGAGCCGGGCGCCATCGAAGCCGTACGCGAAGGCCGGGCCGGCGTGCAGGACGAGGGCAGCCAGCTCGTGGCGCTCGCCCTCGCGGGCGCGCCCCTCGACGGGCCCGACAAGGCGTGGCTCGACGGCTGTGCCGGTCCCGGCGGCAAGGCGGCGCTGCTCGCCGGGCTCGCCGCCGAACGCGGGGCCGTCCTGCTCGCCGCCGAGAAGCAGCCGCACCGGGCCGGGCTCGTGGCGAAGGCGCTCGCCGGGAACCCGGGGCCGTACCAGGTCATCGCCGCCGACGGCACGCGTCCGCCGTGGCGGCCCGGCGTCTTCGACCGCGTGCTGATGGACGTGCCGTGCACGGGACTTGGCGCCCTGCGCCGCCGTCCCGAGGCGCGCTGGCGGCGCCGCCCCGACGACCTGGACGGCTTCGCGTCGCTGCAGCGCGGGCTGTTGCGCACGGCGCTGGAGTCGGTACGGGTCGGTGGCGTCGTCGGATACGTCACCTGCTCGCCGCACCTCGCCGAGACCCGTGCGGTCGTCGACGACGTCCTCAAGCGGTACGGAGGCTCGGCCGAACTGATCGACGCCCGGCCGCTGTTGCCCGGCGTACCGGCTCTGGGCGACGGCCCCGACGTACAGCTGTGGCCACATCTGCACGGGACGGACGCGATGTATCTGGCGCTGATCCGACGGACGGGCTGACGGCTGCCGTGCCGCCGGCGGGGCTGCGGGTTCCTGGTTCGGGACGTACCTTGCCCTTATGGCTTGGCGCAAAAATGTCAATGGAACCTTGAGGCGGCTCACCGGTTACGAAATCCGTCGCCCGAGGCCCGTAATGCCCCCACCAAGGCCGGAGCCGGTTCCTGGCCCCAAATTCCCCGCCGACTACGACGACACGGCCAAGGAAGTCATCCGGGCCGTGTCTCCCTACACGATGACCTCTCCGGAACGGCTCAATGCCCTGATTCTGGCCGCCCGCTACGTCAGCCGGCACAACATCGCCGGAGACATCGTCGAGTGCGGGGTATGGCGGGGTGGCAGCATGCAGGCGGCTGCCCGCACCCTCCTCGGGCTGCATGACACCGAGCGGCACCTGTACCTCTTCGACACGTTCGAGGGCATGCCGGCGCCGACCGACAAGGACCTTCGCCGGGACGGCGAATCCGCCGCGGATCTGCTGGCCAGGCAGGACAGGAGCCGCCCGATCTGGGCCGTCGCCACGCTGGAAGACGTCAAGGAGGGCTTTCAACAGGTTCCGTATCCCGCGGATCGCGTCCACTTCGTCCAGGGCCTCGTGGAGGAGACCATTCCCGCCGAGGCCCCCGAACGGATCTCGATTCTGCGGCTCGACACCGACTGGTACGCCTCAACTCGCCATGAACTGGAGCACCTTTATCCGCGGCTGGTCAGCGGCGGGGTCCTCCTTATCGACGACTATGGCTGGTGGCAGGGGTCGAAGAGCGCGGTGGACGAATTCCTGGAGAAGACGGGCGCCCGACTCCTCCTGCTCCGCATGGATGAAGGCCGCATCGCGGTCAAGCCGTAGTGCCGACAGCCGGAAGCCCTGTGCCGGAGATCTCTTTGGCCAGCAGTGCCTGGGGCGTGTGCCGCAGTACGGTCTCGACCGCTTCGTCGCCCAGGCGCCGACGCAGTCGCGGGACGAAGTCCCTGCCGAGCACGTCCATGCCCGGCCCGCCGCCGTAGGCCCTGAGCGAGGACTTGCGTCCGACGTCGGTCCCCAGACAGATGTGGTTCAGTCGGCCGGCCTCGGCCATGTGCTCGATCAGGTCGAGGAGGACCGAGTCCGGCCGGTACTTGATCCGCCCGATCGTGTCGTAGACGAGGTGGGCTCCGCGGGCGATCAGGTCGAGGTGGAGTTCCGGGTCGGGGTTGCGGTCGGTGTGGGCGAGCAGGACGCGTCCGGCCGGGACACCGTGCTTGTCCAGGAGGTCCAGGGCGGCGTGAGTGGCGGTGCCGACCTCGGTGTGCACCGCCAGGGCCACTCCCGTGTCCCGGGCCGCCGCGGCTCCCGCGGCGAACCAACGCTCCTCGTGGCGGTCGATCCGGTGGTACGAAGCCCCGAGTTTGATGATGCCGGCCTTGTGCGAGGTGGGTACGGGGCGCGGGAAGTCCCAGTCGTGACGGTCCATGCCGGTCTGAAGGTCGTCCAGGAGCACATCGAGGAGCGTCGCGTCGTCGGCGTGGCGGGCCCAGTGAGCGGCCGGATAGTGGGCGCTGCGGTGGAAGCCGGTCGCGGCGACGACATGGACCCCGCTCGTGCGGGAGACCTCGGCGAGCTCGCCGGGGCGGCGTCCCAGGCCGACGGGTGTCAGGTCGACGACGGTGTGTATACCGCCGGCCGCCACACGCAGGAGTTCGGCCGCCGCCTTGTCGGTGTCGAGGAACTCGTCACCTGGGTTGACCGGGGTGCGCAGGAAGACGTGCTCGTGGGCGTCCACGTCGCCGAGTTCGTCAGCGGCGACAGGGCCCAGGACGGTCTCGACGACAGACAATGCCGTTTTCCCTTCCGGGCTAGGCGAGTTCGATGTGGAACACGAACCGGGAACCCGCGTAGCGGGATTCGGTGAGTTCGACAGGTGTGCCGTCGGCGGTGGTGATCAGTCGGCGCTCGACGAAGATGGGCGCGCCGACGGGCAGGTCCAAGAGGCCGGCGTCGTCCTCGGTGGCGATGGCCGCCACCTGCGTTCCCGTCGCGCGGGAGGGGGCGAAACCCTTGTCGGTGAGCGCCTGGTGGAGCGAGCCACGGGCCAGGTCCTCGCGCAACAGCCAGGCGCAGGACGGCGGCAGTACGACGTTCTCGATCGCCATCGGCTGGTCGTCGGCCAGCCGCAGACGCCGTACGTGAACGACGTTGGACTGGGGGGCGAGCCTGAGCGCGGTGATCTCCTCCTGACTGCCCACGCGCAGTTCCCCCGTCAGGACGGTCGATGACACGGTCATGCCGCGCAGGGCCATCTCCTCGGTGAAGGAGCGCAGTTTGCCCATCTGGCGATGGACCTGTGGTTCCCCCACGAAGGTGCCGACGCCGGAGATCCGGTAGATCGCGCCCTCGGCGACCAGTCGCTGGGTCGCCTGTCTGACGGTCATCCGGCTGACTTGGAACAGTTCGCACAGTTCCGCGTCGGACTCGATCTGGTCTCCGGGCTTCAGTCCCGCGATTCGACCACGGATGTGCCGTTCGACTGCTTCGTGTCGCGGCATGGGCCGCCGAGCCACATCTTCTCCCTTGTCTATACCGGTACGCACCAACGCAGCATAGGCCGCCTCCAGCCGCCCGTCCACACCTGGCCCACCTCGTTGGAGGGGGCGACAAGTCTGGTCCAGGTGCTTGACGTTTCGGCGCTCGTCGCTTTAGCGTCCGGCAAGTACTACCTGTCTAGACATAGCTCCTGTCGTGCCGTGTCTCCGCCCTCATGTCGAGAGGTTTCCGCACGTGCCATCGTGGATCCGTACCGCAGTCGGAATCGTCGAGCAGATCGCCGAGTCCCAGGCCGAGGCCATCGAGGCCGCGGCCCAGATCGCCGCCGGGTCGATCGCCGACGACGGCGTCGTCTACACCTTCGGCACCGGTCATTCGCGCATGCCGGTGGAGGAGATCTTTCCCCGCTACGGCTCCTACCCCGGCTTCCAGCCGCTGGTGGAGCTGTCGATGACATTCCACACGCAGGTGGTGGGGGCCAACGGACAGCGGCAGGCGATGTTCATCGAACGCGTCGAGGGGCTCGCCGACCAGATCCTGGCCAACTTCCGGCTGCGCCCGTCGGACAGCATGTTCATCTTCAGTGTCAGCGGGCTCAACGCCGTCCCCATCGAGATGGCGATGGGCGCGCGGAAGGCGGGGCTGCCGGTCATCGCGGCGACGTCGCTGCAGGAGACCAACGCCGCCGCACCGCGGCACCCGAGCGGATCCCGGCTCGCCGACCACGCCGATGTCGTGATCGATCTCGGATCACCGGTCGGCGACGCCATCTGCCACGTCGACGGCCTGGACGTCCCGGTCGGTCCGGTGAGTACCTTCACCGCGATCGCCGTGGTCAACGAGATCAAGGTGCGGGTCGCCGAGCTGCTGGCCGAACGGGGCGCCATGCCGCCGGTCATCACCAGTTCCCGCCTGGTCGGCGCGGACCGCAGCAACGAGTTGTTCGAGGGCGCCTACCTCGAGTTCGCCCGCCGCTCCGCCGCCGCCCTGCGCACCGCGGACGGTGCCCCGTGAAGCGCCTGCTCGTGGCCGGTGCGCGGGGCGGAATCGGCGCCGCGTGCGTCAACGCGGCGCGGGCCGCCGGTGCCCAGGTCTTCGAGGCCGACCGCGATACGTACGACGTCACCGTGTCCGCGGGCGCCGACGCGGCCGTGGCACGAGCGGCCGAGGCCCTGGACGGTCTCGACGGCATCGTGCACGCGGTGGGCATGTCGGGCCGGCGTCTCGGTGACGGGCCGGTCGACGAGTGCAGCGACGAGGCGTGGAGCGAAGTGCACCGGGTCGATCTGGACTCGGTGTTCTTCCTGCTGCGCGCCGGCATCCGGCAGCTGTCCCGGGCGGGCGGCTCGGGCGGCTCGATCGTCGTCATCGGCTCGGCCCTGGCGACCACGCTCGACGAGGACTTCCTCACCGCGGCCTACGCCAGCGCGAAGGGCGCCCTGGTCCCCCTGGTGCGCTCGGCCGCGTTCACCGGCGCCCCCAAGGGGGTGCGCGTCAACATGGTCGCGGCCGGACTGGTGGACACCCCGATGGCCGCCCGCGCCATGAGGGACCCCGCGATCCAGGACCGTATGCCGCGGCTGATGCCGCTGGGTGCGCGGGCATGCAGTCCCGAAGAGATCGCCGACACGGCCATGTGGCTGCTGTCGGACGCCTCCTCCCGTACGACAGGCGCGGTCGTCCCCGTAGACGGAGGGTGGCACCTGAGGTGAACGGCACATGCGTCAGCCAGGTGGAGGCAGCGCGGTATCCGCTCCTGTGGGACGGCGATGTAGTGGTCGTCGGCGGCGGGTCGGCGGGCTCCGCGGCGGCCGTCGCGGCCGCCCGGCGGGGCGCTTCCACCCTGCTCCTGGAGAGCGCCGCTCACCTGGGCGGCACCGGGGCGAGCGTTCTGGACACCTTCTACGGTTTCTACGCGCCCGGCACGGGGGAACGCGTCGTCGGCGGCGTCGGCTGGGAGGTGTGCCAGGCGCTCACCGATCGCAAGGCGGCCTTCGAGCGCCCCAACACCTACGGCGCGGGCACCGGCGTCACCTACGACCCCGAGACGCTGAAGCTGGTCTGGGACGAGCTCACCGGCTCTGCGGGGGTACGGGTGCTGTTCCATGCCCGTGCATCAAGGGTGGTGATGGAGGGCCAGGATGTCCTCGGGCTGGTCGTCGAGACGGTCGCAGGACCCACATACGTACGGGCCAAAGTCGTCGTCGACGCCAGCGGTGACGCCGACATCGCGTGGCGTGCGGGGGCGGCGCTGGAGCGGCCCGCCGAGGACCGCGTCGTGCAACCGCTCACCCAGACCTTCCGGCTCGCCGGTGTCGACGCCGCGGCGACCCCGACGGCCGAGCTGCACCGCCTGATGGCTCTGCACGCGGACTCGGGAGCGTACGAGCTGCCCCGGCGCGAGGGTTCCGTCCACCGGACCACCGAACCCGGCGTCGTCCACACCAACGTGACGCGCGTGAGCGGCGTCGACCCGACCGACCCCTGGCAGCTTTCGGCAGCCGAGCAGGAGGGGCGCCGACAGGTCGTCGAGTACACGCGGTTCCTCGTCGAGCAGGTGCCGGGGTACGAACGGGCCTTCCTCATCGCCTCCGCGCCGCGCATCGGCGTACGGGAGAGCCGCCGCCTGATCGGCGAGTACGTGCTGGGCAGGGAAGACGTGCTGAGCGCGCGCCAGTTCGATGACGCCATCGCGCGCTGCGGCGCTCCGATCGAGGACCATGCCGCCGGGCAGAGGACGATCTGGCAGTACGTCGGTTCCGGTGACGAGACGCCCACCGGCCGCACGTACGGTGTGCCCTACCGGTGCCTGCTGCCCCGCGGCGTGGACGGGCTGCTCGTCGCGGGCCGGTGCCTCTCGGCCACCCACGACGCCCACGCATCCGTCCGTTCCATCGGACAGTGCATGGCGATGGGGCAGGCCGCGGGGACTGCCGCGGCGCTGGCGGCCTCCGCCGACGGCAGGCCTCGCGATGTGGACATCGTCAAGCTTCGAGAACAGCTCGCAGTCGACGGCGCCCTGATCTCGCCCGGCTGATCCATCCCCTGAGGCGGAGGGCTCGGCAGCCTGTGAGTCTAGACAGGTTGTGAGTCCGCTGCCCGACTCCGGCTGACGCCCTGTCGGGTGGGCTCAATCAGCCAAAGTTTCTCATTCTTTACAGTTCAACTGATTGACCGGGTGATTCACTCGGACCAAGCTTCCGGTTAAGTCTATACAGGCAATACTGATCAGGAGATCGCATGGTCGCGACCAGGAGCGGTCCTCGCCCCGCAGGTTCCGCACTGGGGGTGGACATCGGGGCCACGAACACCAAGTGGGTGCATCGTGCCGGCGCGGCGGTCGTCGAACGGGGCACGCTGCCCACCCCCGCCGCCGGACCCGCGCAGGTCGCCGCCGCCATCGCCGAGATCGCGGGTGCGCGCACCGTCGAGGCCATCGGCGTGGCGTTGCCCGGTCATCTGAGCCCGGACCTGCGATCCACCACGACCATCCCGAACGTCGACGGCGACTGGCAGGACTTCCCACTGGCGGACACGATCGAGCGCGCGACCGCGAAGCCCGTCCTGCTCATGAACGACGCGCGCGCCTTCGCCTCGGCGGAACTCGCGCTGGGCTCCGCGCGTGGCCGCAATGACGTGGTGTTCATGACCATGGGCACCGGGATAGGCGGTGCGATCGCCCTGGGCGGCAGGGTTCTGCGCGGGCCCGGCGACAGGATCGGCGAGATCGGGCACATGACCGCCGTGCCGGGCGGTGCCCCTTGCGGATGCGGAGCCCGCGGATGCCTGGAGACGGTGGCGGGTGGGCGGGCACTGGCCGCCCTGTGGTCCCGGGCCCTCGCCTCTCGCGGGACAGCGGACCAGGACCGGCCGGCGACACCCGAAGACCTGGTCCGGGCCGCACGATCGGGCGACACCACGGCCCGGGAGATCCTCGAAACCGCCGCCACGGCCGTGGGCGCGATCCTGGGGAGTGTGCTGGCCCAACTCGGCGTTTCGGTCGTCGTCGTGGGCGGTGGCGTCGCGCCGGCCTTCGACCTGATGCGGCCGGGCGTCGAGCCGGCACTGCTCGACCGGCGGCGACTGATCGGACCGGTGACCCTCATGGCCGCCGAGCTGGGTTCGTACGCCGGCGCGATGGGAGCGGCCCTGAACGCCACGGTGCGGCCCCGCGCTGCCACGCCGACTCTGACTCAGTTAGGCGCGAACTGACGGCCTGTCGCATGCGCGGACGCAGGACGGGCGGTCGCGTCGTATGCGCGGACGGGCGGTCGCGCCGGGCGAACCGAGTTTCGACCCCTGACGGGCGTAGTGACCGGTGAGCGGACTCCGTCCACCCGGCGGGCGGTCGCGCCCGGCGTCCCGGCTCCGGCCGCCGAAGCAACCCTGACTGTCGGCTCCGCCACCCCTGCCCGCCCACACCCGCGTGCCCTCGCTCCCTGCCC